>NZ_CP012070.1:1922875-2243354 GCF_001189535.1 Arsenicicoccus sp. oral taxon 190
GACCCCTCCACCAACCCCCACGTCGCCAACCTCCGGGCGGCCGACCGCCCCTGAGGGCACGTCCCCCCGGGGCCCGCCCCGAGGGGCAGGTCGCTGCCGGTCACCTAGACTGGCGGGCGGGCTTCTTCGCCATACGACACCGAAAGGCACGACACCGTGACCATCGACCACAAGGTCCGCGACCTCTCCCTGGCCGAGGCCGGCCGCCACCAGATCCGGCTCGCCGAGCACGAGATGCCGGGTCTGATGTCCCTGCGCGAGGAGTACGCCGAGGCACAGCCCCTCAAGGGCGCCCGCATCGCCGGGTCGCTGCACATGACCGTGCAGACCGCCGTCCTCATCGAGACCCTCACCGCGCTCGGCGCCGAGGTGCGCTGGGCCAGCTGCAACATCTACTCGACCCAGGACGAGGCGGCCGCCGCGGTCGTCGTCGGCCAGGGCACCCCCGAGGACCCCCAGGGCGTCCCCGTCTTCGCCTGGAAGGGCGAGACGCTGGAGGAGTACTGGGACTGCACCAACCAGATCCTGACCTGGCCGGGGGACGAGCAGGCCAACATGATCCTCGACGACGGCGGCGACGCGACCATGCTGGTCCACAAGGGCCGCGAGTGGGAGCAGGCCGGCCAGGTGCCGCCCACCACCGAGGACGACTCGGAGGAGCTCGGCGTCTTCAAGGCGCTGGTGCGCCGCACCATGGCCGAGGACCCGCAGAAGTGGACCCGGGTGGCCGAGCAGATCCAGGGCGTCACCGAGGAGACCACGACCGGCGTCCACCGGCTCTACGAGCTCGCGCGGGCCGGCGAGCTGCTCTTCCCGGCGATCAACGTCAACGACTCGGTCACCAAGAGCAAGTTCGACAACAAGTACGGCTGCCGCCACTCGCTCATCGACGGGATCAACCGCGCCACCGACACGCTCATCGGCGGCAAGGTCGCGGTCGTCTGCGGCTACGGCGACGTCGGCAAGGGCTGCGCGGACTCGCTGCGCGGCCAGGGCGCCCGCGTCATCGTCACCGAGGTCGATCCGATCTGCGCGCTGCAGGCCGCGATGGAGGGCTACCAGGTGGCCACCCTCGAGGACGTCGTCCGCGAGGCCGACATCTTCATCACCACCACCGGCTGCTTCGACGTGATCCGCACCGAGCACATGGTCGCGATGAAGGACAAGGCGATCGTCGGCAACATCGGCCACTTCGACAACGAGATCGACATGGCCGGGCTGGCCAAGGTCCCCGGCGTCACCAAGACCGAGATCAAGCCGCAGGTGCACGAGTGGACCTTCGCCGAGGCCGGCGAGGACGGCCAGCCGGCGGGCCGGTCGATCATCGTGCTGTCCGAGGGGCGGCTGCTCAACCTGGGCAACGCGACGGGCCACCCGTCCTTCGTGATGTCCAACTCCTTCGCCAACCAGACGATCGCCCAGATCGAGCTCTTCACCAAGCCGGGGGAGTACTCCAAGAGCGTCTTCGTGCTGCCCAAGCACCTCGACGAGAAGGTGGCCCGGCTGCACCTCGACGCCCTCGGCGTGCGCCTGACCGAGCTCACCAAGGGCCAGGCGGAGTACCTCGGCGTCGACGTTGCCGGCCCCTACAAGTCCGACCACTACCGCTACTGAGAGCCCGGCCCGTCCGGCGCCGCGTCCGGACCGGTCCCCGAGCCGTATGCCGCAGGGCCCGCCGCCTCCCCACCGGGAGGCGGCGGGCCCTGGCTGCGGCATACGGCCGTGGCGCGCCGCGCCGCCCGGGGCAGGAGAGGCGCAGGCGAGCCGCGAGCCGGACACGCCGCCCGGCCGTGACCCTTCCGTTACCGCGGGCTTCGTTGTGTGAAGATGACGCAGGACGTCCCGCAGTGAGGAGCACCCCCGTGAAGCACCGGATCCTGGTGGTCGACGACGACCTCGCGCTCGCCGAGATGCTCGGCATCGTGCTGACCAACGAGGGCTTCGACGTGACGCACGTGGCCACCGGGACCGCCGCGCTGCCGGCCTTCCGGGAGATCAAGCCGGACCTGGTGCTGCTCGACGTCATGCTGCCTGGGGTCGACGGGGTCGAGGTGTGCCGGCGGCTGCGCGCGGAGTCCGGCGTCCCGATCGTCATGCTGTCGGCCCGCACCGACACCACCGACGTCGTGGTGGGGCTGGAGTCCGGGGCCGACGACTACATCGTCAAGCCCTTCAAGCCGGCCGAGCTGATCGCCCGCATGCGGGTGCGGCTGCGCCGCGGCGACGAGGTGGAGCAGGAGCACCTGACGATCGGTGACCTGTCCATCGACGTCGCGGGTCACTCGGTCAAGCGGGGCGAGCAGTCGCTGTCGCTGACGCCGCTGGAGTTCGACCTGCTCGTGGCGCTCGCCCGCAAGCCCTGGCAGGTCTTCACCCGCGAGGTGCTGCTGGAGCAGGTGTGGGGCTACCGCCACGCCGGGGACACGCGCCTGGTCAACGTCCACGTCCAGCGCCTGCGCTCCAAGATCGAGCACGACCCGGAGCACCCGGAGATCGTGGTGACCGTGCGCGGCGTGGGCTACAAGGCCGGCGGCTCGGCCTAGCCGATGGCCCGCACCCTCAAGTCCGACCTCGTCGCCCTGCGAGGTCGGACCGCTCGTCTCGGGGGCCGGGTGCTGGCCCGGTCGTGGCCCTGGCTGCGCAGCTCGGTCACCCGGGTCGTCGAGCTGTGGCGGCGCTCGCTCATGCTGCGCACCGTCACCAGCACGATGCTGCTGTCGACGGCGATGATGCTCATCGTCGGGTCCTACCTGCACGGCCGGGTCGCCGACGGCCTCACCGACGAGAAGCTCTCGACCGCCGCCAACGACGCGGCGGTGCGGGTCAGCGCGGCGCAGACGAGGTTCGACCACGCCGACAAGACCGACGACACCAACCTGCGGGTCATGGCCTCGGACGTGGTGCAGCAGGACATGGCCCCGGACCGCTCCCGCGACGTGCTGCTCACCCCGACGGTCGGCAACACCCGCGCCCCGCTGCCGACGGTGGCGTCCGGCGACCTCGCGCTGGGGGAGGTGCCGTCGGGGCTGCGCGAGCAGGTCAAGGCCGACGCCAAGCACCAGCAGCTGCAGGTCGTGACGCTGCGCCGGGACGGCGGGGAGCTGCCCACCGTGCTCGTCGGCGCCCAGGTCAAGCTGCCGCCGGGCGTCGGCGACTACGACCTCTACTACGCCTACCCGATGCGCGCCGAGGCCAAGGCGCTGGACATCGTCACCCGCAACCTGCTGCTGGCCGGGGTGCTGCTCGTGGTCCTCATCGGCGGTGTCGCCTTCGTGGTGACCCGGCTGGTCGTGGAGCCGGTGCGGCGTGCCGCCCAGGTCGCCGAGCGGCTCGCCTCGGGCCGGCTGGACCAGCGGATGAGCGTGCGCGGCACCGACGACATCGCGGTCCTCGGGCGGTCCTTCAACCGGATGGCCTCCAGCCTGCAGACCCAGATCGTGCAGCTCGAGGGGCTGTCCAAGGTGCAGCAGCAGTTCGTCTCCGACGTGTCCCACGAGCTGCGGACCCCGCTCACCACCGTCCGCATGGCCGCCGACGTGCTGTATGACGCCCGCGACGGCTTCGCCTCCCCGGCCGCCGCCCGCAGCGCGGAGCTGCTGACCGGGCAGCTCGAGAGGTTCGAGAATCTCCTGACCGACCTGCTCGAGATCAGCCGCATCGACGCGGGGGCGGCGAGCCTGGAGGCCGTGCCGGTGGACCTGGTGGAGCTGGCCGAGGGCGTCGTCGACGACGCGGCGGCGCTCGCCGACCGCCGCGGCAGCGAGGTCACGGTGCGGGGCCCGGGGCACGCGGTCGTCGTCGGGGCCGACCGGCGCCGACTCACCCGGATCCTGCGCAACCTCGTGGTCAACGCGATCGAGCACGGCGAGGGCCGGCCGATCGTCGTGGACATCGCCCGCAACGCCGATGCCGCCGCGGTCGCGGTGCGCGACAACGGCGTGGGGCTGCGGCCGGGCGAGGCGTCGATGGTGTTCACCCGCTTCTGGCGGGCCGACCCGGCGCGGGCGCGCACCACGGGGGGCACCGGGCTGGGGTTGTCGATCTCCCTGGAGGACGCCCACCTGCACCACGGCTGGCTCGAGGCCTGGGGCCAGCCCGGGCTCGGCTCGTGCTTCCGCCTCACGGTGCCGATCGTCTTCGGGACCGACTTCACGGAGTCCCCGCTGGCCATGCAGCCGCCGGGGATGCGGGTCAACCCGCCGGTGCAGCGGCACCCCTCCGAGGCCGACGTGCTCGACCCGGTGCCGGGCACCTCGCTCGGCGCCGGGACGTTGGCGATGGTGCCGGAGGAGCTGCGGGCGCAGCCGCCGCACAAGGACGAGAGCGGGGTCAACCAGCCATGACGCGGCACGCGCGAGGCAGGGCCGAGGGTCCCGCGCGCGGTCGGGGGGCGGGTCCTGCGTTGCGCGGTGCCGGGGCGGCCGCGCTGGCCGGCCTGGTCGCGGTGCTGCTCGGGGCGTGCCACGGCCTGCCCGGGTCCACCCCCGTGGAGCAGGGCCAGGTCGTCGGCCGGGCCCAGCCCGAGGGGGTCCGGATCATCCCGCGGGGCCCGGTCCCCGGGTCGGACGCCGACGCGCTGGTCCTGGACTTCCTGCGGGCCGGGGTCGGCGCCGACGACGACAGCGGCGTGGCCCGGGAGTACCTCACCGCCAGCGCCTCCGCCCAGTGGCACCCGGACGGGTCGGCCTGGATCTACGAGAACCCGCAGGCGCTGCGGGTGGCGGTCGTGCGCCCCGGCACCGTCACCGTCACGGGGACCGCCTCGGCGGAGCTGGACAAGGAGGGGCACTACGTCGAGCTGCCCCCCGGGCAGGTCCGCACCGCCACCCTCACGCTGGCGCGCGTCGACGACCAGTGGCGCATCGACGGGGGGCTGGACCGCCTCACCGCGGCCTGGATCAGCCGCGCGGACTTCGGCCGCTACTCCAGCTTCGCCCTCACGTATGCCGCCCCGCAGGACGACGTGGCCGTCACGGACCGGCGCTGGTTCCTGCAGGGGCCCGGCCTCATCACCCGGCTGACCCGGGCGCAGCTGTCCCCGCCCCCGAGCTACCTGCAGGGTGCGGTCGTGACCGGCATCCCGGAGTACACCGACCTGTCCATGGGTGCGGTCTCCGTGGAGTCGCAGGTGGCGCACGTCGCCCTGAGCGGGCGCGCCATCAACGCCGACGACCGCAACCGCCGGCTGATGTGGCAGCAGCTCACGACGACCCTGACGGCGCTGACCGGGGTCGACGCCGTCCAGCTCGAGGCCGACGGCTCGCGCCTCACGGTCCCGGGGCTGCCGGACCGGCCGTTGACCGCCGCCGACGTCAGCCTGCACCCGCCGACCCAGCCGTCCGGGCCGGTGCTGCTGCGCAGCCGGGCAGGGCTGGAGCGCGCCGACCCGGCCCGGCTGGCCGACCCCGAGGTCCGGCAGGAGCGACTGCCGCAGCGTGACGTCGCCGGCCCGCCGCTGCCCCAGGTCGGCGCCCGGTGGTTCCGGCTCGCGGTGTCCCCCGACGGCCACGAGGTCGCGGGGATCGACGGGGACCGCAGCGCCCTGGCGCGGTGGCGCGACGGCCGGCTGGTCGAGGTGCCCGACGTGGGCACCGACCTGACCCGGCCCGCCTACGACGGCTCGGGCCACCTGTGGCTGTCCGGCCGCACCGCCGGAGGGACCCGGGTCCTGGTCCAACCGACGGCGGACCTGTCCGGGCGACCGCCCGCTGCCATCAACGTGCCCTGGCTCGCCGACCGCACCGTGGTGGCGCTGCGCCCCTCGCCCGACGGGCAGCGGGTCCTGGTCGTCTCCCAGGGGGCGAAGGACGGCCGCACCTCGGTCGGCGTCGCCG
This sequence comes from Arsenicicoccus sp. oral taxon 190, assembly GCF_001189535.1. Taxonomy (NCBI): domain Bacteria; kingdom Bacillati; phylum Actinomycetota; class Actinomycetes; order Micrococcales; family Intrasporangiaceae; genus Arsenicicoccus; species Arsenicicoccus sp. oral taxon 190. The sequence continues at coordinate 1,928,710 of NZ_CP012070.1, forward strand.
GGGTCCTGCGCAAGGACGGTCACCCGGTCGGGCTGGCCGCCCCGATCGCGGTCGCGGGCGGCCTGACCGAGGTCGTCGACGCAGCCTGGCTCGATACCGAGACCCTCGGCGTCGTCGGCCGCAGCGACCCGGCCGCGGACCACCGGGTCGTCGTCGCCCCCATCAGCGGACCGAGCCAGACCCTCGGACCGGTGCCGGGCGCGACCGGCATCACCACGTATGCCGGGACCCGCAACATCGTCGTCACCACCCGCCGAGGCGTGGCGCTGGTCCGTGCCGGCAACCAGTTCGTGCCGCTGGTCGCCACCAGCGACTTCGTCGTGCCCGGGCACTGAGGCCGACCGTCGGCGCCGACCCCGCAGGGCGCTCCTCGATCCGTTCCGGCGCCCCGGGGCCTGTGGACGAGCCGCACGTCGTCGCGCCGCCGTCCACAGGCCGGTGCCGCGGGCGCCCCGACCCCGCCCGCGCCGTGGGAGGGTGCGGGCGGCATACGGGCACGGGCTCGGAGGGGTCGGAGGGGACGTGGCGGCTGGGTCGGGAGGGGTCGTGCTGGGTGGGTTGGGCAGCGCCCTGGTCGACCTCGCGCTGCCCGTGATGTGCGGCGCCTGCGGACGCCCCGGCGGGAGCGTCTGCCCGCCCTGCCGCGAGGGCGCCTGGGGCTGGTGCTATCCCGCGGGCCCGCGGCTGGTGTCGCCCGACCCGCGGCCGCCGGGGCTGCCCCCGGTGCTGGCGACGGCGGTCAACGACGGGGTGGTGCGGCGGCTGCTCCACGCCTACAAGGACGAGGGGCGGCGCGACCTGCGCCCGGCGCTGGCGGAGCTGCTCGCCCCGGGCCTGGCGCTCGCGGTGCGCAGCCTGCGGACCGGCGTGGCACGGGAGGCGGGGTCCGGCCGGATCGGGGCGCTGGGCGAGCTCGCGGGCATGGGGGAGGTCACGGTGGTCCCGGTACCCACGTCGGCGGCCGCTCGGCGGCGCCGCGGGGACCGGCCGCTCGAGGCGCTCGCAGCCGCCGCCTGCCGCCAGGTGCCCGGCTGCACGAGCCGCCCCCTGCTCGCGACCCGCGGCGTGCCCGCCGACCAGGCCACCCTCGGCGACCGCGCCCGCGCGCTCAACCTGCGGGGGAGCATGCGACCCCGGGACCGGGACCGGGTCAAGGCCCGAGGTCTCGGGGGGACCCCGGTGGTGGTGGTCGACGACCTGCTCACCACCGGCGCCACCCTCGTGGAGACGACCCGCGTGCTGCAGGAGTGCGGGCTCGAGGTGGCCTGCGCCGTCGTCGTGGCGGCCACCGCGCGCCGCGCCGCTCCCCCCACCCGGTGACCCGGTCCGTGGAGGAGAGTCGCTGCGCCCCCGCGGATCCCGGCGGGCGCCTGCTCCGGTCAGGGAGCGTGCGGCGCGCACCCTGGGATTTCTCGGGTGGCTGCGCTAACGTCGTCGGACGGCTCGAAGTCGAGCGAGGTCCTCCAGGTGGGAGGGAGGTGGTGCGACACCCGCGCAGGCTGCCCAGCCTGAGCACGTCGAGCAGGTCCACCCCTTCCAGGAGGCAATCCACATGGACATCCAGATCACCGGCCGTCACGTCCCCATCTCCGACCGGTTCCGCGAGCACGCCAGTGACAAGCTCGGCAAGATCGAGCTCCTGGCCAACCGTGATCCGCGGCTGGACATCGTCGTCAGCAAGCACGGCGGCCCCGGCAGCAGCGCCACCACCGTCGAGATCACCTGCCGCATCAAGGGCCCGGTGATCCGCGCGGAGGCCGCCGCCGACGACAAGTACGCCGCCTTCGACGTCGCCGCGGACAAGCTGCTCGACCGGTTGAAGAGGGCCAACGACCGGCGCCGGGGCAAGCGCCGCAGGATCACCACCTCCACCGATACCGACGCGCCCGCCGAGCTGCTGGCCGCGCCCCCGGCCGCCGCCTCCGGTGAGGCCGCGGCGCCCCGGGCCACGCCCGCGCCCGAGCCCGTCGACGACGGCCCCGAGGTGGTCGAGGTGGCCGACTCGCCCATCGAGGTCCGGGTCAAGCACCACCGCTCCGCGCCGATGAACCTCGAGCAGGCGCTCTACGAGATGGAGATGGTCGGGCACGACTTCTTCCTCTTCACGGACGCCGAGAGCGGCAGCCCGAGCGTGCTCTACCGCCGCCGCGGGTGGTCCTACGGCGTGCTGCACCTGCAGACCGAGCCGGCCGTCCCGGACCTCGAGAGCCGCACCGCCTGACCGACGTTGTGCCCCAGGGGTGGTCGAGCAACGAGCTCGGCCACCCCTGGCGCTCCCGGCCAATCGTCGGCGCGCGCACCCCAGGGCCTGCCGACGACTGGTCCGCGTGCTTAGATGCTGCCCATGACGGCCCCCCACCTTCGCCCCGGCGGCCACCCGCAGCGTCCCGCCGGGCCGCGCCGGGTCCCCGCGACCGAGCGCATCCGGGTCCTCGTGGCCGACGACCACGTGCTCTACCGCCGCGGCCTGGAGATGGTGCTGGGGCAGGAGCCCGACATCGAGATCGTCGGCGAGGCCGGCGACGGCGCCGAGGCGGTCGCCCGGTCCGAGGAGCTCGTCCCCGACATCGTGCTGATGGACGTGCGGATGCCACGGCTGTCCGGCCCCGACGCCACGGCGCGGCTGCGCGAGGTCGTCCCCTCCGCCAAGGTCGTCATGCTCACCATCTCCGACGAGGAGCAGGACCTGTATGCCGCCGTCCGCGCCGGCGCCACGGGCTACCTGCTCAAGGACGTGCCGGGGGAGGAGATCGCCGCCGGCATCCGTCAGGTGGCGGCCGGGCAGTCGCTCATCTCCCCGCCGATGGCGTCCAAGCTGCTGCAGGAGTTCGCGCAGCTGATCAAGCGCGAGGAGGAGCGGCCCGCGATGCCGGTCCCGCGCCTGACCGAGCGCGAGCTGCAGGTCCTCAAGCTCGTCGCGCGCGGGATGGCCAACAAGGACATCGCCACCGAGCTGTTCATCTCCGAGAACACCGTCAAGAACCACGTGCGCAACATCCTCGAGAAGCTCCAGCTGCACTCGCGGATGGAGGCCGTCGTCTTCGCGGTCCGCGAGAAGATCCTCGACCTGCCCGAATGACCGGGACCCGCCGGCTGACGCTGCCGCAGGCCCGCCGCATGGCGCTGGCGGCGCAGGGCTTCGCCCGGCCGCGGCCCGCGGAGGTGGGCAGCCGGGACCTGACCCGGGTGCTGCAGACCGTCCAGGTGGTGCAGATCGACTCGGTCAACGTCCTCACCCGCAGCCACTACCTGCCGTTCTGGTCCCGGCTCGGCGGCTACGACCCCGCGTCGCTGGACCGGCTGCGGGACCGCGCGCCGCGGCGCATGGTGGAGTACTGGGCCCACGAGGCCTCGCTGGTGCCGCCGTCGACCTGGCCGCTGCTGGGCTTCCGGATGCACCGGGCACTGGAGGACGGCTGGGGCGGGATGCGGCGGGTCGCGGCCGACCATCCCGAGCTGGTGGCGTCCGTCCTGGCCGAGGTCACCGCGCGCGGACCCCTCACCAGCCGCGAGGTCGAGGCGGCGCTCGCCCACGACGTGCCCCGCTCCCGCGAGGACTGGGGGTGGAACTGGTCCCTGGTCAAGAGCGCCCTCGAGCACCTCTTCTGGGCCGGCCAGGTCACCAGCGCCGGGCGGACGCCCGGCTTCGAGCGCCGGTATGCCGCGCTCGACCGGGTGCTGCCCCGCGAGGTGCTGGCGGACGCCGTCACCGCCCCGACGACCCCTGAGCGGGACCCGGAGCGGTTCGTGGGGCTGGTGGAGCGCTCCGCGCGGGCCCTCGGGGTCGGGTCGGAGCAGTGCCTGCGCGACTACTTCCGGCTGCGCCCCGAGCAGGCGCGGTCGGCGATCGCGACCCTGGTCGAGCGGGGGGTGCTGGAGCCGGCGCAGGTCGAGGGGTGGCGGCGGACGGCATACGTGCACCACCTCGCCCGGGTGCCGCGGCGGGTCGAGGCGAGCGCGCTGCTCAGCCCCTTCGACTCGCTGGTGTGGCAGCGGGACCGCACCCGGGCGCTGTTCGGGTTCGACTTCCGGCTGGAGATCTACGTGCCGGCGCACCTGCGGGTGCACGGCTACTACGTGCTGCCGTTCCTGCACCGCGAGCGCCTCGCGGCGCGGGTCGACCTCAAGGCGGACCGGCCCACCGGGCGGCTGCTGGTGCGCAGCACGCACCTGGAGGAGCACGCCGTCGGCGACGCCGACACGTGGGACGCGCTGCAGCGCGAGCTGGCCGCCCTGGGGCGCTGGCTCGGCGTGCCCGACGTCGTCCACGAGAGCCGGCCGCCCGAGGTGAGCGCGTCGACCCAGGTGACGCACTAGTCTGGGCAGGGTGTGCCCGGCCCCGCCGGGCCCACGAGCCACCACGCACCGAGGGAGCACCACGTGTCAGTCATCGAGCGCCTGCTGCGGGCCGGCGAGGGCAAGACCCTGCGTCGCCTGCAGGGCATCGCCGCCCAGGTCAACGCCATCGAGGAGGACTTCGAGAAGCTCTCCGACGCCGAGCTGCGGGCCGAGACCGACACCTTCCGGCAGCGCCTCGCCGACGGCGAGACCCTGGACGACATCCTCCCCGAGGCCTTCGCGGTGGTGCGCGAGGCCAGCAAGCGCACGCTCGGCAAGCGGCACTTCGACGTGCAGCTCATGGGCGGCGCCGCGCTGCACCAGGGCAACGTCGCCGAGATGAAGACCGGTGAGGGCAAGACCCTGGTCGCGACGCTGCCGAGCTATCTCAACGCGCTCACGGGTAAGGGCGTCCACATCGTCACCACCAACGACTACCTCGCCTCGACGCAGGCCGAGCAGATGGGGCGCGTCCACCGCTTCCTCGGCCTGGAGACCGGGTGCATCCTGGCGTCGATGACGCCCGAGCAGCGCCGGGTGGAGTACGCCAAGGACATCACCTACGGCACCAACAACGAGTTCGGCTTCGACTACCTGCGCGACAACATGGCCTGGTCGACCGAGGAGCTCGTGCAGCGGCCGCACCACTTCGCGATCGTCGACGAGGTCGACTCGATCCTCATCGACGAGGCCCGCACCCCGCTCATCATCTCCGGGCCCGCCGACCAGGCCACGAAGTGGTACGTCGAGTTCGCGCGGCTCGTGACGCGGCTGCAGCGCGGCGAGGACGGCCGCGGCGACTACGAGGTCGACGAGAAGAAGAAGACCGTCGGGATCCTCGAGTCCGGCATCGCCAAGGTGGAGGACTACCTCGGCATCGACAACCTCTACGAGTCCGTCAACACCCCGCTGATCGGCTACATCAACAACGCGATCAAGGCCAAGGAGCTGTTCAAGCGCGACAAGGACTACGTCGTGATCGACGGCGAGGTCCTGATCGTCGACGAGCACACCGGTCGCATGCTGCCCGGCCGCCGCTACAACGAGGGCATGCACCAGGCGATCGAGGCCAAGGAGGGGGTCGAGATCCAGAACGAGAACCAGACCCTCGCCACGATCACGCTGCAGAACTACTTCCGGCTCTACACCAAGCTGTCCGGCATGACCGGCACCGCGCAGACCGAGGCCGCCGAGCTGCACCAGATCTACAAGGTGGGCGTCGTGCCGATCCCCACCAACATGCCGATGATCCGCAAGGACCAGCCGGACCTCGTCTACCGCACCGAGGTCGCGAAGTTCGAGGCCGTCGCGGACGACCTGGTCGAGCGGCACCGCGTGGGTCAGCCGGTCCTGGTCGGCACCACGTCGGTGGAGAAGTCGGAGTACCTCTCCGAGCTGCTGCGTCGTCGGGGCGTCCCGCACGAGGTCCTCAACGCCAAGCACCACGCGTCGGAGGCCGGGATCGTCGCGGAGGCCGGGCGCAAGGGCGCGGTCACCGTCGCCACCAACATGGCCGGCCGCGGCACCGACATCATCCTGGGCGGCAACCCCGAGTTCCGGGCGATGCAGGCGCTCAGGGCGCGCGGGCTGGACCCCGACGAGACGCCGGAGGAGTACGAAGCCGCGTGGGACGAGGCGCTCGCGGACGCCGAGCGTGGTGCGCAGTCCGCGCACGAGGAGGTCGTGAGCCTCGGCGGGCTCTACGTCCTCGGCACCGAGCGCCACGAGTCGCGCCGCATCGACAACCAGCTCCGCGGCCGCTCGGGACGCCAGGGTGACCCGGGGGAGAGCCGCTTCTACCTCTCCCTGCAGGACGACCTGATGCGCATGTTCAACGGCCAGATGGTCGAGACCTTCATGGCGCGGGCCAACATCGAGGAGTCGGTGCCGATCGAGTCCAAGATGGTCTCCCGCTCGATCCAGAGCGCCCAGACCCAGGTCGAGGGCCGCAACTTCGAGATCCGCAAGAACGTCCTGAAGTACGACGACGTCCTCAACCGGCAGCGGACCGTCATCTACGACGAGCGGCGCAAGGTGCTCGACGGCGAGGACCTGCAGGGGCAGATCCGGGCCTTCCTCAACGACGTCGTGGACGCCTACGTCTCCGCCGAGACCGGCGAGGCCTTCCCCGAGCAGTGGGACCTGGAGCGGCTGTGGACCGCGCTGCGCCAGGTCTGGCCGGTCGGGGTCACCTGGCAGGAGCTGGAGGCCGAGGCGGGTGGCCGGTCGGCGCTGCGGTCCGAGGACCTCGCGCTCGAGCTGAAGTCCGACGCCCAGCACGCCTACGACCGGCGGGAGGCCGAGCTCGGCGAGCACGTCATGCGCGAGGTCGAGCGCCGCGTGGTCCTGTCGGTGCTGGACCGCAAGTGGCGCGAGCACCTCTACGAGATGGACTACCTGCAGGAGGGCATCGGCCTGCGCGCCATGGCCCAGCGGGACCCCCTCGTGGAGTACCAGCGCGAGGGCTACCTGCTCTTCGAGGCGATGATGGAGGGGATCAAGGAGGAGTCTGTCGCCTACCTCTTCAACCTCGACGTCGAGATCGGGGAGGAGGAGGCGCAGCGCCTCGCCGACGCCGCCGAGCAGAAGGCCGCCTTCAAGGCCAAGGGCCTGGAGCAGGAGCACGCCCGGCAGCAGCTGCACTACAGCGCCCCGGGCGAGGACGGCTCGGTCGAGGAGCACGACGAGGGCGGGACGCCGCGCGACGCCGAGGGCAGCCGCAAGGAGCGGCGCGCCGCCAAGAAGGGCCGTCGCAAGGCCCGCTGACGTCCGACCGCACGATGACGGGGCCGGGAGCTGTCTGCTCCCGGCCCCGCGTCCGTATGCCGCCGCCCCCGTCTCGCGGGGCCCTCACCCGACGGTCAGCTGGTCGATCACCCACCGGCCGTCCCGCCCCACCATCCGGAAGGCGAGGGCCCGGACCCGCTCGCCCACCACGACCACCGCTGCGACCTCGGCGACGCCGTCGCGGCAGTCGTCGACGCGCACCCGCCGCACCACGGGCCGCCGCCCTCGGCCGGGGTGGCGGCTGGGGACGGCCTGGGCGCCGCGGGCCAGCCGGGCGTAGACGTCGGTCGTGGTCCACCGCACCAGCTGCGTGACGGGCCGGTGCGCGCCGAGCACCTCGACCAGGGCCTGGCTCACCTGCTGCCCCCAGGCACGGGGGCACGGCAGGTCCGAGCTGGAGGTCGGGCTCGGCCCGAAGCCGTCGTCGGCGCCGCGGAAGTCCAGGGCCAGCGCCGGCTGGGCCGCCACCGCGTCGGGACCGCGCAGGTCGATGACGTCGGCGAGGCGGTGGACCGGCCGCGGCGCGATGACGGGCGCGGGGCGGGCCCACAGCTGCGCGGCTGCGGGGGTGGGGGCGGTCATGACCGGCCACCGGTGGCCGCATGGTGGCCGGGTGCGTGCAGCACCTGGCCGGGCAGGATGAGGTCCGGGTCGTCCCCGATGACGGCGCGGTTGTGCTGGTGCCAGGCCCGGCAGGACCGCGCCACCGCGGCGGGAGAGGCTCCCTGCGGGAGCGAGGCGGCGGCGATGGACCAGAGCGTCTCCCCGCGACGGACCACGTGCTCGGAGCCAGCGCCCGGGAGGGTGCGCTGCGCGGGGGCGGGGAGCGGTCGAGAAGGGAGCGGTCGAGCGGGGGCCGTGGGGTGGGTGGTCGGTCCCGGCGGCTCGTCCCGCAGGGTGGGGGCTTGCGGCTCGCCCCGCAGCTCCGGGGACACCGGCCCCGGGCCGGTGACCGTGGACAGCTCGGGCGAGACCGGCCCGGCCTCGCGGGGTGACGTCGCGACCACGGACGTCCCGCCGGCGGCCTGCGCCGGGACGGTGGTGGCGCTCACCCCGGCGCCCAGCAGCAGGCCGGCGAGGCGGAGCCGGGCCCGCGCGGCGGGCCGCGCCGGACCGGTCACGGCCGTGGTGCGGCCCCGTCGCGCGAGCACGGCGGTGTCACGGGCCAGCAGCAGGAGCCAGCACCCGGCGGCGAGCAGCAGGGCCGCCGCGACGGCCGCCTCGAGTGCGCCCGACAGGTCCGTGGCACCCGGAGCGCCCGCAGTCCCCGCAGCGGAGGCCGGGCCGGACCCCGAGGAGCCGCGCAGGATCTGCGGCAGCAGGTGGACGCCGACCGCGCCGACGGCGACCCCCGCGACGGCGAGCGACAGGACGGTCATGACGGCGCGGGCGCGGGAGGGTCGTGCGGCTGCCATCACCGAGGTTGCGTCATCGGTGACGAGATCAGTGGCGGGGGCTGGCATGGGAAGAAACCTAGGCAGTTTGCGTTGGTTTGCCTATGCCTGTGTCCGAAAGAGGCGGCTTGGTAGCCCTCGGTGAGACAGTGTCCACGCGCCGTGTCCCACCCTGGGCCATCGGCTCTACCGCGCCGTCACGTCACGTCATCTGTGCCTACGCTGCCCCTGAGGATGCGAGGAGGCGTCATGTCACGGTGGGACGAGCTGTTCGACGACCTGGAGGGTCGGTGGGCCGAGGCCGCCCGGGCCGAGGAGCTGGGGTCGGTGCCGGACCGGGTCCGGCGCGACCGGGCGTCGATCGACCTCGCCGCGCGGCTCACCGGTTGCCTCGGGCAGCCCGTCGAGGTGCGGCTGCCCGGGGGCGTGGACGTCAGCGGACTGGTCGACGAGGTCGGCGACGGCTGGGTGCGGCTGACGGAGGAGGGCGGGGCGTGCGTCATACGACTGGCGGCGGTGACCACCCTGGTCGGCCTGGGCCGGGCCGTCCGCCCCGGCACCGTCGCGTCCCGAAGCCCGGTCGCGGCCGCGCTGCGGGACCTGGCACGGGATCGGCGCCCGGTCCGGCTGTCCGACGTGGACGGCTGCGTGCACGAGGGGGTGCTCATGGCCGTGGGCGCCGACCACGTCGACCTGGCGCTGCTGCCGGTGGACGTGGCGCCGCGCCGCTCGAGCCGGGCGCGCGTCGTCACGGTGCCGCTGGCCGCCCTCGGGTCGGTGCGCCAGGGGTGAGGCGGGCTCAGCCCTCGGCGTCGGTCTGCCCGAAGGGGTGCTTGGCCACGAAGTCCCGGGTCTCGGTGTACATCCGCTGGATGTAGTCCTCCAGCTCGGAGGTCTCCACCCGCCACTGACCCCGGCCGCCCACCTTGATGGCCGGCAGCTCGCCGGACCGCACCAGGGCGTAGGCCTGGGCGGCCGAGATGTCCAGGATCTCGGCCACGTCGGCGAGCTGGATGAATCGCTTGGGCATGGTGCTCCTCAGGGGGTGCGGCACCCGGGCGGAGGTCCGGCGGGGCTTCGGCGTGCACGAGTGTAGGGCCGCCGCCCCGGCTCTCGCCGTGCCCTGTGGACAACCGGGACGGGGGCCGCAGGAGCCTGTGGATGACGAACGACGCCCGTCGTCGTCCTTCGTCACCATGGGAGGAGCCCGCCGACGCGAGCGGGCACGTGAGGAGGCAGTCATGGGAGTCCGAGGTGCGTCGCGGGACGCCGGTGCCACCGCCGTGGAGCGGCCCGTCGCGCGACGGTTGCGCGCCCCGTCCTGGCGCGACGCCCGGCTGGTCGTCGGGGTGCTGCTGGTCCTGGGCAGCATCCTGCTGGGCTCCCGGGTGGTCGCGGCGGCCCAGGACACGACCCGGGTCTACGTCGCGGCCCGCGACCTGAGCCCGGGGGAGGCCCTGGCACCGGCCGACCTGCGCGCGGTCGAGGTGCGCCTCGGCCAGCTCGAGCAGGACTACCTGCGGGCCGCCGCGCCGCCTCGCGACGGGTCGTACGTCGTCCACCCGGTCCGCTCCGGCGAGCTGGTCCCGGTCGCCGCGCTCGGCACCCGCGAGCAGGTCGGCCAGCGGCAGGTGTCGGTGACGGTCCCGTCCGGGTCGGCCGGGCCGCTGGTGCGCGGGACCGCCGTGGAGGTGTGGGTGAGCAAGCACAGCTCCGTGGGCGGCTCCGACGTGTATGCCGCCCCGGTCCGGGTCGTCGAGGGCGCCACGGTCGCCCGGGACCCCGAGCAGGCGGCGAGCCTGATGGGCGGCGGGTCCGTGGTCACGCTGCAGCTCTGGGTCCCCTCGGGGGTGGTGCCGCAGCTGCTGGCCGCCGTCGACGCCAAGGACCGGGTCACCGCCGTGCCGCTGCCCGGAGCCGTGCTGCGGAGCGCGTCGTGAGCGGCTCGCGCCGTCCCGTGGTGCTGACAGCGCTCCCGGACGCGTGGGACGCCGCGGTGGTGGGTGCCCTCGGCGGGCGCGTCGAGGTCGAGCGTCGCTGCGTCGACCTCGCGGACCTGCTCGCCGCCGCCCAGGCCGGGCTCGGCCAGGTGGCGGTGGTCTCCCCGGCGCTGCGGGGCCTGGATCTCAGCGCCGTCCGCGACCTGCGGCTGCAGTCGGTCGGGGTGCTGGGGCTGGTCGGCGCCGAGGACGAGGCGGGGGAGGCACGGCTGCGGCAGATCGGGGTGCGGCACTTCGTGCGGCCCGACGCGGCCCCCGCGGACCTGTATGGCGCGGTCGTGGCCGCGCTCGCCACGTCACCGCCCGCACCCACCGCCGCCGAGGACGAGGCCGCCGCCCCGCCCGCGCCGGCCACCGGGCAGGTCGTCGTGGTCTGGGGGCCGCACGGCGCCCCGGGGCGCACCACGACGGCGGTCAACCTCGCGGCCGAGCTGGCGGTGCTGGGGCGCGAGGTGCTGCTGGTCGACCTCGACACCCACGCGGCCTCGGTGGCGCAGCACCTGGCCGTCCTCGACGAGGCCCCGGGGGTGGCCGCGGCCTGCCGGGCGGCGGAGCACGGCACGCTCGACGTGGCCGCCCTGACGCGGCTGGCGCCGGTCGCGCTGCCGCGGCTGCGGGTGCTCACGGGGCTGCCGGCCGCGGAGCGCTGGCCCGAGTTGCGGGGCGGGGCCGTGGAGCGGCTCCTCGAGGTGGCCCGCCTCGACACCGACGTGGTGGTCGTCGACTGTGCCGCGAGCCTGGAGGACGACGAGGAGCTGAGCTACGACACGGTGGCGCCCCGCCGCAACATGGCGACCCTGGCGGCCCTCGAGCTCGCCGACGCGGTGGTGCTCGTGGGGGCCGCCGACCCGGTGGGTCTGCAGCGCCTGGTGCGTGGTGCCCAGGAGCTGTCCGAGCGCGGTCTTACGCCCGCGCACGTCGTGGTCAACAAGGTCCGGGCGAGCGCCGTCGGTCCGCGCCCAGCCCGTCAGATCGAGGGCGTGCTGGCGCGCTTCGTGGGTCTCGAGGACCCCTGCCTGGTCCCGTTCGAGCCGGACCAGGTCGATGCCGCGCTGCTGTCCGGTCGGGCACTGCACGAGTCCGCGGACGGGGCTCCGGTGCGCCAGGCGTTCGCCACGCTGGCGGCGCGGCTGGTGTCCGAGCTGGCCGATGACCAGCGCGATCTCACATCCAGTGAGTAGGTCTCACCGAGAGTGTGCACCGACCGCCGCTCGTGCGTAGATGACGCAACGGCAGGCGACACGCTCTCCGCCGCCCGTAGTGTTGGTCCGGACGTGACCCAGACGACAGGTCGAGGGCAGGGGGGTAGATGACGGTCCAGCAGGAGCGGACGGAGGGCGAGCCGGTCCAGGGGGACGAGCGCCGGGAGCCGACGACTCGCACCCGGATCTCGTGGGCGGCCGACAGGCCGTATGTCGTGCCGGCAGCGCCCGAGCCGGCCGGGACCGCTGACGTCCCCCAGGACTTCGACCCGGTCGCCCGCGCCCACCGGCGCAGGGCGCGGTGGGAGCGGCCCGTCATGGCGCACGCGATCGCCGGCGACGTGCTGATCGCGGTCGGCATGACCTTCGTCCTGATGATCAACGACTGGCGCTCGCTCGGGGAGTCCCTCGGCGTCGCACTGGCCACCGGGGTCCTGTGGGCCGTCCTGCTGCTGGTGCGGCGGGGCTACGACCTGCGCCGCATGAGCGAGGTCACGGCGGCGCTGCAGGCCGTGGTGGGCGCGGCCTTCGGCGCCATGGCGGTCCTCGGCTTCATGGCCTACGCGATGAAGGTCGAGCTGCCCCGGCGCTACGTCCTCGTCGGCGTGCCGGCCATCGCCTTCCTGACGATCGTGCACCGGCTCATGGTGCGCCACTCGCTCAAGCGCCAGCGCACCGCCGGCTCTGCGATGCTGCGCACGCTGGTCGTGGGCGACGGCCTGACGGCCGGAGCCTTCGCCCGCGAGCTCGCGACCACCCGCGACCACGGGATGGAGGTCGTCGGCATGGCGCTGTCCAGCCTCGACGTCGTCCCCATGACCCGAGGCGTCCAGGTCCCCGTGTGGGGCGTGCTCTCGGAGATCCCGCAGATGGTCGTCGACCACGACGTCGACGTGGTCGTGGTCACCGGTGGCGGCCTGTCCGGGACCTCGCTGCGGCGGTTGTCGTGGGCCCTCGAGCGCACCGGGGCCGACCTGGTCGTGTCCCCGGGCATGGTCGACACCACGCCGTCGCTGGTCACGATGCAGCCGACGTCCGGGCTGCAGCTGCTCCACTGGGAGCGGCCGTCCGACAAGTTCGGGCGAGGTCTGGTCAAGAACATCCAGGACCGCTCGATCGCGCTGCTCGCGTTGCTCGCCGTCTCGCCGATCCTGATCGCCACGGCGATCGCCATCAAGCTGACCAGCAAGGGTCCGGTCTTCTACACGCAGCAGCGACTGGGTCAGGATGCCGAGCCCTTCACGATGCTGAAGTTCCGCAGCATGGTGGTCGACTCCGACCAGCTCCGCGCCCAGCTCGTCAAGCAGCACCAGGCGACCACCGGCGAGGGCAACACCGTGCTCTTCAAGATGGCCGACGACCCGCGGGTGACCAAGGTCGGCAAGATCATCCGGCGCTACAGCATCGACGAGCTGCCCCAGCTGATCAACGTGCTCCGCGGCGACATGGCCCTCATCGGCCCGCGGCCCCCGCTGGCGGAGGAGGCGGAGAAGTACCACGACAAGGACAACCGCCGCCTGCGCGTCAAGCCGGGCCTGACCGGCCTGTGGCAGGTCAGTGGGCGCTCGGACCTCGACTGGGACCAGTCGGTCAACCTCGACCTGCGCTACGTCGACAACTGGTCGGTGGGCATGGACATGCAGATCCTGCTCAAGACCGCCCGCGCCGTCATCAAGGGCGACGGCGCCTACTGACCGGGCGCGACCACCGACCACCCGGGGAGACGACCCGGCGACGGGATGGGAGCATGGCGAGGTGAGCGCTCGACTCAGCCCGCTGGACGCCTCGTTCCTCTACCTGGAGCGGCCCCACGCCGTGATGCACGTGGGGGCCGTCCTCGTCTTCGACGAGCCCGACACCGCCCCCACCCACGCCGAGCTGCTCGCGCGGGTGAGCGCCCGCATCGCCCAGGCACCCCGCTACCGGCACCGCGTGCGGTCCGTCCCCGGAGGCGTCGCCAACCCGGTGTGGGTGACGGACGAGGCCTTCGACATCACCTACCACGTCCGGCGGGCGGCCCTGCCGCGGCCCGGCACAGCCGACCAGCTGGACGAGTTCGTGGCCCGGGTGCTCGCGCGGCCGTTGGACCGGGCGCGTCCGCTGTGGGAGCTCTACCTGGTCGAGGGTCTGGCGAGCGGCGGGTTCGCCCTGGTCACCAAGACCCACCAGGCGCTCGTGGACGGCGTGGACACCGTCGACCTCGGGCAGCTGCTGCTGGACGACGAGCCGACCGCCGACACCCCGGAGGCGACCGACTGGCGTCCCGCGCGGGAGCCGAGCGACCTCCAGCTGGTGCTGGGGGCCCTGGTCGGGGCGGCGCGCAGCCCGGGCCGCGTGGTCGAGGTGGCGGGCCACGGCGTCGCGGAGCTGCGCACCGCCGGGACCCGGATCCTGTCGGGCGTCGGGGAGGTGGCGTCGGCCGTCCTGAGCAGCGCGGCGCGACCTGCGGCGGAGAGCCCGCTCAACGGCCCCACGGGGCAGGCGCGCCGGTTCACCACCGTCACCACCAGCCTGGAGGACTACCGGCGGGTCCGGGCGGACGCCGACCGGGGGGACGTGGGTCTGGTCCCGGACGTCAACGACGTGATCCTGTCCGTCCTCACCGGCGCGCTGCGCTCGTGGCTGGAGGCTCGCGGGTTGCCGGTCACCCGCACCACGGCGGTGCGGGCCCTCGTGCCCGTAAGCGTCTACGACACCGACGGGGAGGGCGCCTCGGCGAGCCGGCTCTCGGCCTGCTTCGTGGACCTGCCGGTGGGGGAGCCCACCCCCCTCGTGCGGCTGCACCAGATCGCCTACGCCATGTGGCGCCAGGTCGACCGCGGCCGGGCCATCGGGGCGGGCACGCTGGCCGGTCTCGCCGGGTTCTCCTCGCCGACGCTGCACTCGCTCGGCGCCCGGCTCGGCAGCCTCGCCTCGCGGCGACTCTTCAACCTCGTCGTCACCAACGTGCCCGGCCCGCAGCAGCTGCGCTACCTCGGCACCGCGCCGATGACGGCGACCTATCCTGTGATGCCGGTGGCCGAGGGGCAGGCCATCGCGGTGGGCGTCACGTCCTACGCCGGTGGGGTGCACTTCGGCATCAACGCCGACCGGGACCTCGTCCCCGACCTGGACACCCTGGCCGACGCGCTGACGGAGTCGCTCGCCGAGCTGGCCGACCGCACCTGACCGCTCGCCCCGCCCGTCCCCGTCCGCCCGAGCCACGCACGCCCCGAAGCCGCCCAGGAGCCACCATGTCGCTGCGACGCACCTACCTGCCCCTCGACCCGGAGGCCCTGCGCCTGCTGCAGCGCGAGGGCACCGTCCTCGCGGAGGGGGCGGCCGCGACCGGCTACGCCGTCACCGCCGCCGTCGTCGCCGAGCTCGCCAACGCCGACGAGGAGGAGCGCGAGTATGACGCCCTCCTCGAGGCCGCGGCACAGGCCGGCGTGGGCGCCACCGGCCGACGCCGGGTGGTCGCGGCGGCGGACCTGCCGACCGCCGCCGTGGAGGACCTCCCGGGGGGTTATGCCGAGGTGCGGGTCACCGGCCCGGTGTCGGGGGAGCGGGTCGTCGCGTTCCACGTCGACGAGACCGTCGCGCACGAGGACGCCGACCTGCTGTGGTACGACGTGACCGAGCTCGGCGACGTGCTGCGCCTGCTCGAGCAGCCCTGACGCGGTAGCCCGCAGCCCGCCGTAGCCCGCAGCGCGCCGCAGCCCGCAGCCGGGCCCTAGCGCCGCAGCGCGCCGCAGCGCGCCGCGGCTCGCAGCGTCGTCTGGTCTCAGCCGGAGACGTCGGCGAGACTCTCGCGGACACGCGCCAACGTGCGACCGAGGCGGACGACATCGGCCCGGAGCCGCGCCTGCGCCAGCTGCTGCTCCGTCGGGTCGGCACCCAGGGCACCCACGTCGGCGAGCACCACCGCGTGACGCTGGGTCGCCTCCGCGAGCAGCCCCAGGGCGGTCACGACGGCGTCGAGCCGGGCGAGCGCCTCGCCGCTCACCGGCGCCTCGCCGCTCACCGGCGCCGCCCCCGCCAGGGCGGAGCGCAGCCCCTGCTCCTGCCGGCGCAGCGTCGCAGCCAGCGCCGAGACCGAGGCCGGGTCGGCGCCGGCGGCGGCATACGGGCTCATCGTGCGCCCGAGGGGGACGATGGGCGAGCCGGTTGAGCCGGGGCGCCGTCGAGCTCGGCCGCGACCTGCGCCAGGCACTGCTCGAGCTGGTCGAGGCAGGCGACGAGCTCACCGCGGACCTGCGGCGCCGGCTCGACCGCGCGAGCGGCCCACGCGATCTCGGCGGCCGCGTCGTCGACGGCCGCCGCGAGGGAACGCCGGGCCGCCGCTGGGTCACCCGCACGGGTGAGGGGGCGAGGGCGGGAGAGCACCCGTCGACTCTAGCGGCGCGCCCCGGGGTGACGCGGTTCGTCCACAGCCCGCCGCGCCCTTCCCGTCGAGAGGCGACAGATCGGGGTCATCCGCGGGTCATGACCCCGATGTGTCGCCTCTCGACGTCGGTGCATGTCCACGCGTCCGTGCGCATGGCCGCAGGAGAAAACACGCCGGGGTCGTGGTTCGACGCATCATCCTGCGGTGAGACCCCCGTCGCGAAGGCAGGGGGCGGCCCGTGGCGGCCGCGCCGAGCGGCTAGTCTCGGACCCAGTGCACACCGTCGTGCACCCGTCGAGATCGATGAGGTAGTCACAGGCCATGTCTGCATCCTTCGACCAGTCCCGCGACGAGCTGCTGACCGCGGCCGCGCAGGTGGCAGGACGCTCCCGGGACGGCACCACCGCCCAGCTCCTGTCCCGCTACTACTGGCACACCGCGTCAGAGGACCTCGCCGCCCGAGCGCCGGAGGACCTGCTCGGCGCCGCGCTGTCCCACCGCGACCTCGCCCGCCAACGGGACCAGGGCACCGCCAACGTGCGGGTCTTCACCCCCACCGTCGCGGAGAACAAGTGGTCCTGCGGCCACACCGTCGTCCAGGTCGTGACCGACGACATGCCCTTCCTGGTGGACTCGGTCAACGCCGCGATCATGCTCGACGGCCGCACCATCCACCACATCGTCCACCCGCGGCTGGTCGTGCGCCGCGACCTGGAGGGCCGGCTGGTCGAGGTCCTGGACGTGGACCCCGAGGACGCCCCGGCCGGGGAGTTCGACGTGGTGGTGGAGTCCTGGATGCACGTCGAGATCGACCGCGAGTCCGACCCGCAGGACCTGCGCGACCTGGAGGCCCGGGTCCGGCGGGTCCTCGGGGACGTCCGCGAGGCCGTCGAGGACTGGCCCAAGATGCGCGACCGCGCCGCCGCGACGGCGGCCCACTTGCAGGACCACCGCCCGCCGCACGTCCCCGACGAGGAGGTCGACCAGGCGGTGCGGCTGCTCGAGTGGCTCGCCGACGACAACTTCACCTTCGTCGGGTGCCGCGACTACCAGCTGGAGGGCGGCGACGACGAGCTGGCCCTGCGGGCCGTGCAGGGCACCGGCCTCGGGATCCTGCGCTACGACGAGCGGCAGGCCTCGGTGCCCCACCTCGAGGGCGAGGTGCGGGCCAAGGCCCGTGAGCCGCACGTGCTGATCATCACCAAGGCCAACTCCCGCTCGACGGTGCACCGCTCCGCCTACCTGGACTACATCGGCGTGAAGACCTTCGACGACGAGGGCGTCGTCGTGGGCGAGCGCCGCTTCCTCGGGCTGTTCACGTCTGGCGCCTACACCGACTCCGTGCTGCGCATCCCCGTCGTCGCCGACAAGGTCCAGGAGGCGCTGCGGCTGTCCGGCTACAGCCCCGACAGCCACGACGGCCGCGACCTCGTCGGGGTGCTGCAGACCTTCCCCCGCGACGAGATCTTCCAGTCCGAGCCGGCCGAGCTCGCCGAGACCGCCATGGCGATCATCCACGCCAAGGTGCGTCGCCAGCTGCGGGTCTTCCTGCGGCAGGACGTCTACGGCCGGTTCACGTCCTGCCTCGTCTACCTGCCCCGCGACCGCTACAACACCTACTCGCGGCTGCGCATCGAGGCCCTGCTGCGCGAGGCCTTCGCCAGCGACGAGATCGAGTACACCACCCGCGTCAACGAGTCCACGCTGGCCCGCCTGCACTTCGTGGTCCGGACGCCCCGCGGCGTCGCCCTGCCCGACGTCGACCGACAAGCCTTGGAGAAGAAGATGATCGACATCACGCGCGCCTGGGGGGACGACCTGGGCGAGGCGGTGACCAACGAGCACGGCGAGGAGGAGGCCGCTCGGCTGCTGAAGACCTACGGCGAGGGGTTCTCCCAGGCCTACAAGGAGGACTTCACGGCCCGCGTCGCGGTCGTCGACCTCGAGCACCTCGAGGCGCTCGGCGACGGCCGGCTCGGCCTCAACCTCTACCAGCCGCTCGGCGCCCCCGCCGAGGAGCGGCGGATGAAGGTCTACACCGACCGTGAGCTGTCGCTGTCCCGGGTGCTGCCGATCTTCACCAACCTGGGCGTCGAGGTCACCGACGAGCGGCCGTATGCCGTGGAGCGGGACGGCCGGGGTCCCGCCTTCGTCTACGACTTCGGGCTCAAGGCCCCGAGCGCGCAGGCGTGGGACGACCACGGCGGCGACGTGCGCGGCCACGTGCAGGAGGTCTTCGCGCAGGCGTGGAGCGGGGAGATCGAGTCGGACCGGCTCAACGCGCTGGTCCTCGGCGCCGGGCTGACCGCCCGCCAGGTCGTGATCCTGCGCTCCATCGCCAAGTACCTCCGCCAGGCCGGCACCACCTTCACCGCCAGCTACATCCAGGACGTCCTGGTCACCAACCCCCGGATCGCGCGGATGCTGGTGGAGCTGTTCGAGACGCGGTTCGGGCTGGACCGCTTCTCCGACGAGGCGGGGCTGGGGGAGCGGCATACGGCTGAGCAGGAGGTCGTGGACCAGATCCTCGAGGCGCTGGAGGACGTCGCGTCGCTGGACGCGGACCGGATCATCCGCGCCTTCCTCGGCACGATCCAGGCGGTGCTGCGCACCAACTACTACCAGCGTGCCGAGGACGGCTCCTGGAAGCCCTACCTTGCGATGAAGCTCGACCCGCACGCCGTGCCCGGGCTGCCGGCGCCCAGGCCGAGGTTCGAGGTGTGGGTCTACGGGCCCCGCGTCGAGGGCGTGCACCTGCGGTTCGGCAACGTCGCCCGGGGTGGCCTGCGGTGGAGCGACCGCCGCGAGGACTTCCGCACCGAGGTCCTCGGGCTGGTCAAGGCGCAGATGGTCAAGAACGCCGTCATCGTGCCCACCGGCTCCAAGGGCGGCTTCTTCGCCAAGCAGCTGCCGGACCCGGCGGTGGACCGGGACGCCTGGCTCGCGGAGGGCGTGGAGGCCTACAAGCTCTTCATCTCCGGGCTGCTCGACCTGACCGACAACCGCGTCGGGCAGGACATCGTGCCGCCTCGGGACGTCGTGCGGCACGACCCCGACGACCCCTACCTGGTCGTCGCGGCCGACAAGGGGACCGCGAAGTTCAGCGACATCGCCAACGGCGTGGCGCAGTCCTACGGCTTCTGGCTCGACGACGCGTTCGCGTCCGGCGGGTCGGCGGGCTACGACCACAAGGGCATGGGCATCACCGCGCGCGGTGCCTGGGAGTCGGTCAAGCGGCACTTCCGCGAGCTCGGGCTGGACACCCAGACCGAGGACTTCACGGTCGTCGGCGTCGGCGACATGAGCGGTGACGTCTTCGGCAACGGCATGCTGCTGTCCGAGCACATCCGCCTGGTCGCGGCCTTCGACCACCGGCACATCTTCGTCGACCCCTCGCCGGTGGCCGACAGCTCGTATGCCGAGCGCCGCCGCCTCTTCGACCTGCCGCGATCCTCGTGGGCCGACTACGACGAGGCGCTGATCAGCGAGGGCGGCGGGGTCTTCCCCCGCTCCGCCAAGTCGGTGCCCGTGTCGCCCCAGATGGCCGAGGCGCTCGGCATCGAGAACGCCCCGGCGACGATGACGCCGGCCGAGCTGATGAAGGCGATCCTGCAGGCGCCGGTCGACCTGGTCTGGAACGGCGGCATCGGCACCTACATCAAGGCCTCCCCCGAGACCAACGCGTCGGTCGGTGACCGCGCCAACGACCCGATCCGGGTCGACGGGCGGGACCTGCGCTGCCGCGTCGTCGGGGAGGGCGGCAACCTCGGCGCCACCCAGCTGGGACGCATCGAGGCCGCCCGGGCCGGGATCCACGTCAACACCGACGCGATCGACAACTCCGCCGGGGTGGACACCTCCGACCACGAGGTCAACATCAAGATCCTGCTGACCGGGCTGATGAAGGAGGGCGACCTCACCCTCAAGCAGCGCAACGAGCTGCTCGCCTCGATGACCGACGAGGTGGCCTACCAGGTGCTGCGGGACAACTACGAGCAGAACGTCCTGCTCGGCAACGCCCGCCACCAGGAGCACCTGATGCTGCCCGCCCACAAGCGGCTCATCGGCTGGCTGGAGGAGCGCGGCGAGCTCGACCGGTCGCTGGAGTTCCTGCCCTCGGACGCCGAGATCGACCAGCGCAACGCCGACGGCGCGGGCCTGACCTCCCCGGAGGCGTCGGTGCTGGTGGCCTACTCCAAGCTGGCGCTCAAGGCCGACCTGCAGGACAGCGGGCTGCCCGACGAGCCGTTCTTCCGCAGCACCCTGGCCGAGTACTTCCCCGAGCCGGTCCGGGAGCGTTACGCCGAGGAGCTGCAGGCGCACCCGCTGCGGCGGGAGATCATCATCAACTCGGTCGTCAACTCCCTCATCAACCGCGGCGGCATGACCTTCGCCTTCCGCGCGATCGAGGAGACGGCGGCGAGCCCCGAGCAGATCACCAAGGCCTTCGTGGTGGCCCGCGAGGTCTTCGACCTGCGAGGTTTCGTCACGCGGGTCGAGGCGCTGGACAACGTCGTCTCCACGGACACCCAGACGTGGATGTACCTCGAGTTCCGGCGGCTGATGGACCGCGCGACCCGGTGGTTCCTGCAGAACCGCGCGGCGACGCTGGACGTCCAGGCCGAGATCGACCGCTTCGCGGAGGCGGCCCGTCGGCTGCAGCCGCGCATCGCCGACCTGCTCAAGGGTAGCGAGCACGAGCGGCTGCTGGAGCAGGCGCGGCGGCTGCAGGACGAAGGGGTGCCGCAGGACCTGGCCGTCAGCGCCGCCGGCGTGCTGGACCTCTACTCGGTGCTCGACATCGTCGAGATCGCCCGCTCCTGCGACCGGGACGTCGACGACGTGGCCCGGCTGTACTTCCAGCTGTCGGAGCACTTCGGCGTCGACACGCTGCTCACCCGGGTGTCCGCGCTGCCGCGCGACGACCGCTGGGACGCCCTGGCGCGCGGCTCGATGCGCGACGACCTCTACGGCGCGCTGAGCGCCCTGACGGTCGCCGTGCTCCGGACCGCGGGCGACCGCACCGACCCCGGCGAGCAGATCGCCCGCTGGGAGGAGCTGCACGCCGACCAGCTGGCGCGGGCGCAGACCTCCCTGTCGGGCATCACCCGGCTGGAGCGTCCGGGCATCGCCCCGCTCTCGGTCGCCCTGCGCACGCTGCGCAGCGTGATCCGCAGCGGCAGCAGCGACTGACGGCGGCCCCGTCGTGCGGGGGCGCGGCATACGTGCTGGTGCGTATGCCGCCCCCACCCGTGGCCTAGGGTGGGCCGGTGGCGACCCTCACCGACATCCTGCGCGCCGACACCGAGCTCGACGCCTCCGACATCAACTGGCTGCGCCTCCTGGTCGGGGACTGGCAGATCCTGTCCGACCTGACCTTCGCGGACATGGTGCTGTGGGTGCCGACGGCGGCGGGGGAGTGGCTGATCGTCGCGCACGCCCGCCCGACGACGGGGCGGATGGTCTTCGCGGAGGACATCGTCGGCACCCGGATGCCGCGGCGGCGCCGCCCGGCGCTCAACGAGGCCTACGCCTCGGCGCGGATCGTGCGCGACCGCGACCCGGGGTGGATCGACGACGACGGGGTTCGCATCGACGCGATCCCGGTGGTGCACGAGGGGCGCGCGATCGCCGTGATGAGCCGGTGCACCAACCCGGCCTACCTGCGGGTGCCGAGCCGGCTGGAGCTCAGCTACATGTCCACCGGGGACGCGCTGTGCCGGATGACGGCGTCGGGGGCGTTCCCGAGCAGCGAGGTGCCGACCGGTCAGCGCCGCGGCGCCCCGCGCATCGGCGACGGCATGCTGCGGCTGGACGTGGACGGGGTCATCACCTACGCCAGCCCCAACGCCGTGTCCGGGCTGCACCGCATCGGGCACGTCGGTCCGGTCATCGGGGCGGTGCTCGCGGAGATCACGACCGAGGCGCTGCGCGACCACGCGCCGGTGGACGAGACGCTCGCCCTCGTCGTGACGGGGCGCGCGCCCTGGCGCACCGAGGTGGAGACCCGGGCGGGGCACCTGACGATGCGGGCCATCCCGCTGACCGAGCGGGGCGAGCGGGTCGGCGCCCTCATCGTGATGCGCGACGTCAGCGAGCTGCGGCGCCGCGAGCGGGAGCTCATGACCAAGGACGCGACGATCCGGGAGATCCACCACCGCGTCAAGAACAACCTGCAGACCGTCGCGGCGGTGCTGCGGCTGCAGGCGCGCCGGCTGCCCCCGGGCGACGCGCGGGTCGCGCTCGACGAGGCAGTGCGGCGGGTGGGGACCATCGCGATGGTGCACGAGACGCTGAGCAAGGGCTTCGACGAGCAGGTGGACTTCGACGAGGTGGTCAAGCGCTCGATCAACGCCGTCGTGGAGGTCGCCCGCACGGAGGAGCCGGTGCGGGCGCGGCTCGAGGGCTCCTTCGGGCGGCTGCGCGCCGAGGACGCCACGTCGCTGTCGATGGTGATGGCCGAGCTGGTGTCCAACGCCGTGGAGCACGGCCTGTCGCCCGTCGGCGGGGACCTGGTCATCGAGGCGCGGCGGGGCCCGGACCCGCGGGGGACCGAGGACGACGGCGACCTGCTGACGGTCACGGTCTCGGACGACGGTGCCGGTCTGCCCGCCGACTTCACGCCGAATGGCGACAGCCTCGGCACCCAGATCGTCTCGAGCCTGGTGCAGGACCTGCGGGGCCGCATCACGTGGAGCGGCCGCGAGCCGCGGGGCACCGAGGTGAGGTTCACGGCGCGGCTGCGCAAGGCACCCGCCTGAGCCGTCGCTGGGGTCGCTTGGGGTCGCGGCGGTCGCTCGGGTCGCGGCGGTCGCTGGGTCGCTGCCGTCGGTGGTCGAGGTGAGCGGACGGACGCCGACGGCGCCGCCACCCCTGGTCGGGTGACGGCGCCGTCGGAGTCTGTGCGGGTGGTCCCGGGGGACGCGGTCAGCTGGCTCGGCGGGCCCGGGCGTTGCGGCGCTTGAGAGCGCGACGCTCGTCCTCGGACATGCCACCCCAGACGCCGGCGTCCTGGCCGGACTCGATGGCCCACTTGAGGCAGGTGTCCATCACGGGGCAGCGCCGGCACACGGCCTTGGCTTCCTCGATCTGCATGATGGCCGGTCCGGTGTTGCCGATCGGGAAGAACAGCTCCGGGTCCTCTTCAAGGCAGGCCGCGCGGTCGCGCCAGTCCATCTTGATCCTGCTCCTTGCATTGACGAAGCGGCCTGGGTGCGAGGGGGCATCCAGGGCGGCGGTACCCTTGTGGGCAGTCGCCATGTGTCGTCCAACGTGGGACGGCTCCGGTGTGTTCCGACACCGTGTCGTCCAGCCTCACAGATCGCCCGACGGACGCACAAGAGGTGACGCCTGTCGTCGTCGTCACCCTGCGGCGACGGGCTGTTTGATCGAGCAAGGCCGGATGCACACCGACTCATTAGTCTAGGGACTGCGTCCACCATTTGACTAGATGTGGGCGCAAGATCAGGGCCGAACGTGCGACGCCGAGCCACGGTCGGTCTAGACCTCCCGGAGGATAGCTAACTGTGAGTGATCGTCGGCAGCCGTCCGTCGCTGGTGCCGCGGGCAGCCAGGTGTGGGCCGCGCTGGTCCTCGGGGTCGAGGCGGTGGTCGCGGTGGTCGCGGCGGCCTGGTGGGGCTGGGAGATCGCGCAGGGTCACACCCGCGAGGTGGCCCGGTCGGTGGTGGAGCTGGTGCTCTTCCTGCTGGCGGCTGCGGGGTTCGTGGCCCTCGCCGGGGGCCTGCTGCGCGGCGCCCGGTGGCCCCGGACCCCGACGGTGGTGTGGCACGGCCTGCTCGCGCCGGTCGCGGTGAGCCTGTGGCAGAGCGGCGAGGTGGTCGTGGCGGCGCTGGTGACCCTGGGGATCACGGTGGCGGTGCTGGGGATCCTGCTGTCGCGCCCGGCGCCGACCGACGGCCGAGGCTGAGAGAGGGCCGTCGGGGCTGCGCTCTGCGGCTCCCGCTCTGCGGCTGCCGGGGCGGGCGGGCCCGGTCAGTGACGGTGCGCTCAGGTGCCGGGGGTGGGCTCAGCCGCCGGCGAGGGCCCACCCGATGGCGGCGGCGAGCACGCCGCCGAGCACGTTGCCGCCGAGGTAGGTCGCGAGCATCGGCCAGTCGCGCCGGTGGGCGAGCTCGGCGCAGCCGACGGCGAGTGCCGACCAGCTGCCGAGGCTGCCGGCGAGACCCATGCCGAGCAGGGCGTAGGCGGGTTGGGCGAGTCGGCCGGTGGCGTACCAGTGCAGCATCAGCCCGATGAGCAGCGACGCGAGGACGTCGCTGATGGTGGTGGCGATGGCGCCGCGGGGCAGCTCGTCGCGCGACGGGGCGCGCAGCGCGATGGCGTAGCGCGCCATCGCGCCGATGCCGGCGCCGACGGCCAGGCACAGGGTGTCGACGAGCCTCACCGGCGCCACCGCCGGCGCTCGTGCTGCACGGGGGAGGCGGCCTGGCCGCGGTCGCGGGAGCGGATGGGGTGCTGGTAGCCGCTCGGGCCCTGGCGGGCGTCCCGGCCGTCGCCGCTGCCGGGTCGGGAGAGTCGGGTGAGGTGCTCGCGCGAGGGCAGGTCGCCCATGGCGACGGCCACACCGGCCCACGCGGCGGAGACGCCGACGAGCACGGCGGCGAGCAGGTAGACGATGGCCGTGACGAGGTGCTCGGGCGCGAGCAGCAGGATCTCGCCGGTGAAGAGCCCGAAGGTGGTGAAGGAGCCGAGCGCGCCGGTGAGGAAGCCCAACGACCAGAGCGGTCCGCGGCGCAGCAGGGTGGGGGTGAGCAGTCCCGCGAGCCCGCACCCGATGGCCTGGGTGAGCAGCAGCGCGGTGGGGAAGTGGGAGTCGTCCAGGGGGATGAGCTCGCTGATCCCGGCCCGCAGGAGGGCGCCTCCGACGGCCCCGACGGCGACCACGGCGAAGCGCGTCGCGGGGGTCGGTGGTGGGCTCACCCGACGATTGTGCCCGCTGTTGGCCCGAGGTGGGCGGGCGGACCGCCGCGCGGCGCCAGGTCGAGGTGCCCGACCTGGACCACCAGGGTCCGCCCCGCGTGGACGAGCACGCCCCGGCCGGGGGGAGGGTTGTGCAGGCGCGGCACGGGCACCCCGAGCAGGTCGCCGTCGGAGGCGTGGCGGGGCTGCAGGACGATGCCGGTGGTGGCACGCCGCAGCTCCGCGGGCAGGCCCCGGTAGGTGGTGGCGAGCTGCGCGGTGGTGCCGGCGGCGACCACGACCGGCTGCGGCGGGTTGGACCCGCGTAGACGACCGACGACGGCGGTGGCACGGCGGGCGGCCTCGACGCAGACCGCCTCGACGGGGCTGTCCACGAGCAGGTCGACGCCGTCGACGAGGAGCACCGCTCCGGGATGCCGGTCCAGGTGGGCACGCAGCAGGTCGGCGTCGTGCGGCCCGGCAACGGTCGCCCCGGCTTCGCGGGCCCAGTCCGCCAACGGAGAACGTCCCGGGGTGACCACCACGAGCCGCTCGGCGGGCGCCGTCGGAGGCTGGGCGGACGCCGTCCCAGGCTCGGCCGGCCGGTCGAGGTGTGCCCGGGCCAGGACGGCGAGCGCGGTCGAACGCCCGCTCCCCGGGGGCCCGAGCACGGCGACGACGCCGGGTGAGGGGAGCGGCATACGCACCGGGGTGGCCTCGTCACCACCGAGCCCGACGGCTCCGGGGCACGCTCGCGAGAGCTCGTCGAGGTCCGCGCGGGCCGGCAGGGGGACGAGCCGCAGCGGCGGGCGGGCCGGCGGCGCCAGGGTGGCGGCCAGCGCCGGCGTGACGCGCTGCGCCTGCACCAGCTGCACCTCGGCGTGGTCACCGCTGCGCAGCGCGCGTCCAGGGGGCTGGTGGTCCGGGCGGGCCTGGGCGGGGATGCCGCACAGGGCGAGGTCCGCCGCGTCGGTGAGCTGCAGCACGAGCCGTTCGCCCAGGTGGGCCGCCAGGGAGGAGGTGAGGAGCGACCGGTCGCCCGCGATCGCTGTGACGAGCCCACCCGCGGGTCCGTCGCGCAGCAGCGCGACCATCGCGTCCTGGAGGGTCGCGGCGAGCAGCGGGTCGGCTCCGGCGAGCACGGCGTCCCACCGGTCGACGAGCAGCAGCACCCGGGGAGCGTCCGGTGCGCGGTCGTGGCAGGAGGCCGCGAGCCGCCGCAACAGCTGCACCGTCCGCTGCGGGTCGTCACGGGTCACCCGGGTCCCGCAGTGGGGCAGCAGGGGGAGGTCGTCCAGGCTGTTGCCGCCGTCGACCACGTGGACGTGCAGCTGCTCGGCCACGCCCGGCGTGGCGGCGGCCGCGGTGGCGAGCGCCCGCAACGCCGTCGTCCGGCCCGTGCGGTGGGTGCCCACGACGGCGAGGTGCCGCCCTGCGGCCAGGTCCAGGACGTGGACGGCGCGGCTCTGCTGGTCCGGAAGATCGGCCAGGCCCAAGGGGATCCGCGTCGAGGACGAGACCGGCAGGTCGGCTGCCACGACCTGGTCGGGGAGCGGCGGGAGCCACGGGCTGCGGGGGGTGGGGCGCCCGGCCGCGGCGGTGCGGACGCTGCGGACGAGGACGCTCAGCTCGGTGGGTCGGTCCGCGTCGGGTCCTGGCGCGGGGCTGACCGTGGGGCGCCCGTCCACCTCCACCAGGACGGGAGGGACCGCGCCGGTCGGGGCAGGAGCGCCGGCCCAGGCCGTCTGGAAGGTCTGCAGGCCCTGGTCGCCGGCGCGCCACAGCGCCCGCCCGGGGGCGCGGTCGCTGATCCGTGCCGCGTCGGGCGCCTCCAGGACATCCTCGGAGTCGGCCCGGTCGCGCATGCGCAGCGCGATCCGGGCGTTGACGTTGGCCCGGATGTCGGCCGTCACCACGCCGGCGGGGCGCTGTGTGGCCAGCACCAGGTGCACGCCCAACGACCGCCCCACGGCGGCCACGGCGAGCACGCCCGTCACGAACTCGGGCAGCTCTGCCGCCAGCATCCGGAACTCGTCGATGACGATGACGAGCCGGGGCAGCGGTGGGTCGTGGGGTCCTCGGCGGTGGTCGTAGGCCGCGAGGTCGGCCGCCCCCGCGTCGCGCAGGACGCGCTCGCGGTAGGTCAGCTCGGCCCGCAGCGACGCCAAGGCTCGGCGTGCGAGGTGCGGGTCCAGGTCGGTGATGAGGCCGCACGTGTGGGGCAGCTCCGAGCACTCGGCGAACGCCGCGCCGCCCTTGTAGTCGACCAGCAGGAAGGTGAGCTCGTCCGGAGGCAGCGCCAGCGCGAGCCCGGCGACGAGGGTCTGCAGCAGCTCGGACTTGCCTGACCCGGTGGTGCCGCCGACCAGGACGTGGGGTCCGTCGGCGACGAGGTCCAGCAGCACCGGCCCTGACCCGGTGTGTCCGAGCGGGGCGACGGGCCCCCGCGTCGGTGCCTGCCAAGCAGCTCGTATGCCGTCCGGGTCGGACAGGTCCAGCGGCGAGACGTCGGACAGGACGACACGGTCCGGCGGTGGTGACCAGCCCGCTGCGGGCGCCGCGCTGGTGAGCGGGGCGAGGTGGCCCGCGATCTCGCTGGTCCAGCCGTCGGCGGCGAGGTCCGGCACGACGGCGGTGTGCATCGTGCCGTCAGGACGACCGACCGTCGCGGTGCCGTCCGGCGCCAGGCGCATCCAGGCACCCACGGTGGCGGGCACCCCGTCCTCACGCTCGGACACCGCGACGACCAGGGGGCCGCCACGCTGCGCGGGTGACGGGGCCAGGCGGCGCACCAGCGCCCCGGCCGCGGGGTGGTCGGCGTCGGTGACCACGACGATCTCCCGCGCGGTGGTGGCCTCCGGGGCGCCGAGCCCGGGGCCGGCCGGTGGGTCGCCGGCCGTCCCCACCAGCCGTGCGCACAGGGCCTCGGCGTCGCTGCTGCCGATCACCATCGGGGGTCCGGCGTGCGGCAACCAGCGGACCCATGACCAGCGACGGCACCCCCGCTCGGACGGGCACAGCACGTGCAGCCGGATCGTGCCCGGGGGCATCCCCGCAGCCAGGGAGCCCAGGGCCGCCGAGACGGCCCGCCCGGCACCGGGTCCTCCGACGCCGAGGGAGCCCGCGGCCGCCAGGTCCAGCTCGACGGGCGCGTTGCGCAGCGCGACCCCCTCGACGCCGTCACCTTCGGGTCCGCAGGACCGGACGAGCACGTGCGAGGGGATGTCGGCGCGGCCCAGCCGTAGCGGCAGGGACCCGTCGGGGGCGCTCGGTTGCCACAGCCGCGGCCCGCGGGAGCGCGCGACCAGCAACGCCGAGGCGGGGTCGAGGGTCCGGGCCTCTAGGGTGGCGAGCTCCCGGCGGGCTGCCTGCTCCACGGCCCGGTCGAGCTCGCGCAGGGCCTCACGATGCTGCTCGGCGTCGCGAGAGTGGCTGCGGCGGCGTGCCCGTCGGTCGGTCAGGAAGGTCGCCAGGACCATGACCGGCCCGAGCAGCCCGAATGCCAGCAGGTACGGCGCCCGCACCACCGCCGCCAGGACGCCGGCCGCGAGCAGCGGGAGAGCCAGGGTCAGCCAGGGGAACGGGCGTGGCCCGTCCGGCGCGGGGGGCCGGGGGCGCTCGAGGGTGGTCTGCTCCACGACCCGCCGGGGCGCCGGTGCGGGCCGGACGCCCAGCCGCCCCTCGCCGTCGGGCTCGACGGGGCGCGTCCGGGGTGCCCGCACGACGGCCACGGTGGAGCGGCCCAGCCGCAGCGGGACCCCCACCGTGAGAGCTCGTGGCCCCTGGGCCACCTCGTCGTCCACCTCGGAGCCGTTGGTCGACCCGGCGTCGACGAGGGCCACGCCGGCGTCGTCCACCGACAGCACGGCGTGGTGCCGGGACAGAGCTGGGTCCGGGATCGTGAGGTCGCAGTCCGGGTGCCGGCCGAGCGCCAGGTGACCGGACGCGAGGGGGAGCACCAGCCCGGCGGCCGGGCCTCCCAGCACGGCGAGCAGCAGGGGGCTGGGCGCCGCCGGCGCGGTCGCGCCGTCGGTGGTCACCACCGCGCCGCGAAGGAGCGGGGGCACCCCCACGACCGCGTCGTCCGGGAGCCGGCGGCCGTCGATGCGGCATACGGCACCGGCGGGAAGGGCCTGCTCGGCGCACAGCTCGTCCCGCACGAGCACCCAAGGCGTGCCCGGGGCACACGTGATCGTGACCAGCGCGTCGTTGCCGCTCCGGCGCAGCACCAGGTCCAGCCGCATGCCTCACCCCGTCCTCCGTCCGAAGGGCCAGGATGCGCTGCCGGAACCGGCGACCCCGCCGGTTATCCACAGGTCGCGGCGAGTGGTCGTGGCAGTCCGTGTCGTCCACAGCCATTCAGGTGGATCTGCCCGGGAGCGCGGCTTTCCTCCCTAGATTGGCGAGGCCCGACGAAGGAGCTCCACATGACCAGCGCCACCCTCGAGGCCGAGATCAAGGACCTGATCCGGCGTGACGGAGTCGACCCCGTGCTCGACCGTGCCCGCGTGGCCGCCCTCGTGACCCGCGCCGTGGAGGACTTCGACGAGCGCTCCGTCACGGCCGGGCTGCCCCCACTCGACGACCCGGCCCGGACCGCCAAGGAGATCCTCGACGAGGTGGCCGGCTTCGGCCCCTTGCAGCCCTACTTCGACGACCCTCGGGTCGAAGAGCTGTGGATCAACGAGCCCGGCAAGGTCTTCGTGGCCAGGGACGGCGTCAGCGAGCTCACGCCGACGATCCTCACGCACGACGGGGTCCGAGACCTCGTGGAGCGGATGCTCAAGACGTCCGGCCGGCGGGTCGACCTCAGCTCGCCCTTCGTCGACGCCTCGCTGCCCGACGGGTCACGCCTGCACGTCGTGATCCCGGACGTCTCGCGGCAGCACTGGCAGGTCAACGTCCGCCGCTTCGTGGCTCGGGCGAGCCACCTCGACGACCTCGTCCGCCTGGGGACGCTGACCCCGCACGCCGCCGAGCTCCTCGCGGCCTCCGTGGCGGCCGGGCTCAACGTCCTGGTGAGCGGGGGCACCCAGGCCGGCAAGACCACCATGCTCAACTGCCTCGCGTCCGCGATCCCGCCCCGCGAGCGGGTCGTCACCTGCGAGGAGGTCTTCGAGCTGCAGATCCCGCTGCGCGACGTCGCGGGCATGCAGTGCCGCCAGTCCAGCCTCGAGGGCACCGGGGAGATCCCGCTGCGGCGCCTCGTCAAGGAGGCCCTGCGGATGCGCCCGTCGCGGATCATCGTGGGCGAGGTGCGCCAGGAGGAGAGCCTGGACCTGCTGATCGCGCTCAACAGCGGGCTGCCGGGCATGGCCACCATCCACGCCAACTCCGCCCGCGAGGCGATCACCAAGATGTGCACGTTGCCGCTGCTGGCCGGGGAGAACGTCGGCAGCCGCTTCGTCGTCCCGACGGTCGCCGGGAGCATCGACCTCGTGGTGCAGGTGGCGCTGGAGCGAGACGGCACGCGCCGGGTGCGCGAGATCGTCGCCGTCCCGGGCCGCGTGGAGGACGACGTGGTGGAGGTCGCGGATCTCTTCGTGCGACGCGGCGGGGAGCTGGTGCGGGCCGACGGCTTCCCACCCCACCTCGACCGCTTCGAGCGTGCTGGCTACGACGTCTCCGAGATCCTCGGGAGGGGTGCATGAGCGGCCTGGCCGTCGGCCTCCTGCTCGGGGTGGGTCTCTTCTGCGTGTGGTGGTCCTGCTGGGCCCCCGACGAGTCCGCGCCTCCGGACCCGCGCCCCCGCCGCGGCGGCGGCCTGGCCGACGCGCTCGTCCAGGCGGACCTGCGGACCGTCACCGTCTCCCAGCTCGTGACCGGGTCGCTGCTCCTCGGCGGCCTGACCTTCGTGCTCGCCTGGGCCACCATCGCCGTGGTGCCCGTGGCCGCCTGCTTCGCCGCCCTGGCGGCGCTCGCTCCCGTCACCTACGTCCGCAGCCGGGCCAGGCGCCGGCGCCTCATGCTGCGCGACCTGTGGCCGGACGCCGTGGACAACGTGGCCTCCGGGGTCCGGGCCGGGCTCGCGCTCCCCGAGGCTCTCGCCCAGCTCGCCGTCCGTGGCCCCGAGCCGCTGCGACCGGCCTTCGCCAGGTTCGCCGACGACTACCGGGTGACCGGTCGGTTCAGCGACTGCCTCGACCGCCTCAAGGGCGAGCTCGCCGATCCCGTCGGCGACCGGCTCGTCGAGTCGCTGCGCATCGCCCGAGAGGTGGGAGGCAGCGACCTGGGTCGGCTGCTGCGGACCCTGTCGACCTTCCTGCGCGAGGACGCCCGCACGCGCGCCGAGATGGAGAGCCGCCAGAGCTGGACCGTCAACGCCGCCCGGCTGGCCGTCGCCTCCCCGTGGGTCGTGCTCGCGACGATGGCCACCCGGCCTGCTTCGCTGCAGCCCTACGGCACCCCGCTCGGTGCCCTGGTGCTGGGCAGCGGTGCCCTGATGTCCTCCCTGGCCTACTGGGCCATGACCCGGATCGGGCGGCTGCCCGAGGAGCAGCGGGTGCTGCGATGAACCTCGCGTCCTCCTGGTCCTGGCCCGGGGCGGTCCTCGGGCTCGCGTGGGCCTGCGGCCTGCTGCTCGTCTGGCACCGGTTGCCGGTGCGACGGCGCCCCACCCTGGCCGATCGCATCTCTCCCTACCTCCAGGACGTGCAGCTGCCGTCCACCGCCCGCGCCGTCACACCGTCGGACTCGGGCCTCGCGGACCTGCTCCGGCCGCTGCTCGTGCGGCTGGGCTCCCGGCTGGACCGGGCCCTGGGGGGCCAGGAGTCGGTGCGTCGCCGGCTGCTCCGGGCAGGGGCTCCTGCGGACGTGGAGGGCTTCCGCGCCGAGCAGGTCCTGTGGGGCGCCGGCGGGGCCGCCCTGGGCGGAGCCCTGGCGGTGGTGGCCGTGGCCCGGGACCGCGGGGCCGTCATGCCCGCCGTGGTGCTGGTCGCCGTCGCCGCGATGAGCGGCGTGGTGCTGCGCGACCACTGGCTCACCCGCGGCGTGCGGCGACGCGAGCAGCGGATCCTGCAGGAGTTCCCCACGGTCGCCGAGCTGCTGGCGCTGTCGGTGACCGCGGGGGAGGGGGCCGCGGGCGCGCTGGACCGCGTCTGCCGGTTGTCCGGTGGCGACCTGGCCCACGAGCTGCGGCTCTGCCTCGCCGAGGCGCGCGCCGGCCTGAGCCTGCCGGCCGCGCTGCAGACCCTGGCGGACCGGACGGGCCTCCCCGGGCTGGCGAGGTTCGTCGACGGGATCGTGATCGCCGTCGAGCGCGGCACGCCGCTGGCCGAGGTGATGCGTGCGCAGGCCCAGGACGTCCGTGAGCAGGGGCGCCGGGCCGTGATGGAGGAGGGCGGTCGTCGGGAGATCGCGATGATGATCCCGGTCGTCTTCCTCATCCTCCCGGTGACCGTGCTCTTCGCGGTGTTCCCGGGGCTGCAGCTCCTCACCCTCACCGTCTGACCGCCCCGAGACCGCCCGTCCCCCAGACCCCAAGACCTCAGAACCCAAGACCCCACACCCCCAGAACCACAGGAGGACAAGATGACCCACATCCAGACCGCGTGCCTGGCGATCTCTGCCCGCACCACCGCGATGCTCCATGTGCTCGGCGCCCTGCCGGCCCAGCTGCGCGAGGACCGCGAGCGCGGCGACGTGCCGGGCTGGGTGATGATCACCCTGATGACCGCCGGTCTCGTGGCGGCGCTGGCGCTCGTGGCCAAGCCGGCCCTGACCGGCCTCTTCGAGAAGGCCATGGCCACGATCGGCGGCTGAGGTGCCGGTGAGACGGCCGCGCGGCGGCGAGCGAGAGGGCGAGCGGGGCTCCGCCGTGGCGGAGTACGCCATGGTCACGGTGCTGCTCATGGTCCTCTTCCTCGGGGTGGTCCAGGTGGCCATCGCGCTGCACGTCCGCAACACCGTGGCCCAGTGCGCCGTCGAGGGTGCCCGCTACGGCGCCCGCGCCGACGTGGATCCTGGGGCATCGGTGGGTCGGGCGCAGCAGCTGCTGCGCGGTTTCGCCGGCGACGCCTACGCCGCTGACGTGTCCTCGCGCCTGTCCAGCGTCGACGGGGTCGCGGTCGTGGAGGTCACCGTCCGCGCCCCGCTGCCGGTGATCGGCACTCTCGGACCGACCCACGCCCTCACGGTGTCCGGGCGGGCCTACCGCGAGGGCCAGGATCCGTCGTGACCGGAACCATGCCCAGAGCCGCGACCAGAGCCCTGACCAGGGCCACGACCGGGCTCGTGGCCAGGACCGCGAGCCGGCGGTGCGGGGAGCGCGGTTCGGCGAGCCTGGAGTTCATCGGCGTCGCGGTGCTGCTGCTGGTGCCGCTGTGCTACCTCGTGATGACGTTGTCCCAGCTGCAGGCCGGTTCGTATGCCGTGTCGGGGGCGGCCAGGGACGCGGCCCGCGTCTTCGCCGAGTCCCGCGAGGCGGGCATCGGCCGGGCGCGCGCCCGGTCGGCGGCCAGGGTGATCTACCAGAGCTACGGCTTCAACGGCGGCGAGGTGGCGCTCACCTGCCTCGACGACCCGTGCCTGGGGCCGGACGCCCGGGTGCGCGCCTCCTCGACCCTGCGGATCCCGCTGCCCCTGGTGCCGGACGTCGTCCGCGGCGTCGTGCCCTCCGAGGTCAGCGTGACCGGGGAGCACCTGGCCACGGTCGAGCGCTTCCGGGGCGAGCCGTGAGGCGTGGACCCGGCGCGCGGCCGGGACGGGAGCGGGGACCCGGCGCGCGGCCGGGACGGGAGCGGCATACAGGCGCACGGCCGGAGCGGGAGCGGCATACAGGCGCACGGCCGGAGCGGGAGCGGCATACAGGCGCACGGCCGGAGCGGGAGCGGGGCTCGATCTCGCTGCTGTCGTTGGGCCTCACCGTGGTGGCCGGGATGCTCGTCGTGGTCGGGATCGACGTGACCGCGGTGCAGCTGGCCCGCACCCAGCTGTGGGACGCCGCCGACTCCGCCGCCCTGGACGCCGCCGACCGCGTCGACGAGGACCGCGTCTACGCCGAGGGCCTGCACGAGCGGGTCCCCGTCGCGCGCGCCGGCGTGGCGGAGATCGCGGGCCGCCACCTCGCCGAGGAGCGCCGCCCCCACCTGGTGCGGTCCTGGTCCCTCGGGTCGCGCACCGGCAGCCCCGACGGCGAGTCGGCGGTGGTGGAGGTGGTCGGTCGGGTGGACCTGCCGATCGTGGGTGGGGTGGCCGAGGCGTTCGGCGGGGGAGTGACCGTCACCGTGGTGTCGCGGGCGCGCTCGCAGGTCCGATGAGACGCCACCCGAGAGCCCCCGCCTCAAGCGGACAGGGCTTCCGGCGAGGGGCTGGCCGTCACACGCCCGCGCCGCCACCGTCACTGGTGGTGTCACGGGGTGGCGGAGGTCCTGGCCCAGGTCAGGGCTGCGTGCTGGGGGCCGCCTGGCCGATGCGGACCAGCAGCCGGACCGACTCCTGCAGGTGCTCGGCGGCCTCCTTGTGCTCGCCGAGCTCGCTCAGCGCCGCGCCCAGGTGGTGGTGGGCGTCCGCCTGCTCGCTCGCCGCCAGCAGGTGCCCGTCGCGCACCACCTGCTCCAGCTGGGTGCGGGCGGTCGCCCAGTCCTCCACGGCGCAGGCGTGCTTGCCGCGCACCAGCGCCAGCTCCACGTGGTCGCTCGCCGCCGAGCTCAGCGAGAACGCCGTCGCGGCCTTGTCGAGCAGCGACGGGACGGCCTCCAGGTCCACCCCCGCCTTGAGCCGGAAGTCCGCAGCAGCCCGGTGCACCCGCCCCCACCTGCGCAGATGCCCGTCAGGGTCGATCGCCGCGATGGCCTGGTCGTAGTAGCTGAGCCCCGCGTGCGGGTCGCCGGTGGCCAGGGCCAGGTTGGCGAGCGCCCAGTAGGCGTTGCCCGCCTCGAGCCGGTTGGGCGCGTCGGCCGCGCCCTTGGCGAGGTCCTGCGCCCAGCTCGACGCGTCGCTGTAGCGGTGCTGCTGCCCGAGCGCCGACACCAGCGCAGTCAGCCCCGCGATGCCGGTCGCGCGCCACGTCGGGTGCGCCTGGAAGGCCAGTACCGCCGCGTGGGCCTCCTTGGCGGAGGCGTCGAGGTCGCCGGACACCCGCAGCGCCACGGCCAGCACGGTGCGGACCCGGCCGGTCAGCACCGCCGACTGCCGGGTGAACCAGTGCCCCGCGAGCGCGCGGACCTGCTCGATGACGTCCTCGGCCTGGTCGTTCTCGATCCGCAGCGTCAGGTCCATCAGCGCGGCGGTCCACCACAGGTCGAGCCGGTCCGCCTCGAGCGCGAAGTCGCGCAGGTCGGAGGCCGCCTTGACCGCTCCCTCGAAGGTGTGCGTCGTCAGCAGGCTCAGCGCCTCGGACTGCAGCACCGCGGCCCGGGCGTCACCCCGCTTGCCGGACGCCAGCGCCCAGGCCTGCACGTCGTCGACCGACATGCCGAGCTTGTCGGCCACGTGCTCGACGATCTCGCGGCTCGGCGCGCGGTTGCCGGACTCGACCAGCGAGATATAGCTGCGCGAGAAGGTCGGCTCTCCCAGCTCGGACTGCGACATGCCGGCTGCGAGGCGCGCGGCGCGCAGGGCGCCACCAAATCCATTGTCTTCGGTCATGGGTCTTCCGCTGGTGTTGACTGTGGGCGTAACATACCGGCTACCCCCAGGCAGATGCCACCGAAGGAGTCGATCATCATGCTCAAGAAGGTTACCCGCGCCATCGCCGGTCTCGCCGTTGCCGCTTCCATCGGCGCGGCTGCTGTCGTCCCCAACGTGGGCGGCAGCTGGCCCACCGTCGGCGGCAGCTGGCCCACCGTCGTCACCCAGCACCTCAGCTGACCCCGGTCCCACGAGGGCCCCGGCCCGACCAGATCCTGGTCGGGCCGGGGCCCTTCGCCGTATGCCGCCGCCCCCGCCGGCCCTGCACTCCTCGTCCGGACGGTCAGGACCCCACCACGGCGGCGACCGCCGCGGCGGCCTCGTCGATGATCTCCTGCATGGCGCGCGTCGCTCCGGCGGGGTCGCCGGCCTGGATGGCCTGCGCCACGTCGCCGTGCAGCCGGATCGCCTCCGGGTTGGGGTCGACGGGCATCAGGTCGTGGTGGGTCCGTCCCGCGAGGACCTCGGCGACCACGCCGTCGAGGGCCGCGAGCATCTCGTTGCCGGAGGCCTGCAGCAGCGTCGTGTGGAAGACGATGTCCGCCTCCAGGTAGGCCTCCAGGTCCTGGGCCTTGGCCCACCGGGCCATCTCCATCACGGACCCGACCATGGTGGCGGCCTGCTCGGGGGTGGCGTGGGCGGCGGCGAGGCCGGCCGAGACCGGCTCGATCCCGGCGCGCAGCTGGTTGAGGGAGCGCAGCTGGTCCGCGCGCTCGGCCTCGGAGCCGTCGAGGCGCCACCGGATGATCCGGGGGTCGAAGACCTGCCACTCCGAGCGCGGCTGCACCGTGATGCCGACCCGGCGCCGGGTGGCGATCAGGCCCATCGCCTCCAGCACCCGGGCCGCCTCCCGCACCACGGACCGCGAGGTGCCGTAGTCCTCCTCGATGAGCTCCGAGCGCAGCACCGAGCCGGCCGGCAGCTCGCCGGAGACGATGGCGCGGCCGAGCCGGTCCACCACGGTGTCGTGCAGGCTGCCCCCGGCCTGGTCACGCCGGGCGGGACGGGGGGAGGGGGGCGTGGCTTCGACCATGTCTCGATGGTGCCACAGGTTGATCTTAGGGCGGCCAGACGGGCTAATCGTCATACTAATTTTGGGTGTGGGGTTGAAATCGTCTGTCAAGCGGTTGCATGCTGGTGCCCCCGACGTGCGAAGAGGCGCGTCCCTGACACGGAGGGCATCGACGATGAGCTCCTTCGGCACCACCAGCGCCACCGGGCGGGCAGCAGCTCCGCGCGTCGTGGTCATGGGTGTCACCGGGTGCGGCAAGACGACGGTCGGCGCCGCCCTCGGCCAACGGCTGCGGGTCCCCTTCGCGGACGCCGACGACTTCCACCCGCCCGCCAACATCCGCAAGATGTCCGCCGGCATCCCGCTCGACGACGACGACCGGGCCCCCTGGCTCTTCACGCTCGCGCAGTGGCTGCGCGACCACGAGGAGACCGGTGCGGTCATCGGCTGCTCCGCCCTCAAGCGGTCCTACCGCGACATCCTGCGCAGCGGCGCGCCCGACCTGACCTTCCTGCACCTGCACGGCGACCGCGAGGTCGTCACCGCGCGGGTCGAGGGGCGCCCCGGCCACTTCATGCCGGCGAGCCTGGTCGACTCGCAGTACTCCACCCTCGAGGCGCTGCAGCACGACGAGGCGGGCGTGACCATCGACTTCGCCCTGCCCGTCGACAGCATCGTCGACGACTACGTCACCGCCTTCCCCGAGCAGTCCCTGCCCGGCGACCCGGCCGTCGCGGCGGCCGGCCTCTAGCCACCGACCTCGGGCCCGGCGCCCCCGCGCCATACGGCCCCTCTCTGCACTACGCGAACTCGCACAAACGACAAGGAAGTCCATGATCACCTCCCTGCTCTCGCTGGCCTCGGCCGGTGACGCGGCCGCCGCGATCCCCGCGGCTCGGCTCATCCCGGCCGCGCTCCTCGGCATGGCACTCATCGTGCTGCTGATCACCAGGTTCAAGATGCACCCCTTCCTGGGCCTGACCATCGGCTCGCTCACCGTGGCCGCCATCGCCGGGCTCAACATGAACACCGCGGTCGAGTCCTTCACCAAGGGCTTCGGCTCGACCGCCGCCAGCGTCGGCACGCTGATCGCCCTCGGCGCGATCTTCGGCAAGCTGATGGCCGACTCGGGGGCCGCCGACGAGATCGTCGACACCATCGTCGGCAAGGCGTCCCCGGCCGCGCTGCCGTGGGCGATGGCCGGCGTCGGTGCCCTCATCGGTCTGCCGATGTTCTTCGAGATCGGCCTGGTCCTGCTGATGCCGGTGATCTACCTGGTGGCTCGCCGCTCCGGTCAGTCGCTCATCCGCATCGGCATCCCGACCCTGGCCGGCCTGTCCGTCATGCACGGCTTCGTGCCCCCGCACCCCGGCCCGCTGGCGGCCATCGGCGTCCTCAAGGCCGACCTCGGCGTCACGCTGGCCCTCGGTGTCCTGCTGGCCATCCCCGCGCTGATCATCGCCGGTCCCGTCTTCGGCACCATCGCCGGTCGCTGGGTCGACGTGCCCGCCCCCGACCTGTTCGAGGGTCGCGAGGACACCACCGGCCGCCGCCCGGCCTTCGGGATCACGCTGTTCACCGTGCTGCTGCCCGTCGTCCTGATGATGGGCAAGGCGCTCGCCGACATCCTCATCAGCGACAAGAAGAACCTCCTGCGCACCAGCCTGGACTTCCTCGGCACCCCGCTCATCGCGTTGCTGATCGCCGCCCTCGTCGCCATGTGGACCTTCTCCCGCGGTGCCGGCTGGACCCGCGCCGAGCTGACCAAGAGCATCGAGTCCTCGCTGCCCCCCATCGCGGGCATCATCCTGATCGTCGCCGCCGGTGGTGGCTTCAAGCAGGTCCTGGTCGACACCGGCATCGGCAAGCTCATGGCCGACTGGATGGCCAGCTCGGGCCTGTCCGTGCTGCTGCTCGCCTGGCTCGTCGCCGTGGTCATCCGCCTCGCCACCGGCTCCGCGACCGTCGCCACGGTCACCACGTCGGGCATCGTCGCGCCGCTGGTGGCCGGCATGAGCACGGGGGAGACCTCGCTGCTCGTCCTGGCGATCGGGTCCGGCTCCCTGTTCTTCTCCCACGTCAACGACGCCGGCTTCTGGCTCGTCAAGGAGTACTTCGGCCTCAAGGTCTCCGAGACCATCAAGACCTGGTCGATCATGGAGACGATCATCTCCGTCGTCGGTCTGCTCTCGGTCCTGGTCGCCTCGCTGTTCGTCTGACCAGCTGACCCGGTCTGCCGCGGCAGACCATCACGACCCGTGTGGCGTGGCTGCTCCCCTGAGGCGGCCACGCCACACGCATGTCCGGGCCCCGGCGCCCGCTGCCGGTGGGAGAGCATGGACGTATGACGCCCCGCCGCCCGACAGCCCGGTCCTGGCACGACGTCCGGCTGCCCGTGCGACGCATCGAGGCGCGGACGGCCGGCGAGGTGCCGCAGCGCCGCGACGACGCCTGGCCGTTCGCCATACCGGCTGTGGCGCAGCTGCTGCGGGAGGGGCTGGACCTCGGGCCGGCCACCGTGCTGGTGGGGGAGAACGGCGCCGGCAAGTCGACCCTGGTCGAGGGGATCGCGATGGCCTACGGCCTCAACGCCGAGGGCGGCTCGACCGGGGCGCAGCACGTCACGCGCGTGAGCGAGTCGCCGCTGCACGAGCACCTGCAGGTGGTGCG
The DNA here is from genome assembly GCF_001189535.1 of Arsenicicoccus sp. oral taxon 190. Taxonomy (NCBI): domain Bacteria; kingdom Bacillati; phylum Actinomycetota; class Actinomycetes; order Micrococcales; family Intrasporangiaceae; genus Arsenicicoccus; species Arsenicicoccus sp. oral taxon 190. The sequence goes on from NZ_CP012070.1 coordinate 1,968,028, forward strand.
GCACGCGGGGTCGGCGACCCGGTGGGGCTTCTTCCTGCGGGCCGAGACGATGCACTCCTTCTACACCTACGTCGACGGGATGTTCGGCGAGGACTTCCACGCGCGCTCGCACGGCGAGGGCTTCCGGGACCTGTTCACGGGCCACCGGTTCACCGAGAGGTTCGGCCTCTACGTGTTCGACGAGCCGGAGTCGGCGCTGTCCTTCACGAGCCAGCTGCACCTGCTCGGGACGCTGCGGGAGCTGATGGAGCGCGGCGACAGCCAGGTGCTCATGGCGACCCACTCGCCGGTGCTGGCGGCCCTGCCCGGCGCGACCCTCCTGCAGCTTGACGACGAGGGCTACCGCCCGGCCGCGTGGGAGGACCTGGACCTCGTCGACCACTACCGCCGGTTCCTGGACAACCCCGAGCGCTACCTGCGGCACCTGCGCTGAGCCGGCGGTTTGCGCCCGGGCGGTAGGCTGTTGCTTTGTGGCTGCCGACTTCTCCGAAGAGATCAAGAACCTCCGCGCGACCATGACGTACGTGCGCGAGGTGACCAACCTGGACGCTCTCGCGACCCAGATCGCCGACCTCGAGAAGCAGGCCAGCGCGCCCGACCTGTGGGACGACCCGGACGCCGCGCAGCAGGTCACCAGCGCCCTGTCCCGCGCCAACTCCGAGCGCGACCGGATCGTGGAGATGGACCAGCGCATCGACGACCTCGAGGTGCTCGTCGAGATGGGCCAGGAGGAGTCCGACGCGGCGACCCTCGCCGAGGCCGAGACCGAGCTGGCGTCGATCCACAAGGCGGTCGGCGAGCTCGAGGTCCGCACCCTGCTGTCGGGGGAGTATGACGAGCGCGAGGCCGTCGTCACGATCCGCTCGGGCGCGGGTGGCGTGGACGCCGCCGACTTCGCCGAGATGCTGATGCGGATGTACCTCCGGTGGGCCGAGCGGCACGGCTACCCGACCAAGGTGATGGACACGTCCTACGCCGAGGAGGCGGGCCTGAAGTCCGCGACCTTCGAGGTCAACGTGCCCTACGCCTTCGGCAACCTGTCCGTCGAGGCCGGCACGCACCGCCTGGTGCGGATCAGCCCCTTCGACAACCAGGGCCGGCGTCAGACCAGCTTCGCCGCGGTCGAGGTGATCCCGCTCATCGAGACCACCGACACCATCGAGATCCCCGACAACGAGCTGAAGATCGACGTCTTCCGCTCCTCGGGCCCCGGCGGCCAGTCGGTCAACACCACCGACTCCGCGGTCCGGATGACGCACATCCCCACCGGCATCGTCGTGTCGATGCAGAACGAGAAGTCCCAGATCCAGAACCGCGCCGCCGCGCTGCGCGTCCTGCAGTCCCGCCTGCTGCTGCAGAAGAAGCAGGAGGAGGACGCCAAGAAGAAGGAGCTCGCCGGCGACGTCAAGGCGAGCTGGGGCGACCAGATGCGGTCCTACGTGCTGCACCCCTACCAGATGGTCAAGGACCTGCGGACCGAGCACGAGGTCGGCAACACCTCGGGCGTCCTCGACGGGGACATCGACGGCTTCATCGAGGCGGGGATCCGCTGGCGGCGCAGCCGGGTCGACGCTGAGTGACCGGTGGTGGCGGCTACGTCACCCGTCCGTCGCTCGTCCGGTGGCATCCGGGTGGCTCGCCGAGACTTCACTTCGCCGTGATCATGCCGTGACCTACGCTGGGGCCATGGCTCTGATGTGGGGGGACTCCGGCAAGGATCGCGAGATCGCGCTCCTCCGGCGCCGGGTGAGCCTGCTCGAGGAGCAGGTGCGCGTGCTCGCGCGCTTCACCGGCATGGACGCCAACCACCTGCCCCAGGAGCAGGAGGTGCTGGGCGCCGAGGCACAACGGCTGGCGATCGAGGGTCACAAGATCGCCGCCATCAAGTCGCACCGCGAGGACAGCGGCGCCGACCTCGTGACCGCCACGCGGGACGTCGAGGCCTTCCTGGCCCAGCACGAGCGCGTCTAGCACCCAGCCGGTCGGCGGTCGTGCACGCCGCTGGGTGACGGGACGTCACGATGCGCAACGCCGACGCGCTCCCGCAATCCCCGGGTCTGTCAGCCTCGCCCCCTAGGCTCGTGCTGCCGGTGGCACCGACCAGCCCCGGCCGCTCCGGCACGAGGATGAGGCACACCCCCCGATGATCAGGTTCGACCACGTCTCCATGGTCTACCCGCGCTCGACGCGTCCCGCGCTGGACGACGTCAGCGCGAGCATCGAGCGAGGCCAGTTCACGTTCGTCGTCGGGTCCTCCGGGTCGGGCAAGTCGACCATGCTGCGGCTGATCCTCAAGGAGGAGGCGGCCACCAGCGGGCGGGTCCAGGTGGCCGGCCGCGAGCTGGACCGCATCTCCCGGCGGGAGGTGCCGGCGCTGCGCCGCGAGATCGGGTGCGTCTTCCAGGACTTCCGGCTGCTGCCTGGCAAGACCGTGGCCGCCAACATCGCCTTCGCCCTGCAGGTCCTCGGCGCGCGGGGCCGCGAGGTGCGCCGGGCCGTGGACGAGTCGCTGGAGCTGGTCGGGCTCGAGGGACTCGGCCGTCGCTTCCCGCACCAGCTCTCCGGCGGCGAGCAGCAGCGGGTCGCCATCGCGCGAGCCCTCGTCAACCGCCCCAAGATCCTGCTGGCCGACGAGCCCACCGGCAACCTCGACCCCGCGACCAGCCTGGACATCGTGGACCTGCTCCACCAGATCAACCAGCGCGGCACGACGGTGCTCATGGCCACCCACGACGACGAGATCGTCGACGCGATGCGCAAGCGCGTCATCGAGCTCGACGAGGGCCGGCTGGTCCGTGACGACGCCTCGGGGAGCTACAGCCTGACCCGCCCGGTCGGCCTGCGCGGCGCCCGCAGCGAGGCGCGCGGCGAGGCGCGGGGCGAGGCCCCCGACGAGACGCTGGGCGCGGGCCGCGCCGGCGTCCGGGACGACCAGGGCCGGCCGGGTGACGGCGACCCGGGGGGGCGGGGCGGGCGGCATACGGCCGAGGGGCGCACGCCCCGGGGCGCCACGCGAGAGGAGCAGGCCCGATGAGACTGGGCTTCGTGCTCGCCGAGGCCGGGACCAACCTGCGCCGCAACCTGTCCATGACCGTGTCGGTCGCCCTGGTGACCATGGTCAGCCTGCTCTTCCTCGGCGTCGGGCTGCTGAGCTATCAGCAGGTCCAGACGATGAAGGGCTACTGGTACGACAAGATCCAGGTCTCGATCGTGCTCTGCAACGCCACGAGCGGGCAGGCGGCGTGCGCCAAGGGGGCGGCGACCGACGCCGACCGCAAGGCCATCGAGAAGCAGCTCGACGCCATGCCGATCGTGGAGCAGCGCTACTTCGAGAGCCAGCAGGAGGCCTACGAGAGGTTCCGGCAGGAGTTCCGCGACAACCCGATCGTCGCTGGGACCAAGCCCGAGCAGCTCAAGGCGTCCTACCGGCTCAAGCTGCGCGACCCCCAGCAGTACTCCCAGATCACCAGCACCTTCCAGGGCTCCCCGGGCGTGGAGAAGGTCGAGGACCAGCGCAAGGTCGTCGAGCCGCTCATCGACCTGCTCTCCACACTGACCCTCGCCACCGTCGCGCTCGCCGCGGTGATGCTCGTGTGCGCCGTGCTCCTCGTCGCCACGACCATCCGTCAGTCGGCCTACACGCGACGGCGCGAGACCGGGATCATGCGGCTCGTCGGCGCGAGCTCGGCCACGATCCGGGCACCCTTCGTCATCGAGACGGTAGTCGCCTCGCTCCTCGGGGCCGCCCTCGCGACCGCCCTGCTGTGGGGGCTGCTCGGTTGGCTGGCCCGGCAGCAGGCCGGCCAGCTCGTGATCTTCGGCGGGGTCTCCGTCGTCGGGCCGAGCGACCTGTGGCGGGTGGTCCCGTGGCTCGTGGGGGTGGCCGTCCTCATCGCCCTCGTGACCTCGTGGGTGTCCCTGCGGCGCCACTTGCGCGTATGACGCTCCGCTGTCACGCCTTAGCCCGTTCAGGGGATGCGAAGGTCGCAGACGGGTGAACAAGCGTGCTCGGAAGGGTGCGATGTTGCCTCTGGGGGTGGTGGGACTACTGGTGCGGGTGGTACCAACTTGTCTCGGCGGAGTCGCTCGGCGTCCGCCCGGCACCGCCGGCCTTGAACCTCCAGGACGTCCGTCATGAGCCATCGCCTTCGAGCCCGCGCGCTGCGTGGATCGCTCGCCCTCGCCTGCGCCCTGACCCTCGCCGCACCCACCACCGCCTCAGCCTTCCAGCTCCGCGGCGACGACGACACCCTGCGTGACCGCCAGGCCCAGGTGCAGGACGACCTCGCGTCGCTGCGCGGCCAGCTGACGATCACCTCCGCCGACCTCGCCCAGGCCTACACCGCCCTCACGCAGGCCCAGGCCCAGCTGCCGGGAGCCCGCTCCCGCGAGGCCACCGCCGTCGCCGCGCTCGCCGAGGCGCAGCGCAGGGACACCGAGCTCGCCGGCCGGCTGCGTCAGGCCACCGCCGACGAGACCGACGCCGCAGCCGCCCTCGAGCGCAGCCAGGAGTCGCTGGCCAAGGCGTCCGGGCGCATGGGTCAGGTCGCCGCCGAGATGCAGGACCCCACCGGCGGCCAGCTCGACCAGATCGGCATGCTGGTCGACGCCAAGACCCCCGACGAGCTCTACTCGCGCTACTCGCTGCTGGAGACCGTGGGGTCGCTGCAGGCACGCGACGCCCGCGACCTCGCCACCGTCCGCGCCGACGCCACCGCCAAGGAGGCCCGGCTGCAGGCCGTCCGCGACGAGGTCGCGCGGCTCAAGGCCGAGTCCGCCGCCAACGTCACCGCCCGCTCCGAGGCCCAGGCCCAGGCCCAGGCCGCCCGGGCTCAGGTGGAGCAGCTCGTCGCCCAGAGCGCCCAGGCCAAGGCCGCCGTCGAGTCCCGCAAGGCCGCCGAGCAGCAGCGCCTCACCCAGCTGGACGCCGAGGCCTCCGCCCTGTCCGCCGAGCTCGCCGACCGGGAGCGCCGCCGCAAGGCCGCCGAGGCGGCGGCCGCCGCCGAGCGGGCCCGTCAGGCGCGCGCCGCCCAGCAGGCCCAGGAGGCCCAGGAGGCCCGGGAGGCCGCCCGCCGCAAGGCTGCCGCCGACGCGCAGCGGACCCAGCGGGGGCAGGCACCCGCCCCGCAGGCCCCCGCCCCTGCCCCGGCCGCGCCCGCACCGGACCCGGCACCCCCCGCGCCCGCACCCGACCTCGGCGGGGGCCGCCTTTCCCGGCCGGCCGTCGGGCCCATCACCTCCCCCTACGGGATGCGCTTCCACCCCGTGCTGCACTACACCAAGCTGCACACCGGCACCGACTTCGGCATCCCGTGCGGCACCCCCGTCTACGCCGCCGCCGACGGGTCGATCATCTCCGCCGGGTTCAACGTCGCCTACGGCAACCGCGTGGTCATCGACCACGGCACCGTCGACGGCGCCGACCTCGCCACCACCTACAACCACCTCACGTCGATCTCGGTCTACGGCGGCCACGTCAGCCGCGGCCAGCTCCTCGGCTACTCCGGGACCACCGGCTTCTCCACCGGCTGCCACCTGCACTTCGAGACGCTGGTGGACGGGCGGTTCCAGGACCCGATGCGGTGGCTGTGACGGCGGGGGCACGGCATACGGCCCGGGCCTGAAACCGGCACGACCACCCAGGTGACCCGCAGGTAGACTGGACAGCTATGGCCAGGGAGCAGGGCACGAAGGTGATCGCGCGCAACAAGAAGGCGCGCCACGACTACCACATCCTCGACACGTGGGAGGCAGGCATCGTCCTGTCCGGCACCGAGGTCAAGTCGCTGCGCCAGGGCCGGGCCAGCCTCGTCGACGGGTTCGCGCAGGAGTACCGCGGCGAGCTCTACCTCGAGGGCGTCCACATCCCGGAGTACTCCCAGGGCACCTGGACCAACCACGCCGCCCGCCGCCGCCGCAAGCTGCTGCTGCACCGCGACGAGCTGCGCAAGATCTTCGCCGAGTCGCAGGAGAGCGGGCACACCATCGTCCCGCTCGAGCTCTACTTCAAGGACGGCAAGGCCAAGGTCGAGATCGCGCTCGCCAAGGGCAAGAAGCTCTACGACAAGCGGCAGACCCTGCGCGAGCGGCAGGACACCCGGGAGGCGCAGCGGGCGATGTCCAACGCCTTCAAGCGAGGTCGCAGCTGACCCACGGCCGAGGTGGGAGGCCGAGGCATGGGGCCCAGGCAGGGGCGGAGGTGTGCGCCGAGGTCGGTCCAGGGGGAGCGGGTCGGATAGATTCGCCGTCAGAGTGGCGCACCGACGACCAGGGGGTAGCCCGTGACCACCGATCCACGCCCGCACCTGCGGACCGCACGAGCGCTGGCCGTGCTGGCCGTCACGCTGTGGCTGATGCTGCTCGGGCTGGCGCCCGCGGGGGCCGCGTCGGGCGGTGACCGGGTCACGCGGCTCGTCGTCGACTACGTCCTCGACGCCCAGGGCGGGGTCTCGGTGACGGAGACCTACGACTACCGGTTCACCACCAGCGGCCGGCACGGCATGGAGCGGACCATCGCGACCGCCCAGGGCTACACCCCCACCGAGGACAACCCCGCCGGGTCCGACGGCTCCAGCGGCGCCACCTCGCAGGAGCGCCACTACGAGATCAGCGACATCTCGGCCAGCAGCCCCAGCGGCGCCCCCGCCCAGCTCAGCGTCCGGGACCAGGGCGACGCGACCGTGCTGCGCGTCGGCTCGCCGAGCCGCACCGTCCAGGGCGACCAGCAGTACGTCCTGAAGTACCACCTCGCCCACGTCGTCAACGAGCAGCCGAGCGACGTGGAGTTCTACTACAACGTGCTCGGCAACTCCTGGCGGGTGCCCTTCGACGCCGTCGAGGTGACGGTCCGCGGGCCGGGATCGGCCGCCGTCACCAAGGCCGCCTGCTACTACGGCGCCTTCAAGAGCAGCGAGAAGTGCGAGGCCACGCCGGGAAACCCCGCGCGGTTCAGCGCCCGCGACCTGGCGGTCATGCAGAACATGTCGGTGGTGGCGGCGCTGCCCCGCAGCGCGTTCACGGACGTCAGCAAGGACGTCCGCGACGCCGGGTCCGCCGGGTCGGGCGGGCCCTACATCTCGCCGGAGTCCGCTCGCGTGCGCACCCTCAGCCAGCTGGGGATCGGGGTCGGCGCGCCGCTGCTCGCGCTCGCCGGCATGGGCGCCCTGGTCTGGCGCCGCGGCCGCGACGAGCGGTATGTCGGGCTGGCCCCCGACACCCTGCCCGCCCCCGGCCAGCAGGTGGCCACGCGCCGGGGCGGCAAGGCGCCGGTGACCGCGGTCCGCTTCAACCCGCCGGACGACGCGACGCCGGGTCTGATCGGCACGATCTACGACGAGAGCGCCGACACCATCGACGTGTCGGCGACCGTGATCGACCTGGCCGTGCGCGGCTACCTGCGGATCGAGCAGACCCAGGATGCAGGGGTCTTCCAGACCTCCGACTGGAAGCTGGAGTACCTCGGCACCCCCAAGCCGGGCGACCGCGGGCTCCTCACCTACGAGCGGACCGTGCTCGACGGCATCTTCAGCCTCGGCACCCCCGTGATGATGTCCGAGCTCAAGAACCACTTCGCCGGCACGCTGGCCATTGCCAAGCAGGAGATGTATGCCGAGACCGTGCGGCGCGGGTGGTTCCGCCAGTCGCCGGAGCGCGTCCGGCAGGGCTTCGGCTGCCTGACCTGGCTGCCCTTCGCGCTGATCTTCGCGTGGATGTTCTTCGGCGCCGGGTCCTTCGCCGGGGCGCTGGCCAGCGACGGCGTCGCCGGGTTCGACCTGCCGGTGCCGTCGCTCATGGTGGCCGCCGCGGGTCTGCTGTCGGTGCCGTTCATCATGCGCTGGCTCGTCAAGAAGCTCCCCGCGCGCACCGCCGACGGGTCGGCCGTGCTCGAGCAGACGAAGGGCTTCCGGGAGTACCTCCTCACGGCCGAGGCCGAGCAGATCAAGTACGACGAGGCCCTGGACATCTTCAGCCGCTACCTGCCCTACGCCGTGGTCTTCGGCGTCGCCGACCGGTGGGCCAGGATCTTCGCCCGGGTCGCCGAGATGGCGCGGGCGGACGGCTACGACGTGGGCGTCCCGACCTTCTACGTCTGGTACGGCGGCGGCTTCGGTGGGTTCGGGGACTTCGGCCACGCCGTGGACTCGTTCTCGTCCTCGGCGGCGGGGACCTTCACCTCGACGCCGGGATCCTCGGGAGGCAGCGGCTTCGGCGGGGGCGGCTTCGGGGGCGGGGGCGGCTTCTCCGGCGGCGGGGTCGGGGACGGCGGCGGCGGCTCCTGGTGACCTGGTGACCTACCTCGGGTAGGTCACTCGACGACGAGGAGGAGGTCGCCGCCCTCCACCGCCTGGGTCGCGCCGATCGCCAGGCGCGCGACGCGGCCGCCGACGGGGGTCGTGATGGCGGCCTCCATCTTCATGGCCTCGATCGTGGCGACCTGGTCCCCGGCGGCCACCTCGTCGCCCTCGGCGACCGCCAGCGTCACCACCCCGGCGAAGGGCGCGGGGACCTGCCCGGGCACCGAGGTGTCGGCCCGCTCCGCCTGGGCGACGTTGGACCTCACCGACTCGTCCCGGACCTCGATGGTGCGCATCTGGCCGTTGATGGTGCACATGACGTTGCGCATCCCGCGGGCGTCGGCGTCGCCGATGGCGGTGAGCCCGAGCAGCAGCGTCTTGCCGCGCTCCATCTGCACCTCGTGCTCCTCGCCGACCGCGAGGCCGTGCAGGAACTCCCGGGTGTTGAGCACGGACAGGTCGCTGAAGGCGTCCCGCGCGGCGAGGAACTCCTTGGTCGGGCCGGGGAAGAGCAGCCGGTTGAGCGTCATCCGCGGCTCGTCCGCCAGGGCCTGCTCGTCGTCGGCCGACAGCTCGGTCTCCACGGGCCGGGTGCGCCGGCCTTCCAGCGCCTTGGTCCGGAACGGCTCCGGCCAGCCGCCGGGCGGGGTGCCGAGGTCGCCGTTGAGGAAGCCGATCACCGAGTCGGGGATGTCGAACCGCTGCGGGTCGGCCTCGAACGCCGCCGGGTCGGCCCCGGCTCCCACCAGCGCCAGCGCCAGGTCCCCGACCACCTTGGACGACGGCGTCACCTTGACGATGTTGCCGAGGATGTCGTTGGCGGCGGCATACATGTCCTCGATGGCCTCGAACCGGTCGCCGAGGCCGAGCGCGATGGCCTGCTGGCGCAGGTTGGACAGCTGCCCGCCGGGGATCTCGTGGGTGTAGACGCGACCGGTCGGGCCGGCGAGCCCGGACTCGAAGGGGCCGTAGAGCCGCCGGATGGCCTCCCAGTAGGGCTCGAGGTCCATGACGGCGTCCAGGTCGAGGCCCGTCGCGCGGTCGGTGCCGTCGGTGGCCGCGACCAGCGCGGACATCGACACCTGGGAGGTGGTGCCCGCCATCGAGGCGGCCGCGACGTCGACCGCGTCGACCCCGGCGGAGATGGCCGCGAGCAGCGTCGCGAGCTGGCCGCCCGCGGTGTCGTGGGTGTGCAGGTGCACCGGCAGGTCGAATCGCTCCCGCAGCGCCTGCACCAGCCGGGCGGCGGCCGGGGCCCGCAGGAGGCCCGCCATGTCCTTGATGCCGAGCACGTGCGCCCCGGCGTCTACCAGCTGCTCGGCGAGCCGCAGGTAGTAGTCGAGGGTGTAGAGCTCCTCGCGCGGGTCGAGCATGTTGCCGGTGTAGCAGAGCGCGGCCTCGGCGACGGCGTGGTCGGTCCCGCGGACCGCCTCGATGGCGGGACGCATCTGGTCCACGTTGTTGAGCGCGTCGAAGATCCGGAAGACGTCCACGCCGGTGCGCGCCGCCTCGGCGACGAAGGCGTTGGTCACCGACAGCGGGTAGGGCGTGTACCCCACCGTGTTGCGGCCGCGCAGCAGCATCTGGATCGGCAGGTTGGGCATCGCCTCGTGCAGCTGCCCGAGCCGCTCCCACGGGTCCTCGTGCAGGAAGCGCAGCGCCACGTCGTAGGTCGCGCCGCCCCACGCCTCGACCGAGATCAGCTGGGGCAGCATGCGGGCCACGTATGGCGCCACGTGCAGCATGTCTCGCGTCCGCACCCGCGTGGCGAGCAGCGACTGGTGGGCGTCCCGGAAGGTCGTGTCCGTCACGGCCACCGGCTCCTGGTCGCGCAACGCCCGGGCCCAGCCCTCGGGGCCCAGGTCCAGGAGGCGCTGCCGGGACCCGGCGGGCGGGTCGGCGCGCCATACGTCCTCGGAGAGGTGCGGGAGCTTCTCGCGGGCCGAGCGCTCGGTGCGCTGCGGTCCGTGGGGCTGGTTGACGGTGATGCCGGCCAGGTAGGTGAGCAGCTTGGTGCCGCGGTCGGCGGGCATCCGGTTGTCGAAGAGCGAGGGCCGCTCGTCGATGAAGCTCGTCGTGATCCGCCCCGCGATGAAGTCGGGGTCGCTGATCAGCGACTCGAGGAAGGTGATGTTGGTGGAGATCCCGCGGATCCGGAACTCCTGCAGCGCCCGCTGCGCCCGCTGCACCGCGGTGCGGAAGTCCCGGCCGCGGCAGGTCAGCTTGACCAGCATCGAGTCGAAGTGGGCGCCGACCTCGGCGCCGTCGAAGACCGTGCCGCCGTCGAGGCGCACGCCCGCACCGCCGGGGGAGCGGTAGACCATGATCCGCCCGGTGTCGGGCCGGAAGCCGTTGGCGGGGTCCTCCGTGGTGATGCGGCACTGCAGCGCCGCCCCGCGCAGCCGGACGGTGTCCTGCGACAGCCCCAGCTCGGCCAGGGTCTCCCCGGCCGCGATCCGCAGCTGGCTGGAGACGAGGTCGACGTCGGTGACCTCCTCGGTGACGGTGTGCTCGACCTGGATGCGGGGGTTCATCTCGATGAAGACGTAGCGCCCGTCCGGCCCGAGCAGGAACTCCACCGTCCCGGCGTTGACGTAGCCGATCTGCCGCGCGAACCGCACCGCGTCCGCGCACATCCGGTCGCGCAGCTCGGGGTCGAGGTTGGGGGCGGGGGCGACCTCGACGACCTTCTGGTGACGGCGCTGCACCGAGCAGTCCCGCTCGAAGAGGTGCATGACCTCCCCGGTCTTGTCGGCGAGGATCTGGACCTCGATGTGCCGCGGGTCGACCACGGCCTCCTCGAGGTACATCCGGTCGTCGCCGAAGGCGCTCGCCGCCTCCCGCTGCGCCTCCTCGATCGCGGCCCGCAACCGGTCGGCCGAGGCCACGCGCCGCATCCCGCGGCCACCGCCGCCGCTCACCGCCTTGACGAAGAGCGGGAACCCGATCTCCTCCGACGCCGCGACCAGGGTGTCCACGTCGTTGCTGGGCTCGGAGTCCCGCAGCGTGGGCAGCCCGGCGTCCTGCGCCGCGTGGATGGCGCGCGCCTTGTTGCCCGTCAGCTCCAGCACGGTGTGCGCCGGGCCGACGAAGGTGATGCCCTCCTCCTCGCAGCGCTGGGCGAGGTCGGGGTTCTCCGACAGGAAGCCGTAGCCCGGGTAGATCGCGTCGGCCCCCGCCTCCCTGGCGGCGGTGATGATGCCCTCCACGTCGAGGTAGGCCCGCACCGGGTGCCCCTCCTCGCCGATCTGGTAGGACTCGTCGGCCTTGAGGCGGTACTCCGCCTTGCGGTCCTCGTAGGGGAACACGGCGACGGTCGTGATGCCGAGCTCCGTGGCGGCGCGGAACGCGCGAACGGCGATCTCTCCACGGTTGGCGACGAGGACCTTGCGGAACATGAGGGACTCCGATCGGGCGGCAGGCTCGAGGGATCCCAGGCTAGGGAGCCCCCGGCCGGTTCGCGCGCTGAGTCCGTATGCCGGTAGCCGGGTAGGTTCGGGGGGTGACGATCGACGCCGAGCGCTACCAGCCGGGGCAGGGTGAGCGCAGCGACCTGCAGCGCCGCACCGTCCGGACCCTCGCCGTGACCAACGCCGTCGGCGGCGTCGGCGTGACGACGGGCATCACGGTGGCCACGCTGCTGGCCGCCGACGTCTCGGGCCGGGAGTCCCTGGCCGGGCTGAGCCAGACCGCCCAGGTCGCGGGGACGGCGGTGGCGGCATACGTGCTGTCGCGGATCATGGGCGCGCGCGGCCGGCGCGTGGGCCTCGCGATCGGCTACCTGGTCGGGGGTGTGGGCGCGCTGCTGTGCGTGCTGGCCGGTGTCCTGCGCAGCTTCCCGCTGCTGCTGGTGGCCGCCGCGCTCTTCGGCTCGGGCAGCGCGTCCAACTCCCAGTCCCGTTTTGCAGCAACCGATCTCGCGCTGGACGAGCACCGGGGTCGGGACCTGTCGATGGTCGTGTGGGCCACGACCATCGGCGCGGTGCTCGGCCCCAACCTCGCCGACGTGGGCGGGACCCTGGCGACGGCGCTGGGGCTGCCGGCGCTCACCGGCGCCTTCCTCATCACGGCGCTGGCGCTCGCCGTCACCATCGCCCTCGTCCAGCTGCTGCTGCGCCCCGACCCGCTGCTCGTCGCCCGCGCCGCTGCCGAGCACCAGCGCCGGACCGCCCCGCCCGGGGGCACCCGGCACGACGACGTCAGCGCGTGGCAGGTGCTGCGCACGCACCCCACCGTCGCCGCGTGCGTGGTCGCCATCGCGCTCGCGCACACGGTCATGGTGTCGGTGATGATCATGACGCCCATCCACATGCGGCACGGCGACGCCAGCGTGCGCCTCATCGGCCTCACGATCAGCGGCCACATCCTCGGCATGTACGCCTTCTCCCCGCTGGTCGGCCGGCTCGCCGACCGGCTGGGGGCCTGGGCGGTCATGCTGCTGGGCGCGGCCGTCGAGGCGGCCTCGATCGTGGTGGCGGCGACCTCCCACGCCGGGGCGTCGTGGCTGCTCGGCGCGGCCCTCTTCGGCCTCGGGCTGGGGTGGTCCTTCGCCCTGATCGGGGCGTCCTCGGCGCTGGTCGGCGCGACCCCGCTGCCCGCCCGGGCCCCCGTGCAGGGCCTGTCGGACCTCGTGATGGGCTTCACCGCAGCGGCTGGCGGCGGCCTGGCCGGGCTGATCGTGGGGTGGCACGGCTACCCGGCGCTGGCGCTGTCCTGCCTGCCGGCCGCCGCGGTCGTGGGGGTGTGCGCGCTGCTGGTGCGACGCGCCACGCGGCTGCCGATCACGTAGCCGTAGACGAGGCCCTGCCCGATGGTCGCGCCGGCCCCGGGGTAGCAGCGCCCGAAGACGTTGGCCGCCGTGTTGCCGATGGCGTAGAGCCCGGCGACCACCGAGCCGTCCGCGCGCAGCACCCGCCCCTGGCCGTCGGCGACCAGTCCGCCGCAGGTGCCGAGGTCGGACAGCACCATCCGCAGGGCGTAGAGCCGCCCGGCGAGGGGCCGCAGGCAGGGGTTGGGGGTGACCGTCGGGTCGCCGTAGTAGCGGTCGTAGGCGCTGTTGCCCCGGCCGAAGTCGCTGTCGACCCCGAGGCCGGCCTGCTGGTTGAAGCGGGACAGCGCCTGCTCGAACCCGTCCTCCGGCACGCCCATGGCGCGGGCCAGGCCGCGCGGGTCGTCGGCCTGCACGGCGATGCCCGCGTCCAGCCACGCGGCAGGCAGGGGTATCCGGGGGAAGGCCACGCCCGCGAGGACATAGCTGTTGCGGTAGGTCTGGTCCATGACCAGCCACATCTCCTGGGCGCGGCCGTGCGAGGCCCGCAGCTCGAGGACGCGCTGGCCGAAGGTCATGTAGTCCGTCGCCTCGTCGATGAACCGGTCGCCGGTCTGGTCCACGATCAGGGAGCCGGGCAGGGAGCGCTCGGCGAGCAGGATCTGCGGCTCGCCGCCGGGCAGCGGCGCCCCGGCGGGGAACCACCAGGCCTGGTCCATGAGCGCCGTGTCCGCGCCCAGGGCGCGGCCGAGCTCGATGCCGTCGCCGAGGTTGCCCTCGCTGCCGAGCGAGTGGTCGTCGGTGAGCGTCTCGGAGATGTGCTCCCGGCGCCACGCCACCGCGTGGTCGAAGCCGCCGGTCGCGAGCACCACGCCGGCGCGCGCGGTGACCCGCACCTGTCGGCCGTCCTGCTCGACCAGCGCGCCGGTGACCCGGCTGGCGCTCCCGCCATCGGCGCCCGCCGCGCCGTCCGCCGAGCCGTCGGCCTCCGGCCCGGCCAGCAGCTCGACCACCTCGGTGCGCGTCCACACCGGCACACCGGCCCTCCGCAGCCCCGCAAGCATGCCGGCCGCGAGGGCCTGGCCGCCGGCGGCATACTCACGACCCACGGCGAGGCCGCCGAGGCCCTCGACCAGGCGACGCGCGATCCGCGGCGCGGCCTTGGTGGGTACCCGCGTCATGAGGTTGAACCACTTGTAGTCCGCACCCGTCACCGGCATGGGGATGGGCGCCTCCAGCGGCGCGGGACGGAACCGGGAGCGGTCCTCGCCGAGGCTGCGCAGGTCGAACGGCCGTGCCTCGCAGGTGCGCCCGACCGCCGAGCCCCCCGGCTCCTCCGGGTGGTAGTCGGCGTAACCCTTGGCCCAGAAGAACCGCAGCGGGGTGGTCCGCTCGAGCATCGCGACGGCGGACGGCCCCTCCTGCAGGTAGGTCCGACGCCGCTCGGGCGCGGCGTCGTCGCCCACCAGCGCGTCCAGGTAGGTCGCCGCGCCCTGCGGGTCCCGCTGGGCGCCCTCGCGCTCGAGCACCGGGTTGTCCGGCACCCAGAACGCGCCGCCGGACCGGGCCGTGGAGCCGCCGACGTACGCCGTCTTCTCCACGACGAGCACGTCCAGGCCCCGCTCGGCCGCGGCCAGGGCTGCCGCCATCCCCGTCCCGGACCCGACGACGAGCAGGTCGACGATGGTGTCCTCGGCCCGTGGGTCGGCTGCCGGTTGGTCGCTCATGTGATGGTCCGGTCCTCTCGTGAGTCCCCTCGCCGGGTCCTCTCGCCGGGTCCCCGCACCGATGCGGTGGCCTCCCTCCCGACGCTAGCGGAGGCGCGATAGGTTCGGGGAGGACTCACCGTCGATCACCACCCCTGCGCAGGAGGGTTCGTATGCCGCTGGAAGCCCCCACCACCGCCCTGCCGCGCCCCGGTCACACCGACGAGGTGCTCTACGAGCGCCGCGGCACCCTCGGCCGGATCCTGCTCAACCGCCCCAGGGCGATCAACTCGCTCACCACCCCGATGGTCGACTCCGCGCTGGAGCAGCTGCAGGACTGGGCCGAGGACGACGAGGTCGTCAGCGTCAGCATCGAGGGGGTCGGCCCCAAGGGGCTGTGCGCCGGCGGCGACATGCGGGCGGCGCGCGAGGCCACGCTGCAGGGCCGCGACGACGCGATCGTCTTCTGGGATCACGAGTACCGCCTCGACGCCGCGATCGCGGCCTACCCCAAGCCCTACGTCGCGTTCATGGACGGCATCGTCATGGGCGGGGGAGTCGGGGTGTCGGCGCACGGGTCGCTGCGGCTGGCCACCGAGCGGACGCGGCTCGCCATGCCGGAGACCGCGATCGGGTTCTTCCCCGACGTGGCGGGGTGCTGGTGGCTGGCCAAGGCGCCGGGCGAGATCGGCCCCTACCTGGCCATGAGCGGGACGTCCATCACCGGGGCGGACGCCGTGGCAACGGGATTCGCCGACGCCCTGATCTCCTCCGACGAGATCCCCTCGCTCCTGGACCGGCTCGCGGCGGGGGAGCGGCTCGACCCCACGGTCGGCGACACGGCTCCCGCGAGTCCGCTGATGGCGCAACGAGACTGGATCGACCCGTGCTTCGCCGGGGACGACGCCGCCATCATCCTCGCGCGGCTCGAGCGGCACGACGGTGACGAGGCCCGCGAGTGCGCGGCCGTCATACGCACGAAGTCCCCGCTGTCCGTCGCCGTCGCGCTGGAGGCGGTGCGCCGGGCCTCCCGGATGCGCAGCGTCCGGGAGGTGCTGCAGCAGGACCGCGTGCTGGGGCGTCACTTCTGGGAGCGTTCCGACATGCCCGAGGGCGTGCGGGTCGTCCTCGTCGACAAGGGCAAGGGCGCGCCGCCGCAGTGGCTCTGGGATCACGTCGAGGACGTCCCCCACGACGTCGTGCAGAGCATGTTCGTGCGATGACCCTGCTAGGTTGACGGCGTGATCCGACCGGCATAGAGGCCCCAGCGCCACCCGCCCCCCGGGGTGGGCGGCCCGTCGCGCCCACTGCCCTCGGCCGCTGCGCGGCCCGCCCCATCGGAGTCACCTCATGTCCGGCACCACCCGTGCCGGGAGCTACCGCACCCTCCTCGCCGACCCGGTCGTCGCCCGCACCTTCGCGCTCGCCCTGGTCGGGCGACTGGGGTATGCCGTGCTCCCGCTCACCTTCCTCTTCACCGTCCGCCAGTCCACCGGCAGCTTCGCGGCGGCGGCCACCGCGATGGCGGTCTTCGGCTCGACCACGATGGTCATGCCGCTGCAGGCGCGCCTCGCCGACCGCCACGGTCAACGCGTCGTGCTCTCGTGGGTCGCAGCAGGATTCGTCATCATGCTGGCATCGGCCGTCGGCGTCGCAGCGACGGCCGGGGCGGTCTCGCCGGCGGCCTGGATCGCCGTCGCCGTCCTCTTCGGCCTTGCCCGGCGGGGGCACGGATTGGTCGGCGGCGGATCCAGCGGCGGGTGAGCGCCTCTCGACCGCCGAGGGCCGCCCGCCTCAGCCGATCGCGGTGACCGCGCCCGCGCCGACGTCGTGGCCGCGGTACATCCCCGGCGAGTTGAAGGCGAGGACCACCTCGCCCGCCGGCGTCACGGCGATCAGCCCACCGTCAGCGCCGCGCGCCCCCACGAGCTCATCGATGGTCTCGCGCACCGACGTCGCGAGATCCTTTGCGCCCCAACGGATCCGGCTGTGGATCTCGTGGGCGACGGCCCCCCGCACGAAGAGCTCGCCCTGCCCCGTGCACGACACCGCCACCGTCGTGTCGTCGGCCCACGTCCCGCAGCCCACCAGCGGCGTGTCCCCGACCCGTCCCGGCAGCTGCGCGGTGATCCCGCCGGTCGACGTCGCGGCGGCGACCCGACCGGTCGCATCGCGGGCGACCGCCCCGACCGTGCCGTGCTTGTACTCCAGGAACGAGTCGGTCTCGCGCAGCATCCGCAGCCGCGCCTCGGTGACGTAGTAGTCGGTGTCGACCACGTCCAGCCCCCACCGCTCCAGCAGCGAGCGCGAGGGCGCCGCCATCAGCACGTGGTCGGTCTGCTCCATGACCGCGCGCGCCGCCATGACGGGGTTGCGCGGACCGTTGGCGCAGGTCACCGCTCCGGCGCGGGAGTCGCCCGTCATCACGCAGGCGTCCAGCTCGGCCGTCCCCTCCACCGTCAGTGCTGCGCCCCGCCCCGCGTTGAAGCACTCGCTGTCCTCCAGCACCCGCACGCTCGCGCACACTGCGTCGAGGGCCGCGCCCCCCGCGTCGAGCACGCGCCGTCCGGCTCGGACCGCCTCCTCGAGCGCGGCGGTGGCGGCCGCCGCCTGCTCGGGGGACAGGGACGCGGGGTCGACGCCGGCGCCCCCGTGGATCGCGATGGCCGGTCCGTCGCCGGCCGGCAGGTGGGTGAGCTGGACAGGAGGCTGCGGCGTCATACGGCCATTGTCGTATGACGACACCGCCGCCCCCACGAGGTCTCGCCACCGCAAGAACTTGCCACCGCCTGGCCACGCAGCGTTCACGCGAGGCGGCTAGCGTCCGCGGTCATGCGCCACCGCACCCGGCTGTCCGCCGCCACCCTCGCCCTGGTCACCGCCCTCCTGACGGGTGTCGCGGTCCTGGCCCCCGCCGCCAGCGCTGCCGTCGCCCGCCCGACCAGCACGGACGCGACGCCGCTCGACAACGCCCACGCCCACAACGACTACCTCCACCAACGCCCGCTGCTGGACGCACTCGACCAGGGCTTCACCAGCGTCGAGGCGGACGTGTGGCTCGTCGATGGCCGGCTGTGCCTCGGCCACGACTACCCGGACTGCCGGCGCACCCTGGAGAGCGCCTACCTCGCGCCGCTGGAGCAGCGGGTGGCCGCGCGCGGCGGGTCGGTCTACCGCGGGTGGCGCGGCCCCTTCCAGCTGCTGATCGACGTGAAGTCGGACGGCCCGACCACCTGGCCCGTCATCGAGCAGGCCCTCGCCGCGCACCCCCGGCTCATGACGCACTGGAGCGGCGGCACCCGCACGCCGGGCGCCGTGATGGCGGTCATCTCCGGCAAGCGCAGCCTCACCCAGATCGCCGCGGCGCCGACGCGCTGGTCGGCCTACGACGGGGACCTCACCGACCTCGGCAAGGGCCTCTCGCCCGAGCTGATGCCCATGGTCAGCGGCGACTGGTGGGCCACGTTCTACTGGCGCGGCGGCTACCCGATCCCTGCCGACCAGCGCGCCAAGCTGCAGGGCTACGCCGACCAGGCGCGCGCCGGGGGCCACACGCTGCGGTTCTACGGCACGCCGGACCTGACCGACCCCGTGACCCTCGCCAAGCGGCGCCGGGTCTGGGACGCCGAGCTCGCCGCCGGCGTCCGCTGGCTCAACAGCGACGACCTGCCCGGCCTCGCCGCCTACCTGCGGGCCGGCTGACGCCGGGAATCCCGGTGGAGCCCGCCGCGTTGAGCCAGGTAGACTCCCGAGTCTGACCTGGGCCCCGGCGCAGGTCGTCCTTTGACAAGTCCACAGCGTGACGTGCTCGCTCCATGGGGGTGATCGGTTTCGACGTTGGTCGATCTACCAGGGGAAGCGGGCCGAGGATGCTGAGTTGTCTCGTTAACGCCCTCAGCAAGCCAATAGGTGCCAATTCCAAGCGCACCGACTTCGCCCTCGCCGCCTGAGCGAGCTCGAAGTCTGTCGACCTAGGCCTGATCTCGTCCTAGTGCTCGGCATCAGCTAGAGATCTGGCTGCGCGCCGGTGTCGGGACGGCGCGTGGGACTCCTTCTCGACTGGGCCTGTCAGGGGACGTGTGCGCGCGAGCTCTGGGGCCGAGAAAATCCTTTGCGCACTGCGCCCGGAGAAGCCCTGGTGCGTCGTCAGCGGACGCGGGTTCGATTCCCGCCACCTCCACCAGATCAGCAGCACGTCACGCTGTGGCCCGTCAACGGTCCGCGACCCCCGCCTCGTGCGTCGAGGCGGGGGTCGCGGGCGTCATACGGGCTCGTATGCCGACGGGCCCTGCGGTCAGACCGAGGGGATGTCCGCCGGCCCGGTGCCGGTCTGGCCTTGCTGCGGCTGCTGGGCCTGGGCCTCGGCCGCGGCGAGCTGCTGGGCGTACTCCACCTTGACCTGCTCCATGTCCAAGCCCTTGATCTGGGTGATCAGGTCCTCCAGCGCGTTGGCCGGGAGCGCGCCCGGCTGCATGAGCAGCGGGATGCCCTCGCGGAAGGCCATGACGGTGGGGATCGAGGTGATCTGCAGCATCCCGGCGAGCTGCTGCTCGGCCTCGGTGTCGATCTTGCCGAAGACCACGTCGGGGTGCTTCTCGGACGCGGCCTCGAAGACCGGCGCGAACTGCTTGCACGGGCCGCACCAGTCGGCCCAGAAGTCGTAGAGGACGATGTCGTTGTCCTGGATGGTCGACTCGAAGGTCGCTTCCGTGATCTGACGAGTGGTCATGACTCGTGCAACGAGGCGGGCCGGACGAGGATTCCCGAGCGGCGCGAGGGGGACCGAGGGGGTCCGGACGCCTGGTAGACTGGTCGCACAGTCTCGCCATGAGCAGCCCGCGTCGCCGGTGCTGCGGCGCGCGGTCCCGGCAAGGTCCGGAGGAGCCGCAGGGGCATGAAGGTCCCCGAGAGTTTTTCCCGGCCGCTCAGCAGGAGCGGCCCACGAGAGGCGAGACGACGCCGGCGGCAAACCGTCGACCGGCCCGACCGGGCTCCACGTGCGAGCCTGAGGCTCGCCTTCTCCGTTGCCCTCGCCAGGTGGCTCGAAGCGTGCCTACCACCAGCAGGGACATCTAAACATGAAGAACACCTCCTCCTCCGGCGCGCCCAAGAAGGCCCGCTGGAGCACCGCCAAGAAGGTCGAGGCCCGTCGCGGCCCGACCAAGCCCCACCGCGGCCAGTCGGTCCGCGGCTCCGACGGCCCCTCCCGCCCGCGTCGCGACGAGCGTGCGTATGACGCGCCCCGCGGCCCCCGTCGCGAGGACAACCGCGGCGGCTACGACCGGCTGCGTTTCGAGCGGGACGATCGCCCGCGTCGTGAGTTCGACCGTCCGCGTGGGGAGTTCCGTCGTGACGAGCGTCCGCGTTTCGAGCGCGACGACCGCCCGCGTCGGGACTTCGACCGCAGCGACCGTCCGCGTGGGGAGTTCCGTCGTGACGAGCGTCCGCGTTTCGAGCGCGACGACCGCCCGCGTCGGGACTTCGACCGCAGCGACCGTCCGCGCGGGGAGTTCCGTCGTGACGAGCGTCCGCGTTTCGAGCGCGACGACCGCCCGCGTCGGGACTTCGACCGCAGCGACCGTCCGCGTGGGGAGTTCCGTCGTGACGAGCGTCCGCGTTTCGAGCGCGACGACCGCCCGCGTCGGGACTTCGACCGCAGCGACCGTCCGCGTCGCGACTTCGACCGCAGCGACCGTCCGCGTCGCGACTTCGACCGCCCGCGCGGTGAGTTCCGTCGGGACGACCGTCGAGGTGGCTACCGCGACGGCCGCACCGGCTTCGAGCGCGACGACCGTCGCCGCACCTGGACCGACCGCGACGAGCGCGAGGCTATGGGCCTGTCGACCGGAGGCGCCCCCGAGCACGCGCCGGTCGAGGTGGCCGCGGACAACGGCTTCGCCGCGCTGGGCCTGCCGGCCCCCGTCGTGGAGCGGCTCGCTCGCGACGGCATCACCGACCCCTTCCCGATCCAGGCGGCGACCATCCCCGACGCCCTGGCCGGGCGGGACGTGCTCGGCCGAGGCCAGACCGGCTCGGGCAAGACCCTGAGCTTCGGGCTGCCGCTGATCGCCCGCCTCGCGGACGGCGGCAAGGCCGAGGCCGGCGTGGTGCGCTCGATCATCCTGGTGCCCACCCGTGAGCTGGCGCAGCAGGTCAGCGACGCGCTGCAGCCCCTGGTCCACGTGATGGGGCTGCGCCACAAGCTGGTCGCAGGCGGCATGCCCTACCCGCCGCAGATCATGGCGCTGGAGAAGGGCCTGGACGTCCTCGTCGCGACCCCCGGGCGCCTCAAGGACCTGATCGATCGCGGTGCCGCCGACCTGTCCCAGGTCGAGGTGGCCGTGCTGGACGAGGCCGACCACATGGCCGAGATGGGCTTCCTCGAGGCCATCACCGAGATCCTCGACCTGATCCCGGCCGGCGGCCAGCGGCTGCTCTTCTCCGCGACGCTGGACCGCGGGATCGACACGGTGGTCGAGCGATACCTCGTCGACCCCGTCACGCACGAGACCGACCCGGGCACCGCCAGCGTCGACACGATGGACCACCACGTGCTCCTCGTCGAGCCGATGCACAAGAAGGTCATCACCGCCGAGGTCGCCAACCGCAGCGGCCGCACCGTGGTCTTCGTCCGCACCAAGCTGGGCGCCGACCGCGTGGCGCTGCAGCTGCGCGAGCAGGGCGTCTTCGCCGCGGCGCTGCACGGCGGCCTGTCCCAGGTCCAGCGCAACCGCGTCCTCACCGGCTTCAAGGAGGGCACCCTGCCCGTCCTGGTCGCCACCGACGTCGCCGCCCGCGGCATCCACGTCGACGACGTCTCCGTGGTCCTGCAGGTCGACCCGCCGGCCGACCACAAGGACTACCTGCACCGGTCGGGCCGCACCGCCCGCGCCGGCGAGCGGGGCACCGTCGTCACCCTCGCCCTGCCGCACCAGCGCCGCCAGATGGAGCGACTCGTCGAGCAGGCCGGGGTCGACGTCAAGCCGATCCGGACGGCCCCCGGCGACCCCGTGCTCTACGACGGCGTCGGCGCCCGGACCCCCTCCGGCGAGCCCGTCGAGGAGGGGCGCTACCGCCGCCTCGTCGAGGGTGAGCCGCGCCCGGCCCGCACCTTCCGGCGCGGCGGACCGCGGCACCAGCCGCACGGCCACCGTGGGGACCGCAGCTTCCGCGGCGACCGGAGCCCCCGTGGCGACCGGAGCCCCCGTGGCGACCGCGGCGAGCGTTCCTACGGCGGCGGCCGCCGCCGCGACGGCTGACCCTCAGCCGCAGCGCCGGTCGACACCCGGCAGGAGCGGGCGTCCTCTCGTCGAGAGAGGGCGCCCGCTCTCGGCATACGGGCAGGTCGCTCGGGCACAATGGCAGGGTGCAGACCACGGACCTGACCGGACGGCTCCTCGCGGCCACCCCAGCCATCACCGAGGGTGTCTTCGAGCGGGCGGTCCTGCTGGTGCTGCACCACGGGGAGGACGGCGCGCAGGCCGTCGTGCTCAACAAGCCCGTCGACGCCACGGTCGACACGGTCCTGGACGGGTGGCAGGAGCACGTGAGCGCCCCGTCGGTCCTCTTCCAGGGTGGCCCGGTGGGCCTGGACTCCGCGCTCGGGGTCGTGGGGCTGCCCGGGGTGCCGACCGAGGTGCGCGGCGTGCAGCGGCTCTTCCGGGGCGTGGGGGTCGTCGACCTGGACACCCCGGCGGAGCTGGTGATGAGCGAGGCCAGCGGGGTGCGCATCTTCGCGGGCTATTCCGGCTGGAGCGCCGGTCAGCTCGAGGCCGAGCTGCGGGAGCACACGTGGTACACCCTCGACCTGGAGCCGACGGACCTCTTCACCGACGAGCCCGACACGCTGTGGCACCGCGTGCTGCGCCGCCAGCCGGGGCGGCTCGCGCTGGCGGCCTACTACCCCGACGACGAGGACTACAACTGAGGCGGTGCAGGCGTCGGCAGGGCGCGGCGCGGGTGCCTAGACTGGCGCGCATGAGCCAGGGATACCCCGAGATGCCGCCGGACCCGTTCGCCGAGCCGGGGGGCCCGGGCACCCAGACCGCGGTGCTCGAGCGGGAGCAGGTCGAGGAGCGGCTGCAGGAGCCGGGCGACAAGGAGCGGTTCTCCCACTACGTGCGCAAGGAGAAGATCCTGGAGAGCGCGATGACCGGCGAGCCCGTCGTCGCGCTCTGCGGCAAGATCTGGGTGCCGGGGCGCGACCCGCAGCGCTTCCCTGTCTGCCCGATCTGCAAGGAGATCTACGAGGGGCTGCGCGCCCCCCAGGACGGCCAGGACTAGCAGTAGATTTCACCCGAATGACTGGTTTAAGTCACAGCGCGTGATATTTCTGGCGGGGATGCCCGTACCCTGAGTGATAGGGAGTGCACGGGGCACTCCTCACAACCTGAAAGGGATCCTCCTCATGCGCCACGTGACCCGCGCCGCTGCTGCGGTCGCTCTCTCCGCCGTCGCTGTCCTGGCCGGTGGCTCTGCACACGCCGTCACCAAGGGTGGCACCATCAAGCTGGAGTCGGCGACGCCGGACCGCACCATCAAGATCGAGTCGCTGCAGGCCGACCGCACGATCAAGATCGAGTCGCTGCAGGCCGACCGCACGATCAAGATCGAGTCGCTGCAGGCCGACCGCACCATCAAGCTGGAGTCGGCGACGCCGGACCGCACGATCAAGATCGAGTCGCTGCAGGCCGACCGCACGATCAAGATCGAGTCGCTGCAGGCCGACCGCACCATCAAGATCGAGTCGGCTGGGGCCGACACGATCAAGCTCGACTGACGACCCCAGCCCGAGCAGCCGGCTGGCCCGTCTCCCGTCCGGGAGGCGGGCCACCTGGCTGCCCAGGCTGTCAAGCACTGCGCCCCGGCATGTTGACCGCCGAAACCGTCTACCCTGCTAGTCGCCATGAGTACCTCCGCTGCCGAGCACCTGTCACCAGCCTTCCCCGAGCGAGCAGCGTGGGGGACTGCCGGCAAGCTCCGGGCCTGGCAGGCCGAGGCGCTGCAGCGATACCTCGAGGACCGGCCGCGCGACTTCCTGGCGGTGGCCACGCCGGGGGCAGGCAAGACGACATACGCGCTGCGCGTGGCGACCGAGCTGCTGCGGCGGGGAGCGGTGCGCCGGGTGACCGTCGTGGCGCCGACCGAGCACCTCAAGGTCCAGTGGGCCGACGCCGCGGCCCGGGTCGGCATCCAGCTGGACCCGACCTTCACCAACGCGGCCGGCACGCACAACAAGGCGTTCGACGGCGTGGCGCTGACCTACGCGCAGGTGGCCTCCAAGCCGCTGCTGCACCGCGCCCGCACCGAGGCCGCACCGACCCTGGTGATCCTCGACGAGATCCACCACGGCGGCGACAACAAGTCCTGGGGCGAGGCGATCCGGGACGCCTTCGAGCCGGCGGCGCGGCGACTCGCCCTGACCGGCACCCCCTTCCGCTCCGACACCAACCCAATCCCGTTCGTGCGCTACGAGGAGGGCGCCGACGGCATCCGGCGCTCCGCCTCCGACTACTCCTACGGCTACGCCGAGGCGCTGCGCGACGGCGTGGTGCGGCCCGTGCTGTTCATGGCGTATGGCGGGGCGATGCGCTGGCGGACCCGCGCCGGTGACGAGCTGGCGGCCCGCCTCGGGGAGCCGCTCACCAAGGACCTCACGGCCCACGCCTGGCGCACCGCGCTGTCCCCCCAGGGGGAGTGGATCCCGGCGGTGCTGCGCGCCGCCGACAAGCGCCTGACCGAGGTGCGCCGCCACGTGCCCGATGCCGGCGGCCTGGTCATCGCCACCAACCAGACCAACGCCCGCGCCTACGCAAAGATCCTGCACGAGCTGACCGGCGAGAAGCCCACCGTCGTGCTCTCCGACGACGCCGGCGCCTCCAAGCGCATCGAGACCTACTCCGGGTCCACCGACCGCTGGCTCGTGGCCGTGCGCATGGTCTCCGAGGGGGTGGACGTGCCACGGCTCGCCGTCGGCGTCTACGCGACCTCGACGTCGACGCCGCTGTTCTTCGCGCAGGCCGTCGGCCGCTTCGTGCGGGCCCGCAAGCGCGGCGAGGTGGCGTCGGTCTTCCTGCCCTCCGTCCCGCTGCTCCTCGAGCACGCCGCCCGGCTGGAGGACGAGCGCGACCACGCCCTCGACCGCCCCAAGAAGGCCGGCGAGGAGGAGTCGCTGTGGTCCGAGGAGGACGGCCTGGTCGAGGCCGCCAACCGCTCCGAGCAGGCCAGCGACGAGCTGGACGCGAAGTTCGAGGCCCTCGAGTCCGACGCGGAGTTCGACCACGTGCTCTTCGACGCCGAGCAGTTCGGCCTGGTCGCCGACGTCGGCTCCGAGGAGGAGGACGGTTATCTCGGGCTGCCCGGGCTGCTCGAGCCCGACCAGATGGCGCACCTGCTGCGGGAGCGCCAGAGCCGGCAGAAGCCCAACGCGCGGGCCCGCGAGCGCCACGAGGAGGTCTCGGCCCACCGGGCCCTGCAGGCCCAGCGCAAGGAGCTCAACAAGCTGGTGTCGGCCTACGCCCGCAAGACCGGGACCAAGCACGCCATCGTGCACTCCGAGCTGCGGCAGGTGTGTGGCGGACCCGCGCTGGACCAGGCGTCCCAGGAGCAGGTCGGGGCGCGGATCGACAAGATCCGCAACTGGTTCGTCGGCCGCCGCTGACCCCTCGAGGCCATCGACGCACGTCGTGGCCGCTGACCCACGTCACGGCCGCTGACCCACGTCGCCGTCGCTGACCCACGTCGCCGCCAGGGGCGGCGCGTGGAGGCGCCTCACGGCGTGTCGCCGCCGGTGGCTGACCGCGGCGGGCGGGGCTGCCCGTCGTGGTGCCGCGCCGCGGCGTCCACCAGCGGGGCGGTCCGGTGGCTGATCCGGGTGGCCAACGAGATCACCGTCGTGGTCCGGATCACCGACCCGCCCGCCACGACGTCGTCGATGACGCGCTGCAGGTCGGCGTTGTCCCGCCCCACCAGCCGGATCCAGATGTCGCCGCTGCCGGTGATCGTGTGCGCCTCGAGCACCTCGGGGATCGCCAGCAGGTGCTCCACGACGTGCTCGTGCCCGTGGTCCTGCCGGATCTCCAGCGTCGCGAACGCGATCACCGGGTAGCCCAGGGCCGCCGCATCCACCTGCGGCGCGAACGACCGGATCACGCCCCGCTCCTGCATCCGGTCGAGCCGGGCCTGGACGGTGCCCCGCGCCACGCCCAGCGCCCGCGACGCCCCGAGCACGCCGACGTGCGGGTCGGTCGTGAACGCGCGCAGGATCCGGCGGTCGAGGTCGTCGATGCTCATGGGACAGATTGTCCACCGGGGAGGGGGTAGGCGCCATACGGCACGGGCATTTTGCCCAGAGGGGCTGCACATGGTTGCCAGGTTGCCTGGCTCGCCTCACAGTTGGGCAGCATGACCGACACCACCCTTGACCTCACGCCGCAAGAGCGCGATGCCGATCTGGACCTCAACCAGCTCAAGCAGCTTGTCGGCCTCGTGGAGTACGACGAGGCGACCGACCCCTTCCCCGTCACCGGCTGGGATGCCATCGTCTTCGTCGTCGGCAACGCGACGCAGACCGCCCACTACTACGAGTCCGCCTGGGGCATGACGCTGGAGGCCTACTCCGGTCCGGAGAACGGCAACCGGGACCACAAGGCGTTCGTGCTGCGGTCCGGCTCGATCCGTTTCGTCGTCAAGGGCGCGGTCGACCCCGACAGCCCCCTGATCGAGCACCACGCCAAGCACGGTGACGGCGTCGTCGACATCGCCCTCGAGGTCCCCGACGTGGACCGCTGCGTGGCGCAGGCCAAGAAGATGGGCGCCACCGTCCTCGAGGAGCCGCAGGACGTCACCGACGAGCACGGCACGCTGCGCTTCGCCTCCATCGCGACGTATGGCGAGACCCGGCACACGCTCGTCGACCGCTCCCGCTACTCGGGGCCCTACTGGCCCGGCTACGTCACCCGGACCTCGACGCTGGTCCGGCGCGAGGGCTCCCCCAAGCGGCTCTTCCAGGCCCTGGACCACATCGTCGGCAACGTCGAGCTCGGCAAGATGGACGAGTGGGTGGCCTTCTACAACAAGGTCATGGGCTTCGTGAACATGGCGGAGTTCATCGGCGACGACATCGCCACCGACTACTCCGCCCTCATGTCCAAGGTCGTCGCCAACGGCAACCACCGGGTGAAGTTCCCCCTCAACGAGCCGGCGATCGCCAAGAAGCGCTCGCAGATCGACGAGTACCTCGACTTCTACCGCGGCCCCGGCGCCCAGCACCTCGCGCTGGCGACCAACGACATCATCCGCACCGTCGACGAGCTGCGCGCCAACGGCATCGAGTTCCTGGACACCCCGGACTCCTACTACGAGGACCCCGAGCTGCGGAAGCGCATCGGTGAGGTGCGGGTCCCGATCGAGGAGCTGCAGCAGCGCGGGATCCTCGTCGACCGCGACGAGGACGGCTACCTGCTGCAGATCTTCACCCGCCCGCTCGGTGACCGCCCGACCGTGTTCTTCGAGCTGATCGAGCGGCACGGGTCGCTGGGCTTCGGCAAGGGCAACTTCAAGGCCCTCTTCGTGGCCCTGGAGCGCGAGCAGGACATCCGCGGCAACCTCTGACCGCTGCCGTATGCCGTCCCCGGCCGCCGCCTCGACCCGAGGCGGCGGCCGGGACGTGTCGGCGGCTCTCCGCCGCGCCTCTTGCGTCCCGCCTCTCTCGTTGAGAGGCGACAGATCGGGGTTGTGGGGCGGGGATGAGCCCCGTTTGTCGCCTCTCAACGAGGGGATGGAGCGTCCTCGACCGCTGCCCCGGCGAACTGCGCCTGGTAGAGCCGCGCGTAGGCGCCCTCGGCGGTCAGCAGGTCGTCGTGCGAGCCCAGCTCGACGATGGACCCGTGCTCCATCACGACGATCACGTCGGCGTGGCGGATCGTGGACAGTCGGTGGGCGATCACGAAGCTCGTGCGGTCCCGACGCAGCCGGTCCATGGCTTCCTGGACGAGGGCCTCGGTGCGGGTGTCGACCGAGCTGGTCGCCTCGTCGAGGATCAGGATCTCGGGGTCGGACAGGAAGGCTCGCGCGATGGTCAGCAGCTGCCGCTGCCCGGAGGACAGCGAGGACCCGTCGTCGTCCAGGACCGTGTCGTAGCCGTCGGGCAGGGTGCGGATGAAGTGGTCCGCGTGGGCCGCGGTCGCGGCGGCCACCACCTGGTCCTCGGTGGGGTCCTGCGCGCCGTAGGCGATGTTGTCCCGGATCGTGCCGGTGAACAGCCAGGTGTCCTGCAGCACCACGCCGAAGGCGCCGCGCAGGGCGCCCCGCGGGAGGTCGCGGATGTCCGTGCCGTCCAAGGTGATCCGCCCCGCGTCCACGTCGTAGTAGCGCAGCAGGAGGTTGGTCAGCGTGGTCTTGCCGGCCCCGGTCGGGCCGACGATGGCGATGGTGCGGCCGGGCTCGGCGACGAGGTCGAGGTGCTCGATGAGCGGCTCGTCGGGGGAGTAGGAGAAGGAGACGTCCTCGAAGGCCACCCGTCCCCGCACGGCAGGGCGGTCTCGGCCGGTGGTGGGGTCGGGGACGGGGTCGGGGGTCTCCTCCGCGGCGTCCAGGAGCTGGTAGACCCGCTCGGCCGACGCCACTCCCGACTGCAGCAGGTTGGCCATGGCAGCGAGCTGCCCCAGGGGCTGGCTGAACTGGCGGGAGTACTGGATAAAGGCCTGCACCCCGCCGATGGACATCGCGCCGGAGGCGACCCGCAGCCCGCCGATCACCGCGACCAGCACGAAGTTGAGGTTGGACACGAACCACATGGCCGGCTGGATGATCCCGGACACGAACTGCGCCTTGAACGCCGCCTCGTAGAGCGCGTCGTTGTGGCGGGCGAAGGTCTCCTGCGAGGTGCGCTGCTGCCCGAAGACCTTGACCAGCAGCTGCCCGCTGTACATCTCCTCGACGTGGCCGTTGAGGCGCCCGGTGGCGGCCCACTGCTCGCGGAACTGCGGCTGGCTGCGGCGGGCGATGACCAGGGTGATGGCGGCCATCACCGGCACGCTCACGACCGCGATGACCGTCAGGAGCGGGGAGATCGTGAGCATCATGACGATCACGCCGAGGACCGTGAGCGCGGAGTTGAGCAGCTGGGTCATCGTCTGCTGCAGCGACTGGCCGACGTTGTCGACGTCGTTGGTCGCCTTGGAGAGGATGTCGCCGCGGGCCTCGGTGTCGAAGTAGCGCAGCGGGAGCCGCTCCAGCTTGGCCTCGACGTCGTGACGCATCCGGTGGACGGTGCGCTGGACCACCGTGGTGGTGAGCCAGACCTGCACCCAGGTGAAGAGCGAGGAGAGGGCGTAGAGCACGAGGGCCCACGCCAGCACGTGCGCCACCGCGGTGGTGTCGACCCCGCGGCCCGGCACCAGGTCCGGCATACCGGACAGGAGGTCCGCCAGGCGGCTGTCGCCGCGGGCGCGCAGGCCGGCCAGGACCTGGTCCCGGGTCAGCCCGGCGGGCAGCTGGTGACCGATCGCGCCGGAGAAGATGAGGTCGGTGGCCCGGCCCAGGATCTTGGGGCCGATGACCGAGAGCGCGATGCCGATCACGCCGAGGACGACGATCGCGCCGACGTGGGCGCGGTGGGAGGTCAGCTCGCGGACGAGCCGGCGGGCCGCGGCCCCGAAGTCCTCGGCCTTGGCGACCGGGGCGCCCATCGCCAGGCGGCCACCGCGCGGCCCGCCCGCCCGTGGGCCCCCGCCGGCGGCCGTGCTCTCGTCATGGACCCCGACCCGGCCCCGACCGGTGGACCCCGAGGTGGCCGTGCTCATGCCGCCTCCTCGGCGCTCAGCTGCGACAGCACGATCTCGCGGTAGGTCGGGCAGTCGGCCATGAGCTCGTGGTGTCGCCCGCGCCCGACGACGGCACCCTCGTCCAGCACGACGATCTCGTCCGCGTCGCGGATCGTGTTGACCCGCTGGGCGACGACCAGGACGGTGGCCTCCCGGGTGATCGGGCGCAGCGCCGCCCGCAGCGCGGCGTCCGTGGCGTAGTCGAGCGCCGAGAAGGAGTCGTCGAAGAGGTAGACGAGCGGCCGGCGGACCACGGCCCGGGCGATGGCCAGCCGCTGGCGCTGCCCGCCCGAGACGTTGGTGCCGCCCTGGGTGATGGGGGCGTCCAGACCCTCCGGCATGGCCTCGACGAAGTCGCGGGCCTGGGCGATCTCCAGCGCCTGCCACAGCTCGTCGTCGGTCGCGTCCGCGCGCCCGAGCCGCAGGTTGCTCGCGACCGTGCCGCTGAAGAGGTAGGGGCGCTGCGGCACCAGCCCGAAGCAGCGCCACAGCTCCTCGGGGTCGAGGTCGCGGACGTCGACGCCGTCCAAGGTGACCCGCCCGGCGGTGGCGTCGATGAGCCGGGGCACCAGGTTGAGGAGCGTGGTCTTGCCCGCGCCCGTCGAGCCGATGATGGCGGTGGTGCGGCCCGGCGTGGCCTCCAGCGTGATGCCGTGCAGCACCGGGTCGTCGGCCCCGGGGAACGTGAACGACACGTCGCTCAGCCCCACGACGCCACGGTGGTGCCCGCCGCGCACCGGCTCCAGCGGGGCCGCGATGGTCGGCTCGGTGTCGAGCACCTCGGTGATGCGCTCTGCGGACACCTGGGCCCGCGGCAGGATCATGAACATCATCGAGGCCATGAGCACGGACATCAGGATGTTCATGAGGTAGGTCATCATCGCGACGAGGTCACCGACCTGCATGTCACCGCTCGCGATCCGCAACCCCCCGAACCACACGATCGCCACGGTCGAGAGGTTCATGATCAGCATGATCAGCGGGAACATCGAGGTCATGAGCCGGCCCGCGGCCAGCGAGACGTCGCGCAGCTGGTCGTTGGCGACGCCGAAGCGCTCCTGCTCGGCGTGGTCCTTGACGAAGGCCCGGATCACGCGGACGCCGCTGATCTGCTCGCGCAGGATCTGGTTGACGGTGTCCACCTGCCCCTGCATCCGCCGGAAGAGCGGGTGCAGCCGCCAGATGATGAAGGCCAGGCAGGCCACCAGCACCGGGACGACGACGAGCAGCAGGCCGGACAGCGCCACGTCGTGCTGCAGCGCCAGGATCACCGAGCCCACGGCGGTGATCGGCGTCGACGCCACCATGACGAGGGTGAGGAAGACGAGCATCTGGATCTGCTGGACGTCGTTGGTGGTGCGGGTGATCAGGGTGGGGGCGCCGAACCTGCCGAGCTCCTCGGCCGCGAAGCGCTCCACGGTCTCGAAGATCTCGGCGCGCAGGTCGCGCCCGAACCGCATGGCGGTGCGGGCGCCGTAGTAGATGGCGACGACGTTGGCGACGATCTGGGCGAGCGTGACGAGCAGCATGATCGCGCCGACGCGCAGCACGTAGCCGGTGTCGCCCTTGGCGACGCCCTCGTCGATCACGTCGGCGTTGAGGGTGGGCAGGTAGAGGTTGGCCAGGACCTGCAGGGTCTGGAAGAGCAGGACCAGGGCGATCGGACCGCGGTGGCGCACCAGGTGTCGTCGAAGAATCGCTGAGAGCACGCCGCTACGCTACTGCCTGGCGCCGACATGCCCCACCGGGCGTCAGAGGCCCCCAGGCCGGCGTGCGAGGCTAGCCTCATGACCCAGCCTTCAGGGTGGTACGACGACCCCCAGGACCCCGCCTACCTCCGGTACTTCGACGGTGTGACGTGGACCGACCACCGGGCGCCGAAGCAGGCGTCGCAGGTCGCGCAGTCGCACATCGGCGAGGGGGCCCACGTGGAGGACTTCCGGCGCCCGGGTCAGCAGTCCCACCACGACGACCGGTCCGGCGGTCAGAGCCCGTATGTCGTCCCCACCGCCCGGCCAGGTGACGCCCCGCGAGACGGCACGGACCGGCCCGGGGGAGGGCCGAAGGGCCACCAGCAGCAGGGCTACCACCAGCACGGCTACCAGCAGCAGGGCTACCAGCAGCGGGGTTACCAGCACGGCTACCAGCCGCAGGGCTACGGCCCGGCGCCGGCCATGACCCCCGACGGGCACCGGCTCTCCGGGTGGTGGCGGCGTCTCGGGGCGCTGCTCATCGACGGCTTCCTGCTCAACCTGCTGCTGTCACCGCTCTACGTCCGGCTGCTCGGGCCGACGATCGACCGGTGGCAGGGCTGGTGGGACGAGGTCGGTGCCGCCGTCGACGCGGGCAGCTCGACGGTGCCCCCCGCCCCGCAGATCCCGCTCGGCATCCAGCTGCAGGTCGCCGCGGTCATGGTCCTGGCCTTCCTGATCTACGAGGTCTTCTGCCTGAGCCGGTGGGGCCGCACCCTCGGTCGGGTGGTCACCGGCATCAGCGTCCGGGCGCTCGAGTCGCCGACGCCGGCGCCGGTGGGGCGGCTCATGCTGCGCACGATCGTCAAGCGGGTGGGCGACCTCATCCCCTCCGTGCTGGGCATCGCCTTCACCCTGCTCGACGGGTTGTTCCCGCTGTGGGACCGGCCGATGCGCCAGGCGCTGCACGACAAGGCCGGGCGGACCTGCGTGGTGGTCGGCAAGCTTCCCCGGCGCGGTTGACCCGGTGCCCCACCCACCCTGCGACGTCCGGCCGCGTCGCGACGCCGACGTCCCCGAGCTCGCGCGGCTGCTGCTGGAGCAGCAGCCCACGTCCGGCTATCCCTACCGCAACCCGTTGCCCTTCCCGCCCGAGGATTTCGTCCGCCGCGGCGGGGAGCTGGCGTCCTTCGTCGCCGAGCGCGACGGCGAGCTGCTCGGCCACGTCGCGGTCACCCGCGCGCGGGAGCCGGAGCCCGGCCCCGCCGGCGACGTCGAGCGAGCCTGGGAGCGGGGCCACGGCCGGCCGTGGCCCGAGCTCGCGGTGATCGGGTCCTTCTTCACCACGCTCGCGGCCCGGGGGACCGGGGCGGGGCGGGCGCTGCACGACACGGCTGTCGCCGAGATCCGGAGGCAGGGCCTCCTGCCCTGCCTCGACGTGCTGCCCACCCACGAGCGGGCCTACGCCCTCTACCCCCGCCTCGGCTGGGTCGAGGTCGGGCGCGCCCGTCCGTCCTGGCTCGCGGCGCAGGCGCCGGACGAGGTCGCCATGGTCCTGCCTGCCTGAGCCCCGGGCCGCCGGCGGTGTCCCGCAGCGGTCCCCGCCCGTATGGCGAACCCGGACCCGCTCGTCAGGGCAGGCGTGGTGCCCCGACCAGCTCGACCCCGGCCGCCCGCAGCTCGTCCAGGGCCGCCGCCGTGGTCTCCGCGGCGACACCGGCCGTCAGCGACAGCAGCACGCGCGTGGCGAAACCGGCCCGCGCCGCGTCCAGCGCGGTCGCCCGCACGCAGTGGTCGGTCGCGATGCCCACGCAGTCCACCGCGTCGACGGAGCGCCCGCGCAGCCAGGAGGCCAACGACTCGCCGTCGTCGGACACGCCCTCGAAGCCCGAGTAGGCCGCCGCGGACCGCCCCTTGCGGAAGACCTCGTCGACCTGGCCCATCGCGGGCGCCAGGTCGGGGTGGAAGTCGGCGCCCTCGGACCCGGCGGCGCAGTGGACCGGCCAGGTGTCCACGTAGTCGGGCGTGGCCGACCAGTGGCTCCCCGGGTCGCCGTGCCAGTCGGCGGTGGCGACGATCTCGGCATACGTGTCGCCGTGGGTGGTCACCAGCTCGGCGACGTCCGCGGCGACGGCGGACCCGCCGGCGACGGCCAGCGACCCGCCCTCGCAGAAGTCCCGCTGGACGTCCACGACGACGAGGGCGCGACGCTCGCCGGTCATCGCTCGTCGTCCTGGTAGGAGGTGGGGATCGCCGGCTCGCCCCGGGACAGCCGCCGCGCGCGGGCGGGCAGCTCGGCGACGGACGCCTCGTGCCGCGCCCGGGCGGCCTCCAGCGACAGGTCGCCGACGATCTCGCCGCCGCGCACCAGCTGGACCAGCAGCTCGCGGTCGTTGTCGTCGCCCTCGGGGCGCTCGCCGATGCCGATCACCTCGGCCTCGGCGGCGCCGCGCTCGTCGAGGCGGCGCAGGGCGTACTTGCGGCCGCCGACCGAGGTCTTGGACGTCGACGCCTTGGCCACCGACACCCACTGCCCGTCGTCGTCCTTGCGGGCGACGAGCTTGTAGACGAGCCCGGCGGTCGGCGCGCCGGACCCGGTGACCAGCGACGTCCCGACGCCGTAGCCGTCGACGGGGGCGGCGGCGAGCGCGGCGATGGCGTACTCGTCCAGGTCCGAGGTCACGGTGATGCGGGTCGAGGTGGCACCGAGCTCGTCGAGCTGCTGGCGCACCTCGCGGGCCTGGGCGACGAGGTCGCCGGAGTCGAGGCGCACGCCCCCGAGCCGGGGCCCGGCCAGGCGCACCGCTTCCGCCACCGCGGCCCGCACGTCGTAGGTGTCGACCAGCAGCGTGGTGTCCGTCCCGAGCGACGCCAGCTGCGCCTCGAACGCCGCCGACTCCGAGTCGTGCAGCAGCGTGAAGGAGTGGGCGCTGGTCCCGGCCGTCGGCACGCCGTAGCGCCGCCCGGCCTCCAGGTTGGAGGTCTTGCCGAAGCCGACGATGTAGGCCGCACGGGCCGCCGCCACCGCCGCCTCCTCGTGGGTGCGCCGCGAGCCCATCTCGATGAGCGGGCGCTCCTCGGCGGCGGTGACCATGCGCGATCCGGCACCGGCGATGGCGCTGTCGTGGTTGAGGATCGACAGGATCAGCGTCTCGAGGATGCACGCCTCGGCGAAGGTGCCCTCGACGATCAGCAGCGGCGACCCCGGGAAGTAGACCTCGCCCTCCGCGTATCCCCAGACGTCGCCCGTGAACCGGTAGTCGGCCAGGTAGCCCAGGGTGGCGTCGTCCACGACGTGGTGGGTGCGCAGGAAGTCCAGCGTGGCCTCGCCGAAGCGGAAGTCGCGGATCGCCTCGACCACGCGGCCGGTCCCCGCGACCACGCCGTAGCGGCGACCGTCGGGCAGCCGCCGCGCGAACACCTCGAAGACGCAGTCGCGGTGGGCGGCGCCGCTGCGCAGCGCAGCCTGCAGCATCGTCAGCTCGTAGTGATCGGTGAGGAGGGCCGTGCTGGCCACGTCGCTAGTCACGAGGGGCACTCTAGCCGCCGGTCCGCACGGGCGCGGGCGAGCGGGCGAGCGGCCGGACCCCAGCAGAGCGCGAGGCCGTATGCCGGGAGAGGCCGTATGCCGGGAACGGTGTCACCGGCATACGGCCTCGCAGGGTGGGCGCGGCGCGCGCTAGGGGTGGGTCACTGCACGGCCACGTCGTCGATGACGAAGCTCGTCTGCAGGTTGGCGTCCTCGCTGGAGGCGAAGCGCAGCGTCACGGTCTGGCCCGCCCACCGGGACAGGTCGACGCTCTGCTGGACGTAGCCGTTGGTGCGCGACCGGTTGCTGTAGCTGGCGACGGTGGTGCCGCCGACGCTGACGGTGGCCCGGTCGTAGGCCGTGCAGGGGTCGGTCTCGGAGGTGTCGATGGCGATCCAGTAGGTGAGCCGGCCGTTGCTGGGGACGGTCATCGTCTGCTGGGCGAACTCGTCGGCGGCGAAGCCGTTGCCGCCGAGCCAGAGCTTCCAGCTGCCCGTGTGCGCGGGCCGGGAGGTGCGGTCGGTGATCGGACCGGTGCTGGTGCTCCAGCCGGTGCTGCCGGACTCGAAGCCGCCGTTGACGACGGCGTTGCCCGGGGTGGGCGTCGGGGTCGGGGTCGGGGTGGTGCCGCCGAAGCCGTTGACGAAGAGCAGCCGGTTGGGCGAGCCGCGCAGGCTGCCGCTGTCCAGCGCGCCCTTGGTCGAGGTGCTGATGATCGCCTGCTCGGCCATCGCCTGGGTCGCGGACGGGTTGGCCTGGGCGTACATCGCGAGGGCGCCGACGACGTGCGGCGTGGCCATGGAGGTCCCGGAGATGGTCGCGCTGGCGGTGCTGCTGCCGGTCCACGCGGAGGTGATGGCCTGGCCGGGGGCGACGACGTCGACGCAGCCACCGGCGTTGGTGAAGCTGGTCTGCTGGTCGTTGCTGTTGCTGGCACCCACGGTGATCGCGACGGGCTCGCGCCCCGGCGACCAGTCGTAGCAGCTCCCGCCGTCGTTGCCGGAGGCCACCGCCGTGAGCACGCCGGACTGGGCGAGACACCGGACCGCGTAGTCGAGGCTGGCGTTGGCGGGCCCCCGCAGGCTCATGTTGGCGACGGCGGGCTTCGTGGCGTTGCTGATCACCCAGTCGATGCCGTCCTCGATGCTGGAGCCGACCGAGTTGCCGTCGCAGCCGAGAGCGCGGACCGGGACGACCACGGCGCCCTTGGCGACGCCCCAGGTGCGGCCGGCGATGGTGCCCGCCACGTGGGTGCCGTGGCCGTTGCAGTCGTTGGCGCTGCCGCCGAGGGGGGAGTAGCCGGACTCGATCCGCCCGCTGAACTCCGTGTGGCCGAGGTTGATGCCGCTGTCGATGACGTAGGCGTGGACGCCCTGCCCGGTGAGCAGCGGCGAGTAGGAGTTGGACAGCGGCAGCGAGCGTTGGTCGACCCGGTCCAGGCCCCAGGTCTCGGTGGCGGAGGCCCGGGCCGGCTCGGAGACGAAGAGCACCTCGGGGTCCTTGCGGACCGCGGCGAGCGAGGCGGTGTCGAAGCTCGCGGTGTAGGCGCCGAGCGCGGTGAGGGCCTTGACGCGACCGGCGCCGGAGCCGCGGCCCCGCTCGGCGGCAGCGGTCGTGCGGGCGGCGACCGCTGCCCGGCCGTCGGCCGTGGTGCGCACGGCCGAGGGGTGGTCCTTGAGCACGACGACGTAGTCGCGCGGGGTGTCGCCGGCGGGTGCCGCGGTGGCGGGGGCCCGGTTGCCGGTGAGGTAGAGGGGGGCGAGCGGGTCGGTGGCGGTGCCGGTCGCGGCCTGGGCCGTGCCGAGCGACCCGAGGCAGAGGGCGACGGCGGCGGGCGCGACCAGCCGGAGGGGATGACGCAGGACGACTCCTATCAGCCCCGACGGGGCCGAGGTGAGGGGGGACGGAGCGAGCGGCTGCCGTGAGCGGTGGCAGCGGGTCTTGCTCAAGTGGTTGTAGGGCACCTGGACGGTTGGTGCCAATGGGTGACAAGGGGGTGACACGATTCTTCATCCGTATGCCGCGCCCTGCCGCGCCCTTCACCCGAGGCTGGCCGCCGCGACGCGGTCCTGGGGTGGCGGCCCGCCGACGCACCGCCTACCGTTCGGTGCACGTGTGACCCCGATCACCGTGGCCCGCCAGGGCCGCGCCCACCACCGTCGATGGGAGTGCCATGACCGTCTACCCGCAGCCCGGCAGCAGCGAGTCGCCGATCGAGATCAAGGAGCGCTACGGCCACTGGATCGGGGGTGCCTGGGTCGACCCGGTCAAGGGCGACTACTTCGACAACCCGACGCCGGTGACCGGCCAGGTCTTCACCCGCGTGGCGCGGGGCACGGCCGAGGACATCGACGCCGCCCTGGACGCGGCGCACAAGGCCGCCCCCGCGTGGGGCCGGACCGCCGCTGCCGACCGCGCCAACGTCCTGCTCAAGATCGCCGACCGCATGGAGGAGCACCTCGAGGAGATCGCGGTCATCGAGACCTGGGACAACGGCAAGGCGGTCCGCGAGACCCTCAACGCCGACATCCCCCTGGCGATCGACCACTTCCGCTACTTCGCCGGCGCGCTGCGGGCGCAGGAGGGCGGCATCTCCCAGATCGACGAGACGACGGTCGCCTACCACTTCCACGAGCCGCTCGGCGTGGTCGGGCAGATCATCCCGTGGAACTTCCCGATCCTCATGGCGGTCTGGAAGCTCGCGCCGGCGCTCGCGGCAGGCAACGCCGTCGTCCTCAAGCCCGCCGAGCAGACGCCGTGGTCTATCCTCAAGCTCGTCGAGATCATCGGCGACCTGATCCCCGAGGGCGTCGTCAACATCGTCAACGGCTTCGGCGTCGAGGCGGGCAAGCCGCTGGCCTCGTCCCCCCGGATCGCCAAGATCGCGTTCACGGGCGAGACCACCACCGGGCGCCTGATCATGCAGTACGCCAGCCAGAACATCATCCCGGTGACGCTCGAGCTCGGCGGCAAGAGCCCCAACATCTTCTTCGAGGACGTCGCCGAGACCAAGGACGCGTTCTACGACAAGGCCCTCGAGGGCTTCGCGATGTTCGCGCTCAACCAGGGCGAGGTCTGCACCTGCCCCTCGCGCGCCCTGGTGCAGCGCTCGATCTACGACGGCTTCGTCGCCGACGGCATCAAGCGCGTCGAGGCGATCGTCCAGGCCAACCCGCTCGACACCGACACGATGATGGGCGCGCAGGCGTCCAACGACCAGTTCGAGAAGATCATGAGCTACCTCGCCATCGGGCGCGAGGAGGGCGCCAAGGTCCTCACCGGCGGCGACAAGGCCGAGCTGGAGGGCGACCTCGCGGGCGGGTTCTACATCCAGCCCACGATCTTCGAGGGGCGCAACGACATGCGGATCTTCCAGGAGGAGATCTTCGGCCCCGTCGTGGCGCTGACCTCCTTCGAGGACGACGCGGAGGCGCTCGCGACCGCCAACGACACGCTCTACGGCCTCGGCGCGGGCGTGTGGACCCGGCACATGCACCGCGCCTACACGATGGGCCGCGCGATCCAGGCGGGCCGCGTGTGGACCAACTGTTACCACCACTACCCGGCGCACGCCGCGTTCGGTGGCTACAAGCAGTCGGGCATCGGGCGCGAGAACCACAAGATGATGCTCGACCACTACCAGCAGACCAAGAACCTCCTGGTCTCCTACAGCCCCGACAAGCTCGGGTTCTTCTAGGCCATGAGCGAGCACCAGCCTGCGGAGCCGGTCACCCCCGAGGTGTGCCCGGCTCCGCAGGACCGCTCGTATGCCGAGCTCCCGCAGCCCGGCCCCTCCCGGGTCGGGCTGACCGAGGCTGCGGCGGACCTGCTGCGTCGCCTCGTGGACCGCCACGGGCCCGTCATGTTCCACCAGTCCGGCGGCTGCTGCGACGGGTCGGCGCCGATGTGCTACCCCCAGGGCGAGTTCCTGACGGGAGACGCCGACGTGCTGCTGGGACGGCTCGAGGCGGCCGGGCTCCCCGGCATACCGGTCTGGATCTCGCGGGCGCAGCACGCGGCGTGGGCGCACACCCACCTGACCATCGACGCGGTGCCCGGGAGAGGTGCGGGCTTCTCGCTGGAGGCCCCGGAGGGGTTGCGCTTCCTGACGCGCTCGCGGCTGCTGACCGAGCAGGAGCGGGCGACGCCGTTGCCCTGACGCGCTCGATAGAGTGGCTGGCATGTCCGTCGCACCCGTGGAGCTGGACCAGCCGCAGTCCGACGCGCTGGTCAGCCTGGACGTGCCCTGGGTGACCCTCGTCTGGAACGACCCGGTCAACCTCATGTCCTACGTGACCTACGTCTTCCAGGAGTACTTCGGCTACGACCAGGCCAAGGCCGAGCGGCTGATGATGGACGTCCACGTCAAGGGGCGCGCCGCCGTCAGCAAAGGCAGCCGCGACGAGATGGAGCGCGACACCGAGGCGCTGCAGGGCTACGGCCTGTGGGCGACCTACCAGAAGGACGAGTAGATGGCGCAGGCCTTCCGGCGGCACGGCGACGCGGTCGTCGGTCACCTCGACGAGGACGAGCGGGACCTGGTCGCGAGCCTGCTGACGCAGGTGGCGGGCCTCATCCGGGGCATGGGCCCGGAGATGCCGGAGGTCACCGGCGACCCGCTGGCCGACGCGATGGCGGGCCTCGGCCAGGCGCCGCGGCAGCAGGTCGACCCGGCGGTGCGGCGGCTCTTCCCGGACGCCCGCCGCGACGAGGGGGAGCAGGCGCAGGCCGAGGGCGCGGAGTTCCGGCGGCTCACCGAGATGGGGCTGCGGCAGCGCAAGGTGGCCACCCTCGAGGCGGCCGCGGGCCTGCTGCAGCACGCGACCGACCCGCAGGTCGTCACCCTCACCACCACCCAGGCCGGGCAGCTGACGGTAGCGCTCACCGACGTGCGGCTCGTGCTGGGGGAGCGGCTCGGGCTGCGCACCGACGAGGACGCCGACGCCCTGGAGGACCTCGTCGAGGCGTACGGCGAGGACCACCCCACCGTGCAGACCGCCGCGCTCTACGACTTCCTGACCTGGTTGCAGGAGACCCTCGCGTCGACCCTGGTCCGCTGAGGAGCGGCTGAGTGCGGCAGCTGAGCGCGTCGGCTGAGCGGAGGGGCTGAGCGCGGCAGCTGAGCGGAGCGGCCCGGTCCACGTCACGATTCGGCCGCAGGGGTGGCAGCCTGGGCGGCAGTCGTTGTCCTGCATGACCATGCATGGCAAGGTTCACTCACCGGACATCCCAGGAGGTCAGCCGTGCCCATCCGC
Organism: Arsenicicoccus sp. oral taxon 190; assembly: GCF_001189535.1. NCBI lineage: Bacteria > Bacillati > Actinomycetota > Actinomycetes > Micrococcales > Intrasporangiaceae > Arsenicicoccus > Arsenicicoccus sp. oral taxon 190. The sequence continues at coordinate 2,008,096 of NZ_CP012070.1, forward strand.
CCCAGCCGCCCCACCGTCGTCGCCACCGCGCTCGCCGTCACCGCAGCCCTGTCCCTCGCCGCCTGCGGCTCGGACTCGCTCGACTCCGGTGGCAGCAAGACCTCCGGCGGGGGCGGGTCCGCCTCCGCCGCGCCCAGCCAGACCGCCGACCAGGCCCTGGCCGCCAAGGTGCCGGCCAAGATCAAGTCGGCGGGCGTGCTCAAGGTCGGCTCGGACGCGTCCTACGCGCCCAACGAGTTCACCGGCGAGGACGGCAAGACCGTCACCGGCATGGACGTCGACCTCTTCACCGCCGCCGCGCAGAAGCTCGGCCTCAAGGCGGAGTTCCAGAACGCCGAGTTCCCCTCGATCATCCTCGGCGTCACCTCCGGCAAGTTCGACGTCGGCGTCTCGTCCTTCACCATCAACGACGACCGCAAGAAGAAGGTCAACATGGTGCAGTACTTCAACGCCGGCACCCTGTGGGCGGTGAAGAAGGGCAACCCCAAGCAGGTCGACCCGGCCAAGGCGTGCGGGCTCAAGGTCGGTGTCCAGAAGGGCACCGTCCAGATCGACGACCTCACCGCCCGCTCCAAGAAGTGCACCGACGGCGGCCAGCCCGCCATCACCCAGGTCGTCGAGACCGAGCAGTCCAAGGTCACCGCCGACCTGGTCTCGGGCAAGGTCGACGCGATGGCCGCCGACTCGCCCGTCACCAACTACGCCGTCAAGCAGACCGGCGGCCAGCTGGAGAAGATCGGGGAGATGTACGACTCCGCCCCCTACGGCATCGTCGTGCCGAAGGACCAGCAGGACTTCGCCAAGGCGATCGGTGAGGCCTTCGCGTCGCTCGAGAAGTCCGGGGACTACAAGAAGATCCTCGAGAAGTGGAACAACACCGACGGCGCCGTCACCGAGTTCCCGGTCAACCCCTGACCATGGCTGAGTCGGTCACGCAGCAGCACCCCGACCGCGACGACCGGCCGGGCGCCATCGACGCCCGGCCGGTGCGCCACCCCTGGCGGTGGGTCGCGGTCGCCGTCATCGCGGTCATCTTCGCCATGATGATCAGCTCGTTCCTCACCAACCCCCGGTGGGACCTCGGCTACATGCTCCGGGTGATGAACTACAAGCCGGTCCTCAACGGCCTGCTCATGGGCACCATCCTCGGCACCATCGGGGCGATGATCCTCGGCGTCACCCTGGGTGTCGTCCTCGCGGTCATGCGACTGTCCAGCAACCCGGTGCTGACCTTCACGGCGGCGCTCTACACGTGGTTCTTCCGCTCGATCCCGCGGCTGGTGCTCCTGGTCATGCTGGGCACGGGCATCGGCTACCTCTACCCCAACCTGTCGCTCGGCGTGCCCTTCGGGGAGCAGCTGGCCAAGCTGCTCGGGCTGGGGACGGACCTGACGGTCGCCCACATCGACATCAACGCCTTCTCGTCCACGCTCTGGGCCGGTGTGATCGGCCTCGGCCTGTCCGAGGCCGCCTACATGGCCGAGATCGCGCGCGCCGGGATCCTCTCCGTCGACCAGGGTCAGACCGAGGCCGCGCAGGCCCTGGGCATGCCCGCCGGCACGACCATGCGTCGCGTGGTGCTGCCGCAGGCGATGCGGGTGATCGTGCCGCCCACCGGCAACGAGACCCTCGCGATGGTCAAGGACACCTCGCTGCTGTCGGCCGTGCCGATCAGCGCCGAGCTGTTCTACCAGACCCAGGTCATCGGCCAGCGGACCCTGCAGATCATGCCGACGATGATGGCGGCCGTGTGCTGGTACCTCGTCGTCTGCTCGATCCTCATGGTCGGCCAGCTCTACCTGGAGCGCTACTTCGGTCGGGGCTTCGGCACCCGCTCCAGCAAGAAGGACCAGCAGGTCAAGCGCCTGCTGGGGACCACGGGGAGCCACTGATGAGCAGTCGTATGCCGGAGCCCGCCGCCACCGGGCCTGACGGCGGCGCGCGAGACGGCGCTGCGCGAGACGGCGGGCGGGGCGGCATACCGCTCGTGCACGCGGTCAACGTGCACAAGGCGTTCCACGGCAACGAGGTGCTCAAGGGCGTCGACATGGACGTCCGCGAGGGGCAGGTCGTGTGCCTGCTGGGCCCGTCGGGGTCCGGCAAGACGACCTTCCTGCGCTGCATCAACCAGCTGGAGTCGATCGACGGCGGCCGGATCTGGGTCGATGGGGAGCTCATGGGCTACCGGCAGGTCGGCGACCGGCTGCACCACCTGACCGACAAGCAGGTCGCGGCGCAGCGGCGCGAGATCGGGATGGTCTTCCAGCGGTTCAACCTCTTCCCGCACATGACGGTGCTGGACAACGTCATCGAGGCCCCGGTCCAGGTCAAGCGGGAGAAGAAGGCGGCGGCCAAGGAGCGCGCGCTGCACCTGCTCGACCGGGTGGGGCTGGCCGACAAGGCCGCGGCCTACCCCGGTCAGCTGTCCGGCGGTCAGCAGCAGCGGGTCGCGATCGCGCGGGCGCTGGCGATGCAGCCCAAGCTGATGCTCTTCGACGAGCCGACCTCGGCGCTGGACCCCGAGCTGGTGGGGGAGGTGCTGCAGGTGATGCGGGAGCTGGCCGCCACGGGCATGACGATGATCGTCGTCACGCACGAGATGGCCTTCGCCCGGGACGTCGCCGACCACATCGTCTTCATGGACGCCGGCGTGGTCGTCGAGCAGGGCCCGCCGCGGGAGGTCATCGGCAACCCGCAGCACGAGCGGACCCAGGCCTTCCTGTCCCGGATGCGGGCGGACGCGCACGACTCCTGACCTGCGGCGACGCGCCGGACCGGTGAGTAGGACATCCGGGTGAAAACACACCTCGACACACCTTGAGTAACCAATTCGTTACTTAGGGTGTGCGAGCCTGCATCCTCGCGGGCCCTGCCCGAGAGGTATCACCGTGGTGCTCCGTTCCGCGCGGCCGGCGTCCCCCTGCCCGGCCACGCCCACCCTCCCTGCCGCGCTGTCGCGGCTCCTGCTGGTGCTGGCCGTGGTCGCCGGCGCCCTGCTCGCCGCCGTGCCCGTGGGCCTGTCGCCGGTCCGGCCGCCCGCCGCCGCGGCCGCCGGCACCGGCGACGACTACCCGACGGCGCTGCGGACCCCGGCCCGCGACGCGGTCGTCGACCCGTGGCTGTTCTACAACCGCGAGTGCACCTCCTTCACCGCCTGGCGGCTCAACCAGCAGCTCGGCACCCCGGCGGCCCCCTACGCCTTCAGCAACACCATGCGGGGACCCAACGGGACCAGCGTGCACTTCGGCAACGCGGGGGCCTGGCGCGACGCGGCGGTCGCGGGCGGCTGGCGCGTCGACCAGGTGCCGGCCGTGGGAGCGGTCGCGTGGTTCGCCGCCTACTCGCCCGGCGCCGGGCGCTTCGGGCACGTCGCGATCGTGACGGCGATCGCCCCGGACGGGACCGTGTCCATCGAGGAGTACAACGTGGCCGCGCCGGGCGTCTACGGCACGCGCACCGGGATCCGGCCCTCGGGTTACCTGCACATCGCCGACACCCCGCCCGGCCTGGTCGCGGGCCCCGCCACGGCGACCTCGACGCCGCTGGCGGCAGGCTGGTCGGACGCCCCGACCGTGGGCCGGCCGACGACCGTCCGGGTCCGGCTGAGCAACGCGACCGACGGTCGTCTCGACCTGAGCCAGGTGTCGCTGCGGCTCCTCGGCGCGGGGCTCGACACGACCGCGACCTGCCAGCGGGCGGCGGTCTCGCTGCCGCCGGCGGGGTCGCTGGACTGCGTCGTCACGGCCACCCCGGCCGCCACGGGCACGCTGCGGGTCACCCCCGGGTGGGTCGGCAGAGACGGCACCGCCTACCCCGGGGCGCTGGCACCGAGCTCCGTCGAGGTCGGGGCGCCGGTCTTCGCCGACCTGCCCGCGACGGGTGCCGCGCCGACCCAGGCCGCCTGGAGCCTCGCCCGTCGCGTCCTGCCGCCGGTGACCGACGGCAGCTTCGCCCCGGACGCCGTCGTCAGCCGCCAGCAGCTGGCTCGCGCGCTCTACGTCACCGCGGGGTCGCCCGCGGCCCCGGTGCGCCCCTGCGGGGTGGCGCCGGCGCGGAGCGGCCGCGTGCTGTCCGACCGGGCGATCGCCTGGGCGACCTGCGCCGGGGTGCTGCCCCCGGCCGCCGCCCGGACCCCCGCCGCCACCGCCAACCGGGGCGAGCTCGCGGGCGCGCTCTACGTCATGGCCGGACGCCCGGCTGCCACCACGGCGAGCTCGCCCACGTCCCCGCCCGCCCCGACCATCACCGACGTCGCGGCCTCCGACCTGCGCGCCGCGGCCATCCGGTGGGCCGTCGCGACCGGGCGACTCACCGCGACCGGCGGCCTCGCCGCGCCCGACGCCCCGGTGCGCCGGCTGCCCCTCGCGGCCGCCGCGTACGTCCAGGCGGGCGGCCGCTGAGGCGATCGGGCGGGGGCCGCTGAGGGGATCGGGCGGGGGGCCGCCGAGGCGACCGGTCGCGGGCCGGGCGCGGCGGCGCCGAGGTGACCGGGGAGGCGGCATACGGCCTCTATCCTCGACGGGTGAGTGACGCACCCATCGGCATCTTCGACTCCGGCTACGGCGGCCTCACCGTGGCCCGGGCCGTGCTCGACCAGCTGCCCGGGGAGTCCATCGCCTACCTGGGTGACACCGCGCGGGCGCCGTACGGCCCGCGGCCGATCGCGGAGACCCGCCGGTTCGCGCTCGAGTGCCTCGACCGGCTCGTCGACCACGGCGTCAAGTGCCTGGTCATCGCCTGCAACACCGCCAGCGCGGCCGTCCTGCACGACGCGCGGGAGCGGTATGCCGTGCCCGTCGTGGAGGTGATCCGGCCGGCCGTGCGCCGCGCCGCCGCCGCCACCCGCAACGACGTGGTCGGGGTGATCTCGACGCGGGGCACCCACCAGTCGCGGGCCTACCCCGACGCCTTCGCCGCCGCGCCGCAGATCCGGGTCGTGAGCCAGCCGTGCCCGCGGTTCGTGGAGTTCGTGGAGTCGGGGGTGACCGGCGGCAAGGAGGTCGTGGCGGTCGCGCACGAGTACCTCGACCCCGTGATCGCGCAGGGCGTCGACACGCTGATCCTCGGGTGCACGCACTACCCGCTGCTCACCGGCGTCATCTCCTATGTGATGGGAGACACGGTGACACTGGTGTCGTCGGCCGAGGAGACTGCCAAGGACGTCTACCGAGTGCTCGCCGACAGCGACGCGCTGCGACCGCCCCTCGAGGGCGCGCCGTCGCACTCCTTCACGACGACGGGTGACCCGGCGGAGTTCCGGCGGCTGGCCCGGCGCTTCCTGGGGCCCGAGGTGGACACCGTGTTCGCCGACGACAGGGGTGCTCCGTGAGACTCACCGTGATCGGGTGCTCAGGGTCCTTCCCCGGGCCGCAGTCGCCGGCGTCCTGCTACCTCGTGCAGGCCGACGACGCCGACGGTCGCACCTGGTCGGTGGCCCTCGACCTCGGCAACGGCGCGCTGGGGGCGCTGCAGCGGCACCTGCCGCTCGGGGCGCTCGACGCGGTGCTGCTCTCGCACCTGCACCCCGACCACTGCCTGGACATGTGCGGGCTCTACGTCACCCAGAAGTACCGCCCGGGCGGGACCACCGACCGCATCCCGGTGTGGGGGCCGACGGGGACCGGGGAGCGGCTGGCCATGGCCTACGGCGGCGGCGAGGGCGACGGCATGTACTCCGCCTTCGACTTCCACGACTGGTCCGACGCCGAGCGGGTGCAGGTCGGACCGTTCACGGTCACCGTGGCCGAGGTGTGGCACCCGGTGCAGGCCTACGCGATCCGTGTCGAGGCTGATGGGGCGGCGCTGGTCTACAGCGGTGACACCGACCTGTGCGACGGGCTGGTGGGGCTGGCGCAGGGGGCGACGCTGCTGCTGGCCGACTCGGCGTTCGTCGAGGGTCGGGACCCGCTGCGGGGGATCCACATGACGGGGCGGCGGTGTGCGCAGGCCGCGGTCGCGGCGGGGGTGCAGCGGCTGATGCTGACCCACATCCCGGCCTGGAACGACCCCCAGGTGTGCCGGGCGCAGGCCGCCGAGGTGTGGCCCGGCGAGGTCGAGCTGGCCGAGCCCGACCGCACCTACCCGCTCTGACCTGCCGCCGGTAGGCGGATCGACCGGCCTTGCTTGCCCAGGCTGATCGCGCCGCCGCCGGTAGGTCTGTCGGGTCGGCGGGGTCAGGGGGCGAGGCGGCCCACCACCGGCATCGACTGGAGCTTGTCGCGGGCGTGGCTGCTCCTGACGAAGGCCTCGGTCGCGTCGCTGCCGGCCCTGACCCCGTGGTGCGCCCCGCGCTGCACCCACGTCGGGAAGCCGGTCATGTCGTAGACCACGCCGCTCACCGCGACGTAGCACGCAGCCCCGTCGCGACACGTGGCCGCGGCGAGCTGGTCGCCCGAGATGGTGACCGTGTCCAGCCGGTGCTGCTCCTGCGTGCTGAAGGTCCGCTCCAGCTTGGTGCGGTCACCGGCATTCGGGTCGGGCGTGAGCAGGTAGTACGCCGACACGGCCGCGATCACGACGATGACGGCGACGGCGATCCACATCCAGGTCTTCATCACTCCCTCTCGCTGAGACACCATGTCTCATTCCGATGTGAGACACTATGTCGCATGAGTGGAGACGCGGCATCAGGGGGGTCCCTGAGTCAGCCCGGAGCCGCCGACCGAGTCCTCGCGGCCGCGGTGGCGCAGATCGAGCGCGAGGGCATGGCCGTCGGCCTCGACCAGATCCGGATGGAGCAGGTCATCAAGACCGCGGGCGTCTCGCGGGCCAGTGCTTACCGCAGGTGGCCGACGCGCGAGGCATTCCTTCGGGACGTGCTGGTGACCACGGTGCGGCATACCTCCCTCATCCCGGAGACCGAGCGCGACGTCGCCCAGATCTCGGCCCTCGTCGCCGACCGGTGGGACGAGCTGGCCACCGACCGGGGGCGCCGCGGGCTGGTCGTCGAGGCGCTGCGGCTGGCCACCGACCTCGACGTGCGGCGTCTGGTCGCGAGCCCCCGGTGGCGGACCTTCCTGTCCCTGTCGGCGACCCTGCCCGGGCTGCCCGAGGGGGAGGTGCGCGACGCGGTGGCGCAGGCGCTGCGGCAGACCGAGGACGAGTTCGTGCGGCGCCGCTCGGAGGTCTACGCCGGGCTGGCGGAGCTGATCGGCTATCGGCTGACGGGGGCCGGGAGCTTCGCGACGCTCGCCAGCGCCACCGGCGCCCTCATGACGGGCATCGTGCTGCGCGCGACCGTCGACCCCGGGTGGCTGGACCGGCGCGCCCGGGAGAGCCTCTTCGACGCTGCCGCGGCGAGCTGGTCGGAGCCGGAGCGGCACCTCGTCGGGATGGTGCTGGCCCACCTTGAGCCGGACCCCGAGATCCAGTGGGACAGTGCCGCTCTCGCGGCGCGGCTCGCGGCCTTCCAGGACCGGGTGGCGGCGATGTATGCCACCGCGAACGGCGGCTGACCTCCCTCAGCGGCGCGACAGGGGCGACGGCCACCAGGTGCGGTCGCCGAGCTCGCGCACCACCGCCGGCACCAGCAGCGACCGCACCACGAACGTGTCGAGCAGCACGCCGAAGGCCACGATGAACGCGATCTGCACCAGGAAGCTCAGCGGCAGCACCCCCAGCGCCGAGAACGTCGCGGCCAGCACGATCCCCGCGCTGGTGATCACGCCTCCGGTCACCGCCAGCCCCACCAGGACGCCCTCGCGGGTGCCCCGCCGCTGCGACTCCTCGCGCACCCGCGTCATCAGGAAGATCGAGTAGTCGATCCCGAGCGCCACGAGGAAGACGAACCCGTAGAGCGGCACGGTCGGGTCCACGCCCGGGTAGTCCAGCCCCCACGTGAAGAGCGCCGCGAAGACCCCCATGGTCGCCGCGAAGGACAGCACGTTGGCCAGCGTCAGCACGATCGGGGCGACGAGCGAGCGCAGCAGCAGCACGAGCACGACGAAGACGACGGCGAGGATGGCGGGAGCGACCACCTTGAGGTCGTGGACGCCGGCGTCGCGGGCGTCGAGCCCCTGCGCGGCCACCCCTCCCACCAGCGCACCCTGGTCGATGGGGTGCACCGCAGCCCGTATGCCGCGGACGAGCGCCTGCGCGGCCGGGGTGTCCGCCGGTGGTGTCGTCGTGGCCTGGAGCAGCACGCGTCCGTCCACGACCTTGGGTGGCGTCGCGGGGTCCGGCCGGCCGCCGCCCGCGCTGCCCGCCTGGTCGGTCAGCGGGACCACCGAGGCCACCCCGTCGACGCCCTGCAGCGCGCTGGTGACCTGCCCGGCCCTGGCCTGGTCGACGATGACCTGCACCGGCGACCCCGAGCCGCCGGGGAAGTGCTGGGCGAGGGCCTTGCCCCCGGTCACCGACTCGACCTCGGTCGTGAAGTAGGAGGACTGCGGGGCGCCGTCGGCGTTGAGCACGGGCACGAAGGCGGCGCAGGCCGCGAGGGCCAGGGTGGACAGCACCCAGGCGCGGCGGGGGTGCTGCCCGACCAGGCGGGCGACGCGGCCCCAGACCCCGCGGCCGCCGATCTTGTCCTGGGCGTGCACGTGGTCCACGCGGGGGATGGCCGGCCAGAAGATGCGTCGTCCGGCGAGGAGGAGCACCGCGGGCAGGAAGGTGAGGGCGGCGAGCATGGCGCCGGCGATCCCGAGCGCCCCGATCGGGCCGAGGCTGCGGTTGTTGCCGAGGTCGGACAGCAGCAGGCACAGCAGCCCGAGGATCACGGTGCCGCCGGAGGCGAGGATCGGCTCGACCGAGCCGCGCCAGGCCCGCGCCATCGCGGTCCAGTGGCTCGGGTGGTCGTGCAGCTCCTCCTTGTAGCGGGCGACGAGCAGCAGCGCGTAGTCGGTGGCGGCGCCGACGACGAGGATGGACAGGATGCCCTGGCTCTGCCCCGACAGGGTGAGGTGGCCGCCCTGGGCGAGGGGGTAGATGACGAGGCCGGCGGCGGCGAGGCCGAAGATCGCCGTGGCGAGCACGGCGAAGGGCAGCACGGGGCTGCGGTAGACGATCAGCAGGATGACGAGCACCACCCCGAGCGCGACCAGCAGGAGGATGCCGTCGATGCCGCCGAAGGCCTTGACCAGGTCGGCCGTGAAGCCCCCGGGCCCCGCGACGTAGGCCGTCAGCCCGGCGCTCGCCAGCGCGGCGTCCCGCTGGCTGCGCAGCGCGTCGGCGACGGCGCCGACGGGCTTGACCCCTTCGATCTCGTGATCGGTCTTCGTCGTGTCCACGGTGACGGGGACCAGCACCGCCTTGCGGTCGGGGGAGGGGATCACGACGGGGGGCGCCGCCAGCAGCGAACCCACCGTCACGTCCCGGGTGCCGGGGACCCGCAGCCCCGGCACGGCTTCGGCATACGTCTTGACCGCGGCGAGGTCGCCCGGCGTGAGACCGGAGTCCCGCGTGACCACCACGAAGTAGGGCAGGGTCGCCTGGTCGCTGAACCTCGCCGCCACCTCCCGCGCCCGGGTGGACTCGGCGCTCTCGGGCAGGAAGGACGCCTGGTCGTTCTTCTGGACGCTGGACAGCGACCCGATCCGGGGCCCGCCGACGCCGCCCACGGCGAGCCACGCCACGAGCACCAGCAGGGCCACCAGCAGACGGCGCCAGGGTCGGCGGCCCGTCGGCCCGTCGCCCGACTCGTCGGGGCGGTGTCGACCGGGGGCTCCCTGCTGGTTCATTCCACCATTGAAACAAAGCACGTGAGACACGGCGCAGCGGCTGCGCGCGTCCGGCGCGGCGGGGGGTTCGTCATACGGGCTGGATAGGGTGACGGGCATGACTGCTCGACACGACGGCCGCGCCCCCGACCAGCTCCGCGACATCCGCATCACCCGCAACTGGCTGGACCACGCCGAGGGGTCGGTGCTCGTGGAGTTCGGGCGGACCCGGGTGCTGTGCGCCGCGAGCTTCACCGAGGGCGTGCCGCGCTGGCTCAAGGGGCAGGGCACGGGGTGGGTGACGGCGGAGTACGCCATGCTGCCCCGCTCCACCAACACCCGCTCGGACCGGGAGTCCGTCAAGGGCAGGATCGGCGGTCGCACCCACGAGATCTCCCGCCTGGTGGGGCGGTCGCTGCGCGCGGTCGTCGACACCAGGCAGCTGGGGGAGAACACCATCGTCCTCGACTGCGACGTCCTGCAGGCCGACGGCGGCACGCGGACCGCCGCGATCACGGGGGCCTATGTCGCCCTGGCCGACGCCGTCGCCGGGGGTGTCGCGAGCGGCGCCATCGCCCGGACCGCGACCCCCCTGACCGGGTCGGTCGCGGCCGTGTCGGTCGGCATCGTCAGGGGAGTCCCGGTGCTCGACCTGGACTACCCGGAGGACTCGACCGCCGACACCGACATGAACGTCGTCATGACCGGCGACGGCCGCTACGTCGAGGTGCAGGGCACGGCCGAGGCGGAGCCCTTCGACCGGGCGCTGCTCAACTCCCTGCTCGAGCTCGCCGAGAGAGGCTGCGCCGAGCTGACGCGCCTGCAGCAGGCCGCGCTCGCCGAGACGCCGCGGGAGCGGGTCCGGTGACCCGCGTCGTCCTCGCCACCCGCAACGCCGGCAAGATCCGCGAGCTCGAGACGATCCTGCGCGAGACCCTGCCCGACGTCGAGGTCGTGGGGCTCGGCGCGTTCCCCGAGCTCGAGGACGTCGTGGAGTCCGGGGTCACCTTCATCGACAACGCCACCCTCAAGGCCACCTACGCGGCCCGTATGACGAATCTCCCCGCCGTGGCGGACGACTCGGGCCTGTCGGTGGACGTCCTGGGCGGCGCTCCCGGGGTCTTCTCCGCCCGCTGGTCCGGGCGGCACGGCGACGACGCGGCCAACCTGCGGCTCCTGCTGGACCAGCTCGCCGACGTGCCGGACGAGCACCGGGCGGCGCGGTTCCGGTGCGCGGCGGTGCTGGCGCTGCCGGACGGCACCACCGTGGCCCGGGAGGGCGACTTCCCGGGGACCCTGACGCGTGAGCCGCGGGGCACGGGCGGGTTCGGCTACGACCCGGTCCTGCAGGTCGAGGGCGACGCCCGCACCGCCGCCGAGCTCACCCCCGAGGAGAAGAACGCGATCTCCCACCGCGGCAAGGCGTTTCGCGCGCTCGCCCCCGAGATCGCCCGCCTGCTCGGCCACTAGCGGCACGTGACGCAGAGCCGTGGTCTGGGGGCGCCCGTCCTCAGGCGTCGCGGGGCGGGCGGGAGCGCGTGGACTTGAGCTCCGAGCGGCGCGCCTTGGCGGCGAGACGGCGGCGCTGAGATCCCTTGGTGGGCCTGGTCGCCCGTCGCGCCGGCGGCGGGGGAGCGAGGGCCTCGCGGATGACGGACGCCAGCCGCTCCCGGGCGGCACGTCTGTTGTGCCGCTGCGACCGGTGCTGCGACGCGTCGATGGTGACGACCCCGTCGACCAGGCGGCCGGCGAGCGCCGCCACCACCCGGTCGCGCTGCTGCTCCGTCAGGGCGGCCGACGCCGCGGGCTCCCAGGACAGCTGCACCCGCGAGTCGGTGGTGTTGACGCCCTGACCCCCCGGGCCGGAGCTGCGCGAGAAGCGCTCGGTCAGCTCCGCCGCCGGCACCACCACGCCGCGGGGGATCCCCGGTCCCGGCGGGACGGTGAGGTCGGCGGTCGGCATACGACCACTGTGACAGAGGCGCCCGGCTCACCAGGGTGAGCCGGGCGGTGAGGGTGCGCACGGCGGGACTCGAACCCGCACGCCGGGGCACAGGAACCTAAATCCTGCGTGTCTGCCAGTTCCACCACGTGCGCGAGCCCGGCCGAGGAGGCGGCCGGGCGGGCTGCCAGGCTACCGGTCAGGCGCCGAGCCCCAGCGCCTTCGACAGCGACGCGACGTGGCCCTTGGCCTTGATGTTGTACCTCGCGAGCGTGACCGTGCCGTCCTCGTCGAGGACGATCGTGGACCGGATGACCCCCTGCACGGTCTTGCCGTAGTTCTGCTTCTCGCCGTAGGCGCCGTAGGCCTTCAGGACCTCCAGGCTCGGGTCGCCGAGCAGCGGGTAGGTGAGCCCCTCCTTCTCGCGGAAGCGGGCGAGCCTGGCCGGCTCGTCCTTGCTGATCCCGACGACCTCGTAGCCCGCGGCCTGCAGCGCACCCAGGGAGTCGCGGAAGTCGCAGGCCTCGGTCGTGCAGCCCGGGGTCATGGCGGCCGGGTAGAAGAACAGCACGAGCTTGCGGCCGCGGAGGTCGCGCAGCGACACCTGCTCGCCGGTGTCGCTCGGGAGGGTGAAGTCGGGGGCCTGGTCGCCGGGCTCGAGGCGTGCCATGTCGGGGTCCTTCCAGGGCAGGGGCGGTTGCACCAGGAGCCTACGGGGTATGTCGCTGCTCAGTCGCGCAGCACGACCAGCGCAAGCTGCTCCGCGGCAGCTGGCGTCTGCGTTATCGTCAGCATCAGGTCCAGCGTGCAACGCGCTTCCCGACAGCGAGGAGATCACCGTGACCGAGCAGCAGAAGGCCGCGCAGGAGAAGTCCCTGTCCGACCTCGAGTCCGACATCGCCAAGAGCCGTGAGCGCCTGGCCGCGACCATCGACGAGCTCGCCTACCGCGCCCAGCCCAAGAACATCGTGGCCGCGCAGAAGCGCCAGCTGCGCGACACCCTGCGCGCCAAGTACAACTCCTTCATGGGCACCTCCTCGGAGAGCACGACCGAGCCGAGCACCACGATCTACCGGGGCGAGCGGACGACGACCTACGGCCAGCCCTCCACCGTGGACCAGGCCAAGGCCAAGGCGGAGGAGCTCAAGGCGACCGCTGCGGACAAGCTCGACGAGCTGAAGGCGCGCACCGAGTCCCACGGCCAGCACGCCGACACGACCGGGCAGACGTCCTTCGCGGACCTGCGCACCCGCGCCCAGGTCAAGGCCGACCAGGCCCGACTCAAGCTCGACGAGGCCACCCACGACGCGGATGGCGAGCTGCGTGCCGACCGCGTCGCCACCGGGCTCGCCGTGGCCGGTGCGGTCCTGGTCAGCCTGGGTGTGGCCCGCCGCAACCGCGGCTGAGCGCCCGGCGCCGCCGATTTCGCCATCGGCACCCCGGCTGGTAAAGTCTTCACTCGTTGCGCCGCTAGCTCAATGGCAGAGCAAGTGACTCTTAATCACTGGGTTCGGGGTTCGAATCCCTGGCGGCGCACCAGACGTGACGTGAGCGGCCCGATCCATCCGGATCGGGCCGCTTCGTCGTGGTCGGGCCGCTGTCCTAACCCGCCGCCGGCGGCGGCGCGGTGCGTTGCGGCAGGGCCTTCCGTCGCGGGACCCGTCGGCCTATGCTGCTGTGTGATGTAGGTCACACATGAATGCGGGGAGGCCGCCATGGTCCGCACCACGCTCGGTTCGACGCTCAGCGCCGCCCTCGTCGCCGCCGTGCTCGCGGCCTGCCTGCTGGTGCAGGCCCCCGCCCCACCCGCCGCCGCCGCGACCACCCCGACGGTCGTCTCCCTCACCTTCGACGACGGGGACGCGGACCAGCTGGCCGCTGCGGGGACGATGCGCGCGTCCGGCCTCGCCGGCACCTTCTACGTGGTGACCGGCTGGGTGGGGGCGCCCGGATACCTCACCCGCTCGGACCTCAGCGCGATGGCGGCCGACGGCAACGAGATCGCGGGCCACACGGTGACCCACCCCGACCTCGTGCAGATCTCTCCTGACGAGGTCCGCCGCCAGATCTGCAACGACCGGGCGACGCTGCACGGCTGGGGCTTCCGCCCGGTGAGCTTCGCCTACCCCTTCAGCGACGCCAACCCCGCCGTGGAGACCGCCGCCCGCGACTGCGGCTACACCACGGCCCGCGGGCTGGGCGACGTCCGCAGCGCCTTCGGCTGCCTCACGTGCGTGCGCGCCGAGACGTCCCCGCCGCCCGACCCCTTCTACCTGCGCGCCCCCGACCAGGTCGACGGCCGGTGGACGCTGGCCAACCTCAAGAGCCAGGTCACCTCGGCGAGCACCCGCTCCGGCGGCTGGGTGATCCTGACCTTCCACCGCGTGTGCGCCCCGATCGGCAGCGCGAGCTGCCCGGCCGACCGGTCCGTGACGCCGGAGGTCTTCCGGGCCTTCGTCACGTGGCTCGCCTCCTACGCCCGCACGGCCGCCAACAACACCAGCGTCCGCACCATCGACCAGCAGGTGCGGACCTACCTGGCCGGCAGCTACCCGCCCTACGCGCCGCCGACGGCGGTGCCCCCGAGGCCACCGGCCCCCGCCGGCACCAACGCGGTGCTCAACCCGTCGCTGGAGAGCCTCGACGGCGCGACCGGGTTCCCGGCCTGCTTCCAGCCCGGCGGCTGGGGCACCAACACCCCGAGCTGGGCCCGGGTCGGCTCCAGCCACACCGGAGCCGCGGCGCAGCGGCTGTCGGTGACCGGCTACCAGGACGGCGACGCCAAGCTGCTGCCCACCCTCGACCTCGGGACCTGCTCGCCGACCGTGGTGCCCGGGCACGTCTACCAGGTCAGCGCCTGGTACACGTCGACGGCCGTCACCCAGCTCGCGCTCTACTACCGGGACGCGTCCGGTGCCTGGCGGTACTGGACCTCCGGGCCCTGGATCGCCGCGAGCCCCACGTGGCAGCAGGCCGTCATGACGACCCCGCCCGCACCGGCCGACGCGACGGGCCTCAGCTTCGGACTCGCGCTCATCGCCGACGGGACCCTCACGACGGACGACTACGCGGTGACCGAGGTGACGGCCCCGACAGCCGCGACGGCCGCAGCCACCGCGCGCACCGCGCCCACGGCGGTCACCTCGTCGGGCACCAGCGCAGGCCAGGGCGCAGCCGGCCACGGCGCGGCGCGGCGGCAGGGCGTGCGGGGCACGGCATACGTCCCGGGCGGCTCGTCCGCGGTCGCCGGGGTGCGGGTCGCGCCGCCGCCGTCGATGGGCCCGTCGCGCGGATGACGGGGCGCGCGACCACCTCGCGGGCGACCCTGCTCACCGGCGCGCTGTGCCTGGGGCTCGCCACGGCCCTGGTCGGGGCCTGCGACCAGCCGCAGCCGGGCGGCAGCGCCACCTCGACCGGGCGCGGGACGTCGGCAGCGGGGCCTCCGACCACGGGCTTGCCCGGGGTGCCGCCGCCAGGTCCCTCGCCCCGGCTGACGGCCCCCTCGTCACGGCCCGTCGCGCCCCGCGTGGTCACGCCGCGGCCACGACGCAGCTACCCCTGGCACACGGGGGTGGTGGCGACGACCTTCTGGGTGGGCGAGATCTTCGACCCCACCGCGCCCGACGGGTCGCAGCGGATCTCGACGTATGACGCCCGCTGGCTCGCCCACTACGGCGGCTGCGACGGCGTCGTCGTCGCCGGGGACTGCCGGACCGAGCGGCGCACCGCGGCCAACGGGTGGTTCCCCACCGCCATGACCCCACGGGAGAACCCGTTCTACCTGGACGTGCCGTTCGACGACCTCAACGACCCGACCGGGTTCGCGACCCGGTGCCGGGTCGTCCCGTGGGCCGGGGACCCGGGCTATGCCGGGCGGTGCACCGACCGTGCGTTCTCCTACCTCAAGAACCGGTGGGTGCGCGTCGTGGGCCCCCACGGCGCCACCTGCTACGGGCAGGTGCAGGACGCCGGGCCGGGGGAGTACCACAACGCGGACTACGTCTTCGGCCACGCCGACCAACGCCCCGTCAACCGCCGCTACGGCGGGGCGGGGATGGACGTGTCGCCGGCGCTCAACGGCTGCCTGGGCTTTCGCGACCTGGACGGGTCCGACGACCGCGTGCGGTGGCAGTGGGCGGAGGCGTCCGAGGTGCCGCCCGGCCCCTGGACCCGGCTCGTGACGACCACCCCGGTGACCACGGACTGACGCTCGGCTCACGGTGGGTCGGTGGTCCGCCACACCTCCTCCGGCAGGTCCCAGATGGCAGGGTCCTCCCGTCCCAGCCGCCACAGCGCGACTCCGCCGAGCCGGTGGGTGGCGGCGAGGCGCAACTTCTCCCGGACGCTGCGGGCGTTCTCGTACCACACCTCGTGCCGCGCGCCGCCCTCCTCGTAGGTCAGGTGCGGGGACTGGCTCGCCAGGTCCCACAGCTCGTCGCTGTGCCGCACCTGCGCCTGCTCGGAGATCTGCCGCCACGTCAGCACCTGCGTCCTGGGGCCGCCCCAGTCGTACCCGAACAACCCGACGCCGAGCACCAGCTTGTCCCGCGGGACCTGGGTGACGGCATACCGGATGACCCGCTCGACCCAGTCGGCGGGCCCGATGGGCCCTGCCGGGCCGGTCTCCCAGTGCCAGTCGTAGGCCATCAGGACCACCTGGTCGGCCGACTCGCCGATCGCGCGGTAGTCCTGGGCCACGTTGCGCTGGTCGTAGCCGGCGTCGGTCTCCTTGGCGTGCACCGTCACCCACAGCTCGTGACGGTGGTCGTGGAGCTGGTCGGCGAGCTCGCGGACGGTCGTCAGGTAGTCGTCGCGGCGGTGCGGGGGGACGTCCTCGTAGTCCAGCTGCAACCCGTCGTAGCCCTCGTCCTGCACCAGCCGGGCGAGCGCCTCGACGTGGGCGCGACGGCGGGTCGGGTCCGCCATGATCGCCGGGACGGTCGTCTTGTCCCACAGCCCGTCCGTGGTGCTGGCGACCGTGGGGATGACGCGCAGCCCCAGCTCACGCAGCTGCGTGACCAGCCGCCGCTCCGACTCCGTCGTGAGGCCGGGCTGCAGGGTCGGTCTGCCGTCCTCGGCCACGCCGTAGGACCACGGCGACGCGACCGTGACGGTCCCGGGGTGGGCTCGGAGGCTCGCGACGGCGTCCTCCTGGTCCCAGTGCGGGATCGCGCCAAGCACCGTGGGACCCCGCGGCGCGAACCACCCCCGGGCGCTCCACGGCCTCACGGCCGCGACCAGGGCGGCGACGACCAGCGCGACGAGCAGCAGTGCCGCCGGCAGCGGCAGCCGCGGGCGCCGCCGGGACCGGCCTGGGCCACGGCCCTCGCCGCCGTCCGCCATCCGGGCTCAGAACGACCGGGTCGCGTCCACGGCTCCCGCCAGGGCAGCCTGACCGGCCGGGATGTGCCCCGCCGGGACGGGGTGCGCCGGGACGGGGTGCGCCGGGACGGGGTGCGCCGCGGGGGAGGGCGCCGTCGGTGCCGGCCCCGCCGCTGCCGTTGCGCGAGCGCGGAGGTCGGCCGCGACCAGGTCGATGATCTCGTCGATCCCGGTCCTCGCCTCGAAGCCCACCAGCGCCTTCGACTTGGCGTTGTTGGGCACCCGCCGGCGCATGTCCTCGTATCCGGGGCCGTAGGCCTGCTCGTAGGGGATCAGCACGACCTCGCTGCGGCTGCCGAGCCGGTGGATGATGCGTCGCGCCAGGTCCAGGATCGAGATCTCCAGGGCCCCACCGAGGTTGAAGGCGTCGCACCGCGACTCCGGGGCCTCCTGGATCGCCACCACGGCGGGCACCACGTCCCCGACGTAGGAGAAGCACCGTGTCTGGCGGCCGTCGCCGTAGACCGTCACCGGCTCGTCCCGCAGCGCCTGCCCCACCAGGTTGGGCACGACCATCCCGTAACGGCCGGTCTGGCGCGGCCCGACGGTGTTGAAGAGCCGCACGATCGACACCGGCAGGCCGAGCTCGGTCCAGTAGGCGTGCCCCATCGCCTCGTCCAGGCCCTTGGCGGCGGCGTAGCTCCACCGCGACAGCAACGGGGAACCGAGCGTCATGTCGGACTCCTCACCGAGCGAGTCGGCGGTGTTCTTGCCGTAGATCTCGCTGGTGGAGGTAATGAGCACCTCGGCCCCCTCGGCGAGCGCCGCCTCCAGCACCGTCTCCGTGCCGTGGATGTTGGTGCGCAGGCTCGTCAGCGGGTCGTCGACGATGCGGTGCACCCCCACCGCGGCGGCCAGGTGGAAGATGCGGTCGGCGCCGCGGACGGTGTCGCGCACCAGGGCCTGGTCCAGGACGCTGCCCGGTTGGAAGGTGAACCGGTCGGAGGCGGTGGCGGCCGCGAGGTTGGCGAGGGACCCGGTCGACAGGTCGTCGAGCACGACCACCTCGTCGCCGCGGGCCAGCAGGTGGTCGGTGAGGTGGCTGCCGATGAATCCGGCGCCCCCGGTGACGACGGTGCGCATGGTGGGGTGCTCCTTCGGGTGCGCTCAGAGGGTGTCCCAGCCGTGCTCGGACGCGAGCCGGAAGGTCGCGTCGAGCACGAGCGGGACGTGGGTGGCCCAGGTCAGGTCCTCGCCCGCGTGGTGGCACACGAGGACGGCCAGCTCGGGGTCGTGGGCGGTCGGCGAGTCCAGGCCGTATGCCGTGGTGCCGTCCGCCAGCCGGATGCTCGGCACCAGCGGGTCGTAGAAGGCCACGTCGGCACCGTGGTCGCGCAGCTCGGCGTAGATCTCCAGGGCGGGCGACTCCCGGACGTCCTGGACGTCGGGCTTGTAGGCGACCCCGCTGACCAGGACCCGGGTGCCCGGCAGGCCGCGGCCGTGGTCCGACAGGACCGTGCGCGCCCGGTCGACCACGTCGCGGGGGCGGGCCGCGATGCTCGCCATGGCCTGCTCCGTCACCGGGATCCGCACCCGGTGCCGCCGCAGCTGCCAGAGCAGGTAGTGGGGGTCGCAGGGGATGCAGTGGCCGCCGACGCCGGGGCCGGGGTAGAAGGGCATGAAGCCGTAGGGCTTGGTGGCGGCGCCCGCGATGACGTCCATGACGGACAGCCCGAGGACGCGGCACGCGTCGGCGAACTCGTTGGCCAGGGCGATGTTGACGGCCCGGAAGGTGTTCTCGACCAGCTTGACCATCTCGGCGGCGGCGGGGGAGGCGACGGCGTGGGTGCTGGCGCCGTAGGTGCCGAGCAGGGCGCAGGCGCGACGGGTGCACTCGGCCGTCACGCCGCCCACGACGCGCGGCACGTCCTCGATGAGGTGGGCCTCGTTGCCCGGGTCGATCCGCTCGGGGCTGAAGGCCACGAACACGTCCGTCCCCACGTCGAGGCCTCGGGCGCGCAGCGGCTCGACGAGCAGGTCGCGGGTGCAGCCGACGTAGGTGGTGGAGGTGAGCACCAGCAGCTGGCCGGGGCGCGCCTGCTCGACGACGGTCCGGCACGCCGCCCGCAGCGGCGCCAGGTCCGGCACCAGGTGGTCGTCGATTGGGGTGGGCACGCAGACGATGACCGCCTCGGCCTCGCGCAGCAGGGTGGGGTCGTCGGTGGTGGTCAGCCGGGCCGGGTGCCGCGTGACGTCCGCGAGCCGGCCACGGTCGCGCTCGAGCAGGTCCGCCTGGCCGCCGGCGATGGCGGCGAGGCGGGCCCGGCTGGCGTCCAGCCCGAGCACGGTCCGGCCGGCCGCCGCGAAGGCGAGCGCCGTCGGCAGCCCCACGTAGCCGAGCCCCACGAGGGCGACGTCATGGGTGCCGGGCGGCTCGACGGCGCCCAGGTCCGGCGCCACCGGTGCCACGGAGGAGCTGGGGCTCGCCACGGCGACGGGGGCCGGCTCCACCGCGAGGCTCGGCGACGTCTCGCTTCTGACTTCGACCAGGCTCATGGCGAGCACCTCGATCCGTCTCGATCACCTCATGGGGAGGACGATGGAAGACAGTGATCTTCATCACAATTCCCCCATCAGGCAGGCTAGGAAGGAGTCGTCAACCGGTCAACGAATCCGGGGTCGCCGTCCCTCCTGCGGGTCCGCCAGGCGACTCACGGATGATCACCGGTCGCGCTCGGTAGACCATCGGCTGGGGGCGCTGGGGTGCTGGGGCTGCTGGAGGTCACGGTGGCCCGGCGCCGGGCCGGGCTCACCCAGCGACCGGTGGACGGTCCCGCCCACGCCCGGGCCAGCGCCGCGAGGCACAGCGCGGCGTCGACGACCCGCAGCGCCGGGAAGCCCACGGCATACAGCAGGTATGCCGCTCGCCGCGTGCTGATCGCGGCCAGCAGCGTCATGAGGAGGTCGGGCAGCAGGACGCCGAGCAGGACGTCGCGGACCGAGAGGAGGCCGGCGAGCCACACCAGCCAACCCGGGGCGGCCGCGGTCGAGGCGACCAGGGCCGAGGCCACCAGGCTGCAGGCGAGGAGGGGCAGCACCAGCAGCCACACCAGGCACGAGCCGACCAGCTCGACGACGAAGAGCCACAGGGCCGCCCAGAACACCCCCCGGTGCACACCGTGCAGCCGGACGGTCTGCCAGAAGCCCAGCAGCCACCGCCGCACCTGGAGGCGGTAGTCGCGGAACCGGTCCGGGTCCTGCGTGTAGGCGGTGGCGGCCGCGGGGTGGAAGGCGATGCGGCCGAGGCGCTTGCGGTGCACCTCGAAGGTCATGTTGAAGTCCTCGATGACCAACCCGGGTGCCGCGACGTCGATCTCGCGCAGCGCCCGGGAGCGGTAGAGGCTCGCGAAGCCGGGGACGATGGGGACGGCGTTGGCGGGCCGGGCGGCCTGGCCGTACTTCAGGAGCAGCTGGACCACGACGTAGAGGCGCTCGCGGTAGGCGACGAGGAAGCGTCCCAGCAGCGTGGGGGAGGCGGGCTCGAAGATGGTGCGCGCGCGCCCGGCGACGGCCACCACCTCGGGGTCCGCGAAGAGCGGCAGCGCGGTCGTGAGGTAGTCGTCCGCGGGCTGGGTGTCGGCGTCCAGCAGCATGACGACCTCGTAACGGTCGCAGAGCCCGAAGTGCTCGATGCCGGCGGCGAGGGCGCCCGCCTTGCCGCGGTTGGGCTGCAGGTCCAGGACGTGCGCGCCGCTCCTGCGGGCGAGCTCGACGGTCCGGTCCTGCGACCCGTCGCTGACGATGTAGACCTGCGTGGGGGCCACGAGCCGGGTGGCGCTGCGGACCGTCTGCTCTACCACGAGCTCCTCGTCGTGCGCGGCCACGAGGATCGCGACCTGCTCCGGCGTCGGCGGGTGCGGGGTGCGCCGGTGGGTGCCCGGGTGGGCGGGGGTCACCGAGCCGTATGCCGCGGCCGCGAGCCGGCACAGGCCCACCAGCGACCACGCCGTCGTGGTGACGCCCACGACCAGCACGGCCAGCACCAGACCGGACATGCCTCACCGCCTCGGGTCCCGCCACCGTCACCGGGCCGGTCGGACCGGTCTGGCAGCGTTGGACCGACCATGCCCCCAACCCGCGGCCCCGGGGGAGGCCCTGGCACGAGGCAGAGGCCGATCGCCCCCCGGGCGGGTGCCCAGGGGCACGCTGCGTCAGCGGCTGCGCCGGTTGCGTGCCCGCACGAGGAGGCCGAGCACCAGCACGGCCACGGCGGTCAGCAGGAGCGGGACCAGCCAGGCCGGAGCACCGGTCGACTCCTGGCCGGTGCGCTCGCTCGTGCCCTGGCCGGTGCCCTGGCTGCTGGACGGGGCCGCGGCGCCCGAGGTGGCTGCCGAGGTGCGCTGCGCGCCGGACGTGGCGGCGTCGGAGGTGAGGCTGGTGGCGCCGGGTGTCGTGCTGGACGTGCTGGAGGTGCTGGAGGTGCTGGAGGTGCTGGAGGTGCCGGACGTGCTCGTCAGCGTGAAGCGGAGCTCGCCCGCGATGCGGTGGGTGTCGGCACTGACCACGCTGTAGACGACGCGGTAGGCGCCCGGCTGCAGCTGCGCCGGCAGGGTCGCCCGGACCGTCGGGCCCGCGGCCGTGACGGACGTGCTCAGCTGGTCGCCGGCGGGGCCGGTCACCAGCACCTTGCTGAACTCACCCTTGATGTCCTCGTTGAAGGTCAGCGTCACCGCCCGCGGCGCGGTCGTCACGGTGCTGCCGTCGGCGGGGTCGGAGGAGACCAGGGTCGAGTGGGCGGACGCGGTCGTCGCCACGGTCGCCAGCACAACGCTGACCAGGGCGGTGAACGCCAGCGTGAGCAGCGCGGTCAGGCGGGGGCGGTCGGGCAGCGAGCGGGCTGACGGTCGGCGAGCGGGCAGGGTGCGCATGGTTCCTCTCGGGGCGGGAACGCGTCGGGCGCCGTGGTTGTCCACAGCCCGTCGCGCTCCGGTCGGGGTCGTCCCCAGGCGAGCGGTCGCCCGGGCCGGTGCGGTCCGGTCCTTCCTAGCATCCTCCCCAGGATCGCCCATGGGAGGGCGGTGGGGCAGGGAGGTGACGGTGGACGGACGTGAGGTGGCGGCGTGCGCGGCGCAGCTGGAGCGGCACGCGCGCGACATGGAGGAGGCGGCCGTGCGGATCGAGGCGACGGCGGCCGCGATGGACTGGGAGTCCCCGGCGGCCGAGGCCGCTCGGCGCCAGGTGACGCTGCTGACCGACCGGCTGCGGTCGGGCGCCGAGCAGGTGCGCGAGGCCGCGGCGTCGGTGCGCGCCCACGGGATCGCCGCGTCGGCGGCGTGGGCAGAGCTCGCGCGGGCGTCCGCGGAGGTGGGGGCGGTCGCGGCGGCAGGGGTCGCGGGGCTGCGTCGGGCGATGGAGCTGGAGTCTCCTGGCGGGCTCGTCTCCGCGGGTCGGCCATGACCGACGCCGGCCCGGGCGCCGGGCCGGGCATCACCGGGCCGCGCGTCACCGGGCCGCGCATCACCGGGATCGACGGTGGCGCCGGGGGCACGCGGGTGGTGGTGGAGGACGTGGTCCGGCTCGCGGGACTGTGCCGGGCCGCCGGCAGCGAGGTGCACGACGGCGCGGTGGCCCTGTCGTTGGCCCGGGCGGCCCTGCTGGTCGAGGGCACGGCCGCGCTGTCCCCGGTGACCGCGGCGCACGCCGGCATGCTGCTGCAGCGAGCCACCTTCGGCCCGGACTCGCCCGTCGTGGTCGCCGGGGGCGCCGGGACGCTGGGGCTCGGGCTGACGGCCGCGGCGCACGCCTACGACGCGGTCGAGGTCGCCAACACCGCGCTGTGGGAGGCGGCGGGGGTGGCGGCCGTCGTCGGGGACGTCGCCACGGCGGCGGCGTGCCCGCAGCGGGTGATGACCGACGCCGGTCAGGCGTACCTCGGCGAGGTCGTCGAGGCCGGGCGGCCCCTCGGTGCCGAGGAGGCGGGCAGCCGGTGGGCCAGCGACCACGCCCTCGACCTCGAGCAGCGGGTCGAGGGGGTGGCCGTGCTCGGCTCGGTGCTCCCGCTGGCGGCCTCGGTCGGCGGTCGGGCGGTGGTGGGGGAGCACGCCGAGGTGGCTCCGGTGGCGGTCGTCGCCCACGAGCTGGCGCCGCTCTGGCAGGACGGCGACCCCGAGGTGGCCGCGGTCGGTCCCCCGGTGGCGACGACGGCGCCCCGATCGACGCAGGACCTGGTCCGCGGGCTCGCCGAGACCAACCGCGAGCCCGACGGCACCGTGGCGGTGCGGACCATCACCTCCGGGGCGGGCGGCCGGGAGCGGCACGCCGTGGTCGTCGACGTCCCGGGGACCGACGCGTGGTCGCTCCCGGGAGAGCAGACCGACCAGGTGCGCGACCTTTCCGGCAACGTCACCGCGTCGGCGGGCGAGGCCAGCGCGTACGCCCGTGGGGTGGAGGAGGCGGTCGTGACGAGCGGCGTGCCCCGGGACGTCCCGATCACGCTCGTCGGTCACTCCCAGGGCGGCATGGCGGCGACGATGGCGGCCGAGCGGCTGCAGCGCCGCGGATACCGGGTCACCCACGTGGTCGCCGTCGCCGCCCCCATCGCCAACCTGCGCCAGCCGGCGGGGGTCACCACGCTCGCCCTCGACGGCGACCGCGACCTCGTGACCAAGGCCGACGGCCGCCCCAACGGCGATCAGGCGCACCGCGTGACGGTCCGCTTCGACAGCGGCCGCTCCGGGGTGGAGGTCAACCACGACCTCGAGACGTATGCCGCCGCCGCAGCGCTGGTCGACGACCAGGGCGACCGCGAGGCGTCGCTGGCGCCCGTCCTGTCCTCGTTGCGGCGGGACGGTGCCATCGTCGCGGCGGGCGAGCCGTCCCGCGCCGAGGTGGTGCACGTCCGGGTGAGCCGGGCCCGCCCACGACCGGGTCCGTGAGCCGGGTCCGTGAGCCAGGTCCGTGAGTCGGGTCCGGGAGCGGGCGGGCGGGGCGGCATACGGCTCACGCCCGGGACCGGGGGGTGAGAGGGGGCGGAGACGAGGATCGCCCCCGACCGGCGAACCGGTCGGGGGCGATCACGTGGGGTGAGTGACGGGACTTGAACCCGCGGCCACCTGGACCACAACCAGGTGCTCTACCAGCTGAGCTACACCCACCATGGCGCCGGGCACGGAAGCCGTGCCGATCAGCGCGGACCATATTACCCCGGATCGGAGGTGCTCATGACCACCTCAGTCGGCGGCGGGAGCCACCGACCCGTGACGCGCCGCGATGGCCTTGGCCTGGTCGCTGGTCGGCCCCGGCTGGGGCACGAAGACCGCCTCGCGGTAGTAGCGCAGCTCGGCGATCGACTCGGTGATGTCGGCGAGGGCCCGGTGCCCGCCGAACTTCTTGGGCGAGTTGAAGTAGGCGCGGGGGTACCACCGCCGGGAGAGCTCCTTGACCGACGACACGTCGATAACCCGGTAGTGCAGGTGGGACTCCAGCTCGGGCATGTCCCGGGCCAGGAAGCCGCGGTCCGTGCCGACGGTGTTGCCGCCGAGGGGGGCCTTGCCGGCCTCGGGGACCCACTGGCGGACGTAGTCCAGCACCGTGGCCTGCGCGTCGGCGAGCGAGAGGCCTGACTCCAGCTCGGCGAGGAGGCCGCTGGTGGTGTGCATCTCGCGCACGAAGTCGTTCATCTGGTCCAGGGCCGCCTGCTCCGGGCGGATGACCACGTCCACGCCCTCCCCGAGCTGGTTGAGCTCGAAGTCGGTGACCAGCGCGGCGACCTCGATCAGGGCGTCGTCGGTGAGCGACAGCCCGGTCATCTCGCAGTCGATCCAGACGATGCGGTCGGTCAGGGCTCGGTCGGTGGTTGCGCCAGTCACGGACACCACCTTAGCCACCGCCCTCGCGCCGTCCGGGCTCGTCGGCCGCCGGCGAGGGCGTCACCGGGCCCGCCGGGCCGGGCGCGAGCGGCTAGCCTGCAGCCATGGATCGAGGGCCGGGGGTCACCGCACGCCTGGCCGGGGCGGCCGTGCCGCCGCGCCGGCTGACGCTGCGGCGGTGGGTCTCCGGCGGGCTGGCGCTGCTCGGCCTGAGCCTGTGCGGCCTGGTGCTGCTCGGCGCGGTGGGCGTGTCCACCGGGCCGGGAGCCGGGCTGCTCGGGCTCGCCTTCGCGGTGCTGCCGCTCGGCATCGTCGTCCCGGCCTTCCTGTGGGTCGACCGGCTCGAGAGCGAGCCGCGGCGGCTGCTGCTGCTCGCCTTCGTCTGGGGCGCGGTGGTGGCCACCGCCGTCGCCCTCGTCGCCAACACCGGCACCATGGCGATCATCGCGGGCACCACCGGGGCCGACCCCACCTCGCTCGGGGCCGTCCTCGTCGCGCCCGTCGTGGAGGAGACGGCCAAGGGGACCGGGGTGCTGCTGGTCCTGCGGCGGCACCGGCGCGAGTTCGACGGGGTCGTCGACGGGCTGGTCTACGCCGGGCTGTGCGCCGCCGGGTTCGCCTTCGGGGAGAACATCCTCTACCTCGGCCGCGCCTTCAACGAGGCCGGCGCCGAGGGTCTGGTCGCGACGCTGGTGCTGCGGGGGGTGGTCGGGCCGTTCGCCCACCCGATCTTCACCTGCTGCACCGGCATCGGGCTCGGGGTCGCGGCGTTCACGCGCAGCCGGGTCCTGCGGGTCCTCGCGCCGCTGCTCGGCTGGCTCGTCGCGGTGGCCCTCCACGCCGCCTGGAACCTCTCGGCCGTCGCCGGGCTCGAGGGTTTCGTCACCGGCTACCTCTTCATGCAGGTGCCGATCTTCGCCGTCTTCGTCGGGCTGGCGACCTGGGCGCGTCGCCGGGAGGCGCGCATCGTCGTCACCGAGCTGGGGCGCTACGCCAGGGCGGGCTGGCTCACCGACGTCGACGTCGCGATGCTGGGGTCGGTGGCGGCGCGCCGCGCCGCCCGGTCGTGGGCGCGCGGGGCCGGCGGCCTGCGGCTGCAGTCGGCGATGGTCACCTTCCAGGACGCGGCGAGCGACCTGGCCATGCTGCGCCACCGGATGCAGCTGGGCGACGTGGACGACCACGTCCTCGCCGAGGAGCGACGGCTGCTCACCGCGATGATGGAGTGTCGTGCCCAGTTCGTGGGGTCGCGGGCACTGTAAGGTTAACGGCTGGTTAACAACCCGTCGTGCGACGTGGCGACCGGCGGACCCGGCGGCTGCGCCTGCCACCGTGAGGTGGGCCCGCGTCGACGACGGCGGGGCACCTGCTCCAGGCATCGACGACAGGGACGACGAACGACGTGGCACGAGCACAGCTGATCGGTGGCGAGACCCCGGCGCCCCGCACCCTGGTGGACCTCCTGGAGGAGGTGGCACGCCGGCACCCGACGGCCGCGGCGATCGACGACGGCACCACGGTCCTGGACTACACCGAGCTGCTGTCCCGCGCCGGTGCGCTCGCCGACCGGCTCCACGCCGAGGGCGTGCGCCGCGGCGACACGGTCGGGATCCGGGTGCCGTCGGGCACGTGCGACCTCTACGTCGCCATCGTGGCGGTGCTGCTCGCCGGGGCCGCCTACGTCCCGGTCGACGCCGACGACCCCCGCGAGCGCGCCGAGCTGGTCTTCTCCGAGGCGGGAGCCGTGCTCGTCGTCACCGCGGGCCTGCGGCTGCACCTGCTCGACCTGGACGCCGACCGTCCCGGCAACCTCGACCGGCGCCCCTCCCCGGACGACGACGCCTGGGTGATCTTCACCTCCGGCTCGACCGGGACCCCCAAGGGGGTGGCGGTGACGCACCGCAGCGCGGCGGCCTTCGTCGACGCCGAGTCCCGGATGTTCCTGCAGGACGCGCCGCAGGGGCCCGGTGACCGGGTCCTCGCCGGCCTCTCGGTCGCCTTCGACGCCAGCTGCGAGGAGATGTGGCTGGCCTGGGGCCACGGAGCCTGCCTCGTGCCCGCCCCCCGCGCCCTGGTCCGCACCGGCATGGACCTCGGCCCGTGGCTCGTCGAGCGCGGCATCACCATCGTCTCCACCGTCCCGACGCTCGCCGCCCTGTGGCCGCCGGACAGCCTGGACGCGGTCCGGCTGCTGATCTTCGGCGGCGAGGCCTGCCCGCCCGAGCTCGCGGAGCGGCTGGTCCAGCCCGGCCGGGAGGTCTGGAACACCTACGGCCCCACCGAGGCCACCGTCGTCGCCTGCGGCGCCCGCATGACCGGCGAGGGTCCCGTCTCGATCGGGCTGCCGCTCGACGGCTGGGAGCTCGCGGTCATCAAGGACGACCAGCTGGTGAGCCAGGGCGAGGTGGGGGAGCTGATCATCGGCGGCGTCGGGCTGGCCCGCTACCTCGACCCCGCGAAGGACGCCGAGAAGTACGCCCCGCTGCCGCTGCTCGGCTGGGACCGCGCCTACCGGTCGGGGGACCTGGTGCGCTACGAGCCGGATGGGCTGATCTTCATGGGCCGGGCGGACGAGCAGGTCAAGCTCGGCGGCCGGCGCATCGAGCTCGGCGAGGTCGACGCCGCGCTGCAGGCGCTGCCCGAGGTCGCCGGGGCCGCGGCCGCGGTCAAGGCCACCGACGCGGGCGGCCAGGTCCTCGTGGGCTACGTCGTGCCGCAGGACCCCGACTCCTTCGACCGTGCCCAGGCGCGTCAGGAGCTCGCGACGGTGCTGCCCGCCGCGCTGGTCCCGCTCATCGCCGTCACGGACACCCTGCCCACCAAGACCTCCGGCAAGGTGGACCGCGCGGCCCTGCCCTGGCCGCTGCCGGACCTCGCGCCCAGCGCCGGCGGCGATGGGCCGACCCTCACGGGGACCAGCGCGTGGCTCGCCGAGCAGTGGTCGGCGGTGCTGGGCTCGCCGGTCACCAGCCCGGACGACGACTTCTTCGGGCTCGGCGGCTCCAGCCTGACCAGCGCGCAGCTCGTGTCGGTGCTGCGGCGGACCCACCCCGAGATGACGGTGGCGGCGGCATACGCGCACTCCCGGCTCGCGGACCAGGCGTCCTTCCTTGACGTCATGGCCGCCCGGCAGCGCACCGACCAGGCACCGCCGCGCACGATCACCCCGGTCCCGCGACGCTCCCAGCTGGCGCAGCTGCTGATCGGCGTCCCGCTGTCGACGCTCACGGCGCTGCAGTGGCTGGTGGGCGTCGCGCTGGCCGGCAACCTCGCCCACCTGGTGATCGACCTGCCGTGGGCGCCGGTCACGCCGTGGTGGCTGGTCGGGCTCGGGTGGTTCCTGCTGCTGACGCCGCTCGGCCGGATGAGCCTGACCGTCGTCGGGGCCCGCCTCCTGCTCGCCGGGCTCCGGCCCGGCACCTACCCGCGCGGCGGGTCGGTCCACCTGCGCCTGTGGGCCGCCGAGCGTCTCGCCGAGGCCGTCGGCGCGGTCACCATGGCGGGCGCGCCGTGGATCGTCTACTACGCCAGGGCCCTCGGCGCCAAGGTCGGGCGCGACGCCGACCTGCACACGCTGCCGCCGGTCACCGGCATGCTCACCCTCGGCCGCGGCTGCTCGGTCGAGCCGGAGGTCGACCTCGCCGGGCACTGGCTCGACGGGGACCTGCTGCACGTGGGGCACGTGACGGTGCGCGCCGGCGCGGTCGTCGGCGGCCGGTCCACGCTCGGTCCGGGCACCGTCGTCGGGCGCGACGCCGAGGTGCTGGCCGGCTCCTACGTCACGGGGGAGGTCCCGGACGGCGAGCTCTGGGCCGGCTCTCCCGCGGTCAAGGTCGGTCGGGCGCGGCCCGCGTGGCCGGCCGACCGCCCGGTCCAGTCCCGCGCGTGGCTCATCATGTATGCCGCCAGCGCGGTGCTGCTCGGCCTCGTCCCCACCCTCGCGGCGCTGCCCGCCGTGGCGCTGCTGCTCTGGGCGGTCCGGGGCACCACCACCCTCGGCGCGGCCCTCGGTCGGGCCCTGGCGTGGACGCCGGCGGCGACGGTCCTCGGGATGCTGACCCTGGCGCTGCTCACCCTCGTCGCGGTCCGCCTGCTCGGGCTCGGGCTGCAGCCGGGCTACCACCCGGTGCGGTCGCGGATCGGCTGGCAGGTCTGGGCGACCGAGCGGCTGCTGGACAGCGCCCGGACGCTGCTGTTCCCCCTCTACGCCAGCCTCCTCACCCCCGTGTGGCTGAGGCTGCTCGGGGCGCGGGTGGGGCGCAACGTGGAGGCCTCGACGGTGCTGCTGCTGCCCGCGATGACCCGCATCGGGGAGGGCTCCTTCCTCGCGGACGACACGATGATCGCGTCCTACGAGCTGGGCGGCGGCTGGGTGCACATCGAGCGCGCCAAGGTCGGCAAGCGGGCCTTCCTCGGCAACTCGGGGATGGCCGCCCCCGGTCGCGCGGTCCCCAAGAACGGCCTGGTCGCGGTGCTCTCCGCCGCCCCCGCCAAGTCCAAGTCCGGCTCGTCCTGGCTCGGCTCGCCGCCGGTCAAGCTGCAGCGGCAGGCCACCGACCACGACGTGTCCCGCACCTACCACCCCAGCCGCCGCCTCAAGGTGGCCCGGGGTCTGGTCGAGCTGTGCCGCCTCGTGCCCGTCATGTGCACGGTCGCGCTGGCGCTGCTGGTCGTCGCCACGCTGCTGCTGCTGTGGGCGCAGGTCGGGCTGTGGGCCGCCGCGCTGCTCGGCGGTGTCGTGCTGCTGGTGGCCGGTGTCGTGGCCGGCCTCGTGACGGCCGCGGTCAAGTGGGCCCTGGTCGGACGCCTCGCGGTCACCGAGCACCCGTTGTGGAGCAGCTTCGTATGGCGCAACGAGGTCGTCGACACCTTCGTGGAGATGGTGGCGGCGCCGTGGTTCGCGTGGGCGGCGACCGGCACGCCGGTGCTCAACGTGTGGCTGCGGCTGCTCGGCGCCACCATCGGCAGGGGAGTGTGGTGCGAGAGCTACTGGCTGCCCGAGGCCGACCTGGTCACCCTGCGAGACGGGGTGAGCGTCAACCGCGGATGCGTCCTGCAGACCCACCTCTTCCATGATCGGATCATGCAGATGGACACCGTCACCCTCGAGCACGGCTCCACCATGGGGCCCCACGGCGTGATCCTGCCCGCTGCCGGGCTCGGCCGCGCCACCACCGTCGGGCCCGCCTCCCTGGTGCTGCGCGGCGAGCAGGTCCCCGACGGCACCCGCTGGATCGGCAACCCCGTCGCGCCGTGGACCGCCGGCGCATGAAGCCCCCGGCCCTGCCCCGCAAGCCCCGCAACGTCGTGATCGGCCCGGACCCCTACGTCCCCCACCACGGCGACCTCACGTATGCCGTGCGCCACTACGACCTCGCGCTGGACTACCGGGTCCCGAGCAACCGTCTCGCCGGTCGCGCCCGCATCGCGATCAGCCCGCTGCAGCGGCTGGACCGCTTCGCCCTGGACCTGGCCGGGACCTTGTCCGTCGGCAAGGTCCTGGTCGACGGGGCGCGGGTCCGCTACGCCCACCGCGGTGACCGCCTCACGATCACCCCGGCCCGCCCCCTGCCGACCGGCGCCGACGTCACGGTCGAGGTGCAGTGGTCGGGCAACCCCCGCCCCACCCGCGGCCCCTGGGGCGAGGTCGGCTGGGAGGAGCTCACCGAGGGCGTCCTGGTCGCCGGTCAGCCCGACGGCGCGCCCACGTGGTTCCCCTGCAACGACCACCCGGCGCTCAAGGCGACCTACGCGATCGAGGCGACCACGGACTCGCCATACGTGCTGGTCACCAACGGCGCCCTGGTGGGGCGGACCGTGCGGGGCTCGCGCACCACCTGGCGCTACGAGCAGCGCGAGCCGATGTCGCCCTACCTCGCGAGCGTGCAGATCGGCGCCTACGTGACCGAGGAGCTCGCGGCCGGGCCGGTGCCGCAGCGGCTCCACCTGCCCGCCCGGCTGCGGCGCACCGCGCTGCACGACTTCGCGCGGCAGCCCCAGATGATGGAGCTGTTCACCGCGGCGTTCGGGCCCTACCCGTTCGCGGCGGGCTACGACGTCGTCGTCACCGACGACCCGCTGGAGATCCCGCTGGAGTCGCAGGGCTTCTCGACCTTCGGCGCCAACCACTGCGGCGGACGCCGCCACGACGAGCGCCTGGTGGCGCACGAGCTCGCCCACCAGTGGTTCGGCAACGCCGTCGGGGTCGCGAGCTGGCAGCACATCTGGCTCAACGAGGGTTTCGCGTGCTACGCGGAGTGGCTGTGGGCGCCCTACGGCGGTGGCGAGAGCACCGACGCCGCCGCTCGCCGCTGGCACGCCGCCCTCAAGCGCCAGCCGCAGGACCTGGTGATCGCCGACCCGGGCGCGGCCGACATGTTCGACGACCGCGTCTACAAGCGTGGCGCGCTCACCCTGCACGCGCTGCGCCGGCTGCTGGGGGACCAGGTCTTCGGCGAGCTGGTGCAGGCCTGGGTGGCCGAGCACCTGCAGTCGGTCGTGACGACGGAGATGTTCGTCGAGCACGCGAGGACGTATGGCGGTGCGCCCGCCCGCACCCTCCTCAAGGCGTGGCTCGAGCAGCCGACCCTCCCCAAGCTGCCCGCACGCCGCTGACCCGCGGAGCCGCCGCCGGCCCGCGGCGCTCACGGCGATCCTCAGGGCAGGTCGAGCAGCTCGTCCCCGTCTCGCTGCACCACCTCGATGGCCGCGACCCGGTCGTCGAGGTCGTGCAGCGCCACCGCCGCGACGTAGCCCTGCGGGGCCCGCAGGTCCTCGACGTGCACGACCGGCGCGGGCGGCTCGGGCCACGCCAGCAGCGCCGGGGCCTCGGTGGGGGCGGTGAGGCGCACCGTCGGGGGGTCCAGCGTCATGCCGTGGCCCGTGGCCTTGAGCACCGCCTCCTTGCGCACCCACCACGTCGCGCGGGCCCACGCCGCGTCGCGGTCGTCGAGCTCGGCGAGCTCCGCGATCTCCTCCGGGTGCAGCGACACCTCGTCGAATCCCTCGAAGGCGCAAGCCGACTCGACCTCCACGTCCACCCCGACGGGAGCGGTGGGGGAGAGCGCGACGACGGCGAGCCCACCGGCGTGCCCGAGGCTCAGGTGCTGGTCCAGGTCGGGCGCGACGAGGCGGCCGTGCTCGGTGGACCCGCAGGTGGGGCAACGGCGCTCGAGCACCACGTCGTGCGGGTCGACCCCGCAGCGGACGGCCAGGGCGAGCCGCAGCAACGCGTGGGAGGCGACGAGGCGGGCGCGGTCCGCGGGCCGGTGCAGGCCCTCGAGCCGGAGCAGCTCGTCGTCGTCCAGCAGGCCACGCAGCCCCGGGGTGTCGACGACGCGCGCCACGTGGACCTCGACGTCCCCGGTGATCATGGCGCCTCCAGCAGGACTCGAACCTGCAACCGTCGGATTAGAAGGCCGATGCTCTATCCATTGAGCTATGGAGGCAAGGGCCGCCAGTCTAGTGGGCGCCACGCGGGACCCGATCGAGGCCGGGCGCCCGCCGCGTCGGCCGATCGCATCGGTCGCGTGGGCCGATCGCATCGGCCCGTCGCCCAGGTCAGAGGACCGGGGGGCCGAAGACGTGGAAGCCCTGCCGGGCCGGCTCGTAGGAGTAGCCGGTGGAGAAGACCTCACGGGTCAGCGCGTCCATGTCCAGCAGCACCGCGCCGCGCAGCCCGGGCACCGCGTTGATGGTCGTCAGGGCCCGCAACCAGCCGCGCTCGTCGGCCTGCCGGTGCACGAACTCCTCCAGGCTCGCCACGTGGCCGCGGTAGCGGGCCTCGAAGTCGTGCTCGGACATCGCCTGCTGGAAGGTGTGCTCGGCGTAGGCGGCGTAGGCCTCGCCGTGACGGTCGATGCCCTGCCCGAGCGCGTGCATCACCCACAGCTCGGGCTGCACGAGGGGGTAGACCTCGTAGAAGCCCATCCGCCCGTGCACCTGCCACTCCAGGTCGCGCGGGTCGCCGGGCAGCGACGCCAGGGCCAGCTCGACGGCGCGCTCCGGGCGGGTCATGTCGACCCAGCGGCCGACCTCGCAGCGGGACCGGGCGACGTAGAGCATCGGCCGGGGCTCGTCGGTGCGGCCCCACCCGGTCCAGCCCGCGCGCCGGGCGGCCTCGCAGAACTCCCGCAGCGCCTGGACCCACCGCGGGTGCTCGCAGTCGTCGGCGAGCACGTCGAGCTGGTCCAGCACGGCGTCCGGGCGCAGGATGTCGTAGACGACGAACTCCCCGAGCGGGCTCTCGGGCTCCGGCGCCAGGTGCTCGCCGATCACGTGGCACAGGACCGCCCCCGCCTGGCCGCGCAGCTCGAGGTCGCGGTCCAGGGCCGTCTCGATCCACTCGGGGCTGCGGCGGTGCTCGCGCATCCAGCTCAGCTCGGCGACGTGGTCGGGGTGGGGGACGTCCCGACGGCGGTAGCCGTCGCTGACGGGGGTGCCGGTCATGCCGCCTCCTTCGGGTCTGGCGTCGTCTGGTCTCGTGTCGTCTCGGGTCGCGCGTCGTGAGCGGGCCGGTCCGACGACGACGGTAGAACGGCTGCCCCGCCCGTCTCAGGCGGCTGGGAGAGGCCGGGGGATTTGTCCGACGAACTCCGCCCGGACGGCTGGGGAGCGTGACTCTCGGTGAGATCCGGTGGCGCCGGGTCCATGCCTGGGACGGGGGGACGTCCCGTATGCCGCCTGCCCACCGCCGGCGGCGCTGAGGCGGGGCGCCGGTGCGGCATACGGGTGAGGGGTCGGACAAACTTCCCGCCCCCGACACCTCGCGGACACTCCCAGGTGGCCTTGACGCTCGGCGCGTGGCGCAGGTTAACGTCCAGTTCAGCAGGCGCCGCCCACGGCCCGCACGCCGACGTGCCGGCCGCGGCCGACGCCTCCGGGCCCGCCCCCGAGCCCGGACCGTCAGCACGCCGACGACGGCGTGCCGTCCTCAGGGAGAGACATGTCTCGAGTGCGCACCACGCGCGCGGCCGCCGTCCTCGCCGGCCTCGTCATGATCACGGCGTCCGCCGCCCCCGCCCTCGCCGCCGACCAGGGCGACCAGGGCCGCGGCAAGGGCCACACCAAGCCTCACAAGCCCGGTCACCCCGGCAAGCCTGGCAAGCCCGACAAGCCTGGCAAGCCGGGCGACAAGCTCGTGGACCTGCAGATCCTGGGCTTCAACGACTTCCACGGCAACCTCGAGGCGCCGGCCGGCTCGAGCGGCCGGGTCGTCGTCGACCACCGGCTCGACCCGACGACCGGCAAGCCGGTCGACGTGACCGTCGACGCGGGCGGCGCCGCCAACCTCGCCACCCACCTGAAGACCCTGCGCCAGGGCCAGGCGCGCTCCATCACCGCGGTGATGGGTGACCAGGTGGGGGCCTCGCCGCTGCTGTCCGCGGCGTTCCACGACGAGCCCACCATCGAGGCGCTCAACCTCATGGGTGTCGGCGTCGGGACCATCGGCAACCACGAGTTCGACGAGGGCTACCGCGAGCTGCTGCGCATCGTGCAGGGCGGCTGCCTCGACGACGGCGACGGCAAGGACAACCAGAACTCCTGCGCGAGCGGCACCTACCAGGGCACGGCCTACCCCATGGTCGCGGCCAACGTGTTCTACAAGGGCACCAACAAGACGGTGCTGCCTCCCTACGTCGTCAAGGAGGTCGGCGGCGTCAAGGTCGGTTTCGTCGGCGCGGTCCTGAAGGACACCCCCAACATCGTCACGCAGGCCGGGGTGGCCGGGCTGGACTTCCGCGACGAGGTCGCGACCATGAACGCCGCCGCCAACCAGCTGCAGCGCCAGGGGGTCAAGGCGATCGTCGCGATGGTCCACCAGGGCGGCTCGTTGCGGCAGCAGCAGTGGCAGGCCCCCGACGGCAAGACCTACGGGGTCAACCCCACCTACGACTCGGTGTGCGGCAAGGGAGGCGAGCTCGACCCCAACAGCGAGATCCTGCCGATCGCGCGCAACCTGTCCCCGAAGTTCGACCTGGTGATGACCGGTCACACCCACCAGAGCTATGTCTGCGACGTGCCCGACCCCGACGGGCAGCCCCGTTACGTCACGTCCGCGCTGTCCTTCGGCCGGCTCGTCACCGACGCCCGGATGAAGTACGACACCCGCTCGCGGGACATCGTGCGCAGCTCGGTGCAGGTGACCAACCGGATCGTCTCGCGGGACGTCACCCCGGACCCGGCGGTGTCCGCGCTGGTCGCGAAGTACAAGGAGCTCGTCAAGCCGATCGCGACCAAGGTGCTCGGCCAGATCACGACGGACGTCACCAAGACCCAGAACCCCGCCGGCGAGTCCACCCTCGGTGACCTGATCGCCGACGCGCAGCTCGCCGACCCCTCGGTCGTGTCGGGCGGCGTCAAGCCGGTCGCGGCGTTCATGAACCCGGGCGGCATCCGCACCGACCTCACCTACAAGGCGTCCGGCAGCGAGGGCGACGGCGTGGTCACCTACGAGGAGGCCTTCCAGGTCCAGCCGTTCAACAACTACCTGGTGTCCATGGACCTGACGGGCGCGCAGCTCTACACGCTGCTCGGCCAGCAGTTCACCGGCACCAACGCGGCCTTCCCCAAGGTGCTGCAGGTCAGCAAGGGCTTCCGCTACGAGCGGACCGCTGCCGGCGCGATCAGCAACATCACCATCGACGGCCAGCCCGTCGCCAACGACGCCGGCAAGACCTACCGGATCGTCACCAACAACTTCCTGTCCGACGGTGGTGACGGCTTCCCGGTCTTCAAGGAGGGCACCAACAAGCTGATCGGTGGCCTGGACATCGACGGCTTCGCCGCCTACCTGTCCGCGCACTCGCCCTACACGCCCGGCCCGCTGGACCGGATCGTGCTCAAGTGAGCTGACGCCCAGGCCGTATGCCGACGGCGCCCCCGACCCGGACCTGCCGGGGCGGGGGCGCCGCGCGCTACCGGTGGGCCGGCGGGCCGGCCTGGTCGGAAGGGGCGGAAGGGTCGGAAGGGTCGGCGACGACGGCTATGCCGGCTCGGACGGCAGCAGCGCGCGCCCGAAGACGAGCACGAGGAGGAGCAGCAGCGTCACGACGTGCACCAGCGTGCACCACAGGCAGATCGCGCCCAGCTGGACCTCGGCCCACACCAGGTAGCAGACCGCCACGAGGCCGACGGCGGCCATCGCGAGCCGGGGCAGGTCCAGGCGGGGGCGGCGCCATACGGCGGGCAGGCACAGGAGGACCAGGGCGACGAAGTAGAGCAGCCCGAGGTAGGCCACCGGCATCCCCAGCACCGTCGCGTATGCCGACCGGGTCACCGTGGCGCAGCTGACGACCTGACCCTCGGGGCACGCGAGCGTCTGCCCCCCGGTGCGGTGCTCGTAGCTGAGGTAGGCCGAGGTCAGCAGGCCGACCACCGAGAGCCCGAGGCTGCTGCCGACCAGCCAGCCGGGGGCGCGGCGCTCCGGGCGGGCGACCGGCGGGCGGACGTAGCCGTCCCGTGGGACGCCGCCCTTGCGCGTGGTCCGGGTCATGCGCCGCTCACTTGTCCTTGATCTTGCCGGCGGCGTCCTTGACGGCCTTGCTGGAGCACACGTCGGCCGGCTTGCCGCCGGTCTGCTCGCAGATCGCAGCGGTCAGCACGTTGGCGCCCTCGAGGATCGCCTTGGCCGCCGGGTCGGTGCCCGCCTTGAGGGAGCCCGCGATCTGCTGCGCCGACTTGCCCTCCAGCAGCTTGATGTCCATGAGGCCGCCGTGCTGGAAGGTCTTGCCCCCGATGGAGACGAAGGGGATCGCACCCTTGCTGCGCTCGTCGGTGTAGGGCGGGAAGTCGTAGGTCTCGAAGAGCTTCTTGTCGGCGCCGTCGAGGGTGTCCAGCGGGACGTAGCGGCCGTTCTTGCTCTCCGAGGTGGTGGTCTCGTAGCCGGTGAACGCGACGGTGTCGCTGGTGTAGGCGGCGCCGTGGTTCTGCTGGCTGAAGGACACCGTGGCGAGCGGCTCGAGGCCGGGCTCCTTGACGGACCGGCCCTCGGTCAGCGAGGTCCACTGCCCGAAGCGGCCGAGGGCCACGGCGGTCGACCAGCGCAGGCCGGCGCAGTAGGGGCAGTACTCCGCGCCCACGTAGAGCACCTGCGGCTTGCCATCCTTGGTCACCGCCGTCGCGTCCTTGGCGCGGGTGGGGCCGTTGGTCGTGTCACCCGCGCCCGCCGACTGCAGGGTCTGCTCCGGGACGTCGTTGAGAGCCGCCAGCGAGGCGGCGTCGAGCCGGGCGGCCGAAGCTGCCGCGGGGGAGGGCTTGCCCCGGTTGAGCAGCGCCACGGCCACGACCGCCCCGACGATCGCGAGGACCACCAGGGAGGTGACGGCGGCGAGCAGGACCCGGCGGCGGCGCTCGGCCGCCTGCTGCTGGGCCCGCAGGGCGGCGGCGCGCTCGCGGGCGGCCTGCTTGGAGGCGCGGGACGTGGCCAAGGGGGTCTCCTGGTCTCCTGGGGGCTGCATGGGCAGCACGATGGCTGCCGTCCCGTCACGGTGCGTCCATGACGAGGACCGTCCGGGGGAGTCTAGCGAGGGCGACCGTACCGTCCCGGGACCGGGGCCGCAGCCGTGGCGACGGCCGCGGCTCGCCGCTGCGGAAGCGCCCCCTGGCTGGGCTCCACCTGACAGAATGTGCCGCGGGCCGTCGACTGCCCCGCACCGGGTCGGCGTGACGATCCGTGACCGACCCCGGGCGCGAGGAGCACATGGTGGAGAGCACGCAAGCGGCGGCGCGAGGCGACCTGCTCGTCGACGCCGTCGAGCACCTCAAGGTGACCGCGGAGCGTGCGACCTTCCCCATCGAGCTCGCGTCCAGCACCACCGCCCGCGAGGGCCGCGCCACGCTGGTGGCGCAGCTCGACGACTACATCCTGCCGCGGCTCGCGGCGCTGGACGCCCCGCTGCTCGTGGTCGTCGGCGGCTCGACCGGCTCCGGCAAGTCCACCCTGGTCAACTCCGTGGTGCGGGAGGCGGTCTCGCGCAGCGGGGTGCTGCGGCCCACGACCCGGGCGCCCGTCCTGGTGCACCACGAGGCGGACCGTGAGTGGTTCACCCGCAAGGTGCTGCCGCGGTTCGGGCGGCTGACGGGGCGCAGCGACACCCAGGGCGCGGTCGACGAGGACATGGGCTCGGTGCGGCTGGTGACCAGCGCGACGCTGCCCGCCGGGCTCGCGCTGCTGGACGCGCCCGACATCGACTCCGTCGTCGCGGCCAACCGCGAGCTGTCCCGCCAGCTGCTCAACGCCGCCGACCTGTGGCTCTTCGTCACCACGGCGGCCCGATACGCCGACGCCGTGCCGTGGGAGCTGCTGCGCCAGGCGGGGGACCGCGGCACCTCCGTCGCGATCGTGCTCGACCGGGTGCCCGACGAGGCGATGGGCGAGGTCCGCGACGACCTGACCCGGATGCTGGCCGAGCAGGGCCTGGCCGGCGCCCCGATCTTCGCGGTGCGCGAGGTGCGGCTGAGCGAGGACGGGCTGCTCCCCGAGGACGAGGTCGCGCCGCTGCGCCGCTGGCTGGTCACCCTCGCCCAGGACGCGGTGGCGCGCCAGACCGTGGTGCGGCGCACCCTGTCCGGAGCCCTGGACTCCCTCGGCGACCGGGTCGGGCAGCTCGTGACGGCCAGCGAGGAGCAGCAGGACGCGGCCCGCGACCTGCGCCGCGCCGCCGAGAGTGCGTATGCCGATGCCGGTGACGGCGTCGAGGCCGGGGTCAGCGACGGCACCCTGCTCCGCGGGGAGGTGCTGGCCCGGTGGCAGGAGTTCGTCGGGACCGGAGAGTTCCTGCGGACCATCGAGTCCGGCATCGGGCGGCTGCGCGACCGCCTCACCGCGGCCATCAAGGGCACGCCCCAGCCGGCCGAGCAGCTCGGCGAGGTGCTGCAGTCCGGCGTCGCCACCCTGGTGGTGTCGCAGGCCGACCGGGCCGCCTCCGACGTGCGCCGCCAGTGGCGCCACGACCCCGGCGGCGAGGCGCTGCTGGCGCGGCATACGGGCCTGGGCTCCTCCTCGCCGGACCTGCCGGACCGCGTGGACCGGCTCGTGCGGGACTGGCAGGGCGACCTGCTCGACCTGATCCGCAGCCAAGGGCAGGACAAGCGCACCACCGCGCGGGTGCTCGCCTACGGCGTCAACGCGCTCGCCGTCGTCCTGATGCTCGTGGTCTTCACCCAGACCGGTGGCCTGACCGGCGCCGAGGGCGGGATCGCCGCCGGCTCCGCGGTCCTCGCGCAGCGGATCCTCGAGGCGATCTTCGGCGACCAGGCGGTGCGCACCTTGGCCCGCCGCGCCCGCCGCGACCTCATGGACCGGGTGGGTGAGCTGTATGTCGACGAGGCCGACCGCTACCTGCAGGCCGTGGACGCGGCGTCGGTGCCGCCGGACCAGGCGACCGAGCTGGCCGAGGCGGCGGTCCGAGTGAAGGCGGCACGATGAGCACCCTCCTGCGGCGCAAGCACGCCGACCAGCACGCCCTGTCCGCCACCGAGCGCGCCCGGGTCCTCGCCGAGGCCCTGCAGACCGGTGGCGCCGAGCTGAGCGACGACGCCGTCGCCCACGCCCGCCGCGCCATCAACCAGACCCGCGAGCGCACCGCCCTCGTCGGGGGGCACACCGTGGTCGCCCTCGCCGGCGCGACCGGGTCGGGCAAGTCGTCCACCTTCAACGCCCTGGTGGGCGAGGACGTCTCGCGGGTCGGGGCGCGTCGCCCCACCACCGCCACCGCCACGGCGGCCGTCTGGGGCGACGAGCCGGCGACGCCGCTGCTCGACTGGCTCGGCGTCGGCGACCGCCACCAGGTCGGTCGGCAGGTGGCGCAGCAGGCGGCGCCGCAGGTGGGCGCCGCCGCGACCGAGGAGGGGCTCGCGGGCCCGGGTGCGCTGGACGGCCTGGTGCTGCTCGACCTGCCCGACTTCGACTCCCGCGCCGAGGCCCACCGGCAGGAGGCCGACCGGGTGCTGCAGCTCGCCGACGTCTTCGTCTGGGTCACCGACCCGCAGAAGTATGCCGACGCCCGGCTGCACGACGACTACATCCGGGCGCTCGCCGCGCACGACGCCGAGACGGTCGTCGTGCTCAACCACGCCGACCGCCTCACGCCCGAGGGCGTGGACCAGTGCCTCGCCGACCTGCACCGGCTGCTCGTGGCCGACGGGCTGCCCGAGCGCACCCAGGTGATCGCCACCTCCGCCCGGACCGGCGCCGGGCTCGACCGGCTGCGGGCGCGGCTCGCCGAGGCCGTCGCCTCCCGGACCGCCGCCGAGCGTCGCCTCACCGGCGACCTGCGCACCTCCGCGGAAGCGCTGCGTGAGCAGGTCGGGTCCGTCGACCCGCAGATCCCCGCCGAGCCGGGGGACGAGCTGGTCTCGGCGCTCGGGCGGGCCGCCGGGGTGCCGGTCGTGCTCGAGGCCGTGGAGCGTGACTACCGCCGCGAGGCGGCGCAGATGACCGGGTGGCCGTTCACGCGCTGGGGCCACGCGCTGCGCCCCGACCCGCTGAAGCGGCTGCGGCTCAAGGAGGACAACGACCTCGGCATCGAGGCCACGGACGTGCGTCGGACCATCGGCCGCTCGTCGCTGCCGCCGCCCACGCCGGCGGCCCGCGCGGCGGTGGACCTCGCGACCCG
This sequence comes from Arsenicicoccus sp. oral taxon 190, assembly GCF_001189535.1. Taxonomy (NCBI): domain Bacteria; kingdom Bacillati; phylum Actinomycetota; class Actinomycetes; order Micrococcales; family Intrasporangiaceae; genus Arsenicicoccus; species Arsenicicoccus sp. oral taxon 190. Next base: position 2,048,501 of record NZ_CP012070.1, read on the forward strand.
GCGGCTCGCCGACGAGTCCTCCCAGGGGCTGCCGACGCCGTGGGCGGAGGCCGTGCAGCGGGCTGCCGCGCCCGAGGACAACGACCTCGTGGACTCCCTGGACCAGACCGTGCTCGCCGTGCCGCTGCGGGCGCGGCGCCCGATGTGGTGGTCGGTCTTCAACGCGCTGCAGTGGCTGCTCGCCATCACGGCGGTGGCCGGCCTGGTGTGGCTGCTGGTGCTGATGGGCCTCGGCTGGGCTCAGCTGCCCGTCCCGGACTCGCCCCGCCTCGGCATCCTGCCCTACCCGCTGATCATGCTGGTGGGAGGCGTCCTGCTGGGGCTGCTGCTGGCTGCCCTCGGGCGGCCGATCGCCCGAGCCGGCGCCCGGCGGCGGCGTGACGGGATCGGCCGACGGTTCCACGCCGCGATCTACGACGTGGCGCAGGAGCGACTCGTCGCCGAGGTGCGTGACGTGCTCGAGCGGCACGCCCGCACCCGGCAGCTGCTGGACCAGGCACGCGTCGCGCCCTGACCCCCGGCCATGTCTGGATCGTTCCGGTCCGGGACCTCCCTGCACCTCGCCGGAGCAACGCGTCGGTGACAGCGTGGCTGACATGACCACTGCACTCGTCGTCATCGACGTCCAGGAGTCCTTCCGCCGCCAGGCGTCCTGGGCCGACATCTCCGCACCCGACATCGTGGAGCGGACCAACCGGCTGGTCGACGCCGCGCACGCGGCAGGGGACCTGGTCGTGTGGGTGCTGCACGAGTCGCCGGGCTCCGGCGGACCCTTCGACCCCGTCAACGGGCTGGTCCGGCTGCAGCCCGACCTTCGAGCACGCCAGGGCGACCTGACCGTGGTCAAGACCAGCCACAACGCGTTCACCACGACCAACCTCACGCAGCACCTGACCCGCCACGACACACGCCGGCTGCGGATCAGCGGGATCCGCGTCGAGCAGTGCGTCGAGACCACGGCCCGCCTCGGCTCAGACATGGGCTACGACGTGGAGGTGGTCATTGATGCCTGCGGCACGCACCCTCTCGCACTGGCCGATGGCTCCGGCGTGCTGACGGTCGAGCAGGTCACCGAACGCACCGCAGCGGCCCTGGCGGGGCGATTCGCGACGATCACCACGGTTGAGCAGGTCGTGGGAGGGTGAGCGGGTGACCACCCGCCGGGCCGCTCGCCGTGTCCTGATCGTGCTGCCCGAGAGGGCACACGTGATGGACGTCGCCGGCCCGGCGCAGGTCTTCACCAACGCCGCCGAGATCACCGACAGCTCCTACGACATCAGCTACGTCGCCGCGGCACCGCTCACCACGGCGCACCAAGGGCTGGGACTGGTCGCCCCGACCCGGTGGCCGGAGCTCCAGCCCGGCGACCTGGTGCTCGTGCCGGGTTGGAAGACCGAGAACTCCGAGAACTCCGTGGAGCACCCCGTGGGTGGCCTCGACGGCGCTCTGCTCGAGCGCATCCGCGCCCACTGGGAGCGAGGCGGCCAGATCGCCAGCATCTGCGCCGGGGCCCTGGCCCTGGCCGAGGCCGGCATCCTGCGCGAGCAGGCCGCGACGACCCACCACGACCTCGTCAGCACCCTGGCCCAGTGCCCGGGTGTCACCGTGGCCCAGGACGTCCTGTTCACCTGTGCCGAACGCCTCCACACCTCGGCCGGCATCGCCAGCGGCATCGACCTCTGCCTCCACCTGGTCGCTCACGACCACGGCCCGGCCCTCGCCGCCCGTGTCGCGCGCACCCTGGTCGTCCCCGCATGGCGCAGCGGCAACGCCACCCAGGCCTCGGTGCTGCTCGTCCACCGCGACCACATGGACGACCTCGTCCACCGCGCCCAGGACATCCTCGACGACCCGACCGGACGACCCCTGTCCTTGGCGCAGCTCGCCGGTCGGCTCGAGGTCAGCGGACGCACCCTGACCCGTCACTTCACCCGCGCCACGGGACTCACGCCACAGGCCTACGCCACCGCCGTCAGGCGCGAGCACGCCGCGCTGCTGCATGGACAGGGCTGGACGTGGGACGCGGCAGCTCGCGCCGTGGGGTACGCAGATGCCCGGTCCCTGCGAAGCCGGCGCGTCCACCCCTGAGCGGCCGATCGACACAGGACCGGTCCTGGCCGCCTGCGCGTGACGGGGAGCGTCCACAGAGGCCGGTGAGCGCTCGACCACCGTGCCCGGGCCGCACCGCCCACCAACCGGCTCGTTGTCCACAGGCCGGTGGGGCGGACGCGGATTTCCGCGACGCTGTCCACAGCCGGGCAACACCCCCTGGGCCGGCTGCGCCGGAGCCCGCAGGCTGGGGACCACGAGGCCCGGACGGGGCCGTGGACCCAGGAGGACCAGTCATGCACGAGACCATCGTCACCATCACCGGCAACCTTGTCGCCGACCCCGAGCTGCGGATCACGTCCAAGGGGGAGGGCTTCGCCACCTTCCGGCTCGCGTGCACCGAGCGGCGCCGCGACGCCAACGGCGTCTGGACGGACGGGCACACCAACTTCGTGCGCGTGACGACCTTCCGGTCCCTCGCGCAGAACGTCATGGGCACGCTCAAGCGCGGCAACCGGTGCATCGTCCAGGGGCGGCTGCGCGTCGCCGACTGGGAGTCGGGCGAGCGCCGCGGCACCAGCGTCGAGATCGACGCCCACGCGGTGGGCCCGGACCTGACCTTCGCCTACGCCGACGTGACCCGGGGCACCTGGTCGGCGGTGCCGGACCGGCTGACGGACACCGCCGTGCAGCAGGTCCACGCCCAGGACGCCGGCCTGCCGGAGCCCGACGAGGCGCCCTTCGCCGACGTCGAGGACCGGGCTGCCGACTTCGACGGGGAGCCGGAGGGGTCGGAGCAGTCGCAGGAGCCGCAGGGGACCGACTACGCCGACAGCGAGAGCCGCGTGTCGGCCTACGCGTAGCGGACGAGGCGGCGGCGTCGTCGCGGCGGTGTCGAGTCGGTGTCGCGCCGGCGTCGCGGATTGGGTGGCTCCCCCGGCCGCCGGATAGCCTGAGCAGCATGGCGGAGTTCATCTACACCATGTCCAAGGCCCGCAAGGCGGTCGGCGACAAGGTCATCCTCGACGACGTGACGATGTCGTTCTTCCCCGGTGCCAAGATCGGGGTGGTCGGCCCCAACGGCGCCGGCAAGTCCACGATCCTCAAGATCATGGCCGGCCTGGACCAGCCGTCCAACGGCGAGGCCCGGCTCTCTCCGGGCTACAGCGTCGGGATCCTGCTGCAGGAGCCCCCGCTCAACGAGGCCAAGACGGTGCTCGGCAACGTCGAGGAGGGCCTCGGCGAGATCAAGGCCAAGGTCGACCGGTTCAACGAGATCTCCGCCGAGATGGCCGAGGAGGGCGCGGACTTCGACGCCCTCATGGAGGAGATGGGCAAGCTCCAGGAGGAGATCGACCACGCCGACGCGTGGGACCTGGACTCCCAGCTGGAGCAGGCCATGGACGCGCTGCGCTGCCCGCCCGGCGACGCGGACGTCACCGTCCTGTCCGGTGGTGAGCGCCGCCGGGTGGCGCTGTGCAAGCTGCTGCTGTCCAAGCCCGACCTCCTCCTGCTCGACGAGCCCACCAACCACCTCGACGCCGAGTCGGTGCTGTGGCTCGAGCAGCACCTGGCCGCCTACCCCGGCGCCGTCCTCGCCGTCACCCACGACCGCTACTTCCTGGACAACGTCGCCGAGTGGATCTGCGAGGTCGACCGGGGGCGGCTCTACGGCTACGAGGGCAACTACTCGAAGTACCTCGAGTCCAAGGCCGCCCGCCTGGAGGTCCAGGGCAAGAAGGACCAGAAGCTCCAGAAGCGGCTCAAGAGCGAGCTGGAGTGGGTCCGCTCCAACGCCAAGGGTCGCCAGGCCAAGTCCAAGGCCCGCCTCCAGCGCTACGAGGAGATGGCGGCCGAGGCCGACCGCACCCGCAAGCTCGACTTCGAGGAGATCACGATCCCGCCGGGGCCGCGCCTCGGCAGCACCGTCATCGAGGTCAAGGACCTCAAGAAGGGCTTCGGCGACCGGGTCCTCATCGACGGACTGTCGTTCACGCTGCCGCGCAACGGCATCGTCGGTGTCATCGGCCCCAACGGCGTCGGCAAGACCACGCTCTTCAAGACCATCGTCGGTCTGGAGGAGCCGGACTCCGGCTCGGTCAGGATCGGCGACACCGTCGACATCTCCTACGTCGACCAGTCCCGCGCCGGCATCGACGCCGAGAAGAACCTCTGGGAGGTCGTGTCCGACGGCCTGGACTTCATCCAGGTCGGCAAGGTCGAGATCCCCTCGCGCGCCTACGTCTCGCAGTTCGGCTTCAAGGGCCCGGACCAGCAGAAGAAGGCCGGCATCCTCTCCGGCGGCGAGCGCAACCGGCTCAACCTGGCGCTGACCCTCAAGCAGGGCGGCAACCTGCTGCTCCTCGACGAGCCCACCAACGACCTCGACGTCGAGACCCTCGGGTCGCTGGAGAACGCCCTGCTGGACTTCCCCGGCTGCGCCGTCGTCATCAGCCACGACCGGTGGTTCCTGGACCGGGTCGCCACGCACATCCTCGCCTACGAGGGCACCGAGGAGGACCCCGCGGCGTGGTACTGGTTCGAGGGCAACTTCGAGGCCTACGAGAAGAACAAGATCGAGCGGCTCGGCGAGGACGCCGCCCGCCCGCACCGCGTCACCTACCGCAAGCTCACCCGCGACTGACGGTGGGCCGCGCGAGCGCCCGCTGCCCCACGGGGCGGTGGGCGCTCGGCATACGGGGAGGGTGCTCGACGGCAGGACGGGCCGAGCCGCCGTGGCTCAGCCCTTGAGGCGGACCATGCCCTCCTGGGCGACGGTCGCCGCGAGCACGCCGTCGCGCGTGAACATCCGGCCCATCCCGAGGCCGCGGCCGCCCTGCGCGCTGGGGGAGTACTGCGTGTAGAGCATCCACTCGTCGACCCGCGCCGGCCGGTGGAACCACATGGCATGGTCCAGGCTGGCCGCGCGCAGCCGCGAGTCGATCCACGCGACGCCGTGGGCCCGGATCACGGGCTCCAGCAGCGCGTAGTCGCTGGCGTAGGCCATCACCGCGGCGTGCACCAGCGGGTCGTCGGGCAGGGTGCCCACCGCCCGAAGCCACAGCTCCTGGCGCACCTCGCGCTGCTCGGCCGGCTGCGACCACAGGTCGTCGCGGACGTGCCGCAGGTCGATGGGTCGGCCGTAGGCGAGGTGCTTCGCGGCGGGATGGTCCACGTGGCCGTACTTCTCGGCGACGCTGGCGAGCGTCTCGGGCGCAGGCACCTGCGGCATACGGTCCTGGTGCTCCAGCCCCCCGGCCGGCTCCTGGAAGGACGCCGTCATCGACAGGATGACGTCGCCGTCCTGCATCGCGTGGACCCGCCGCGTGGAGAAGGACCGGCCGTCGCGCATCCGCTCGACCGAGAACCTGATCGGCTTGCGCACGTCCCCGGGCCGCACGAAGTAGCCGTGCAGCGAGTGGATCGGGCGCGCGGGCGCCCCGTCCGGCGGGGTGACGGTGCGGCCCGCCGCGATGATGGTCTGCGCCAGCACCTGCCCCCCGAAGACGCGACCGTGCGGCTGCCACTGGCTGCCGCCCTCGAAGATCTCGCGGTCGGGGTCGCCGAGGATCTGCTCGGTCAGGAAGGACTCCGGCCCGGCGTCCTTGCGGGCGCTCACGGTCATGCGCGCGGTCCCGAGGTGGCGCAGGTCGAGGATGTCGAGCAGCTCGGCGAACGGGTCCTGGGGTGTCTGGGTCACGCCTCGAAGACTAGTCCCTCAGGGCCGACCGGATGACTTGGGTGACTAGTCGGCGCCGTCGCCGCAGACGCCGCGCCCACCCCGGGGCCAGAGTGACCGCGTCGGCTGCTCGCCGACCCGACATCGTTGTCACACAAGGGGATTCCATGCCAGCACTCGCTCGCGGCCTCACTGCTGCCGCCGTCGCCGCGGCCGCCGTCGGGGGCGTCTCCCTCGCCTCTCTGCCCACGGCCGGCGCGGCCACGAGCTGCCGGGTGGCCTGGGGCTCGCAGGAGAAGGCCATCAACCTGTCCAGCCCCGTCACCGGCACCCCGGCCACCGCGCTGCGCACGGGCCACCACGCGTGCTACGACCGCGTGGTCTTCGAGCTCAACGGCCGCACCGGCGCCACCATCGCCGGCTACGTCGGCACGGCGAAGAGCCCGCAGGTCATCGCCGTCGGGTCGCGCACCCGCCTGGTGCCCGTCGGCGTCAAGCCCGGCCAGGCCCTCCCGACGAGCTTCACGACCGTCCGCGGCGTCGTCTACGCCGGCAAGGTCGACGGCCTGGACGCCGTCGGCATCGTGACCCGGGCGCGGCTGCCCTACCGGATCTTCGTCGTCAAGGGCCCGGGCAGCCACAACCGCATCGTCGTGGACGTCGCCCACCGCTGGTGACCGCACCTGACCGACCGCCGCGGCCGCCTCCCGGGACCTCACCCGGGTGGCGGCCGCAGCCGTATGCCGCGCCGCGGTCAGCCCGCCGCCCCCAGGGCGAAGGGCAGCACGTGGGTCGCTCCGGCGGCGCGCAGCGCCCGGCCCGCGACGGTCATGGTCCAGCGGGAGTCGACGAGGTCGTCGACGAGGAGCACGGCCCCCGGGGACAGCTCGAGGTTGTCGCGGACCAGGGGTCCGGCGGCCACCCGGTCCCAGACGCCGGCGAGGCGGTAGGCGCTGTTGCCGCCGCGCTCGCCGACCGGTCCGCCGTCGCGCAGCTCCATCGGACCGAGGTCGACCATGCGGCCCATCGTGGCCAGGCCCCGGGCCAGCGACTCGACCAGCTGCGGCCGGGACCGTGAGGGCACCCAGCTCACCGCGAACGGCCGCTGCTCCCAGTCCCACTCGGCCAGCACCGGCACGCACGCCCGCAGCAGCGCCTCGTCGACCGGGGCGTCCGGCCCGGCCAGCAGCGCCCGCACCCGCTGGCCCCACCCCAGGTCGGTGAGGCGGGCGAGGGCGCGGCCCGGCAGCACCTGCTCGCCGGGGCTGATGCGGCCCTTGACCTCGACCCCGAGCCGCGGCATGCCGGACGGCCACTGGGCGCGGGGCTCCACGAGCACGCCGGGCCGGTCCAGGCGGGTGCGGGCCTGGGCCACCGCGCCCTGGGGCACCTCGGTCGCGAACCACGCTCCCGCGCAGACGTCGCAGCGCCCGCACGGGGCGGCGGTGGGGTCGTCGAGGACGCGCTGCAGGAAGGACATCCGGCACTCGTCCCCGCGCTGGTAGGTCAGCATGAGCTCCTGCTCGCGCTCCCGGGCCTCGGCGACCCGGGCGTAGCGGTCGGCGTCGTAGCTCCATGGCCGGCCGGTCGCGGTCCAGCCGCCCTGGACCCGCCGCACGGCGCCGTCGACGTCGAGGACCTTGAGCAGCAGCTCCAGGCGGGTCCGCCGCACGTCGACCACGGTCTCCAGCGCGGCGGTCGACAGCGGACGCTCGGCCTGCCCGAGCGCGGCGATGACGGCCTCGGCCTGCTCGGGCCGGGGCATCGAGGCGCTCGCGAAGTAAGCCCAGATGTCGCGGTCGGACGGCGAGGGCAGCAGCAGCACGTCGGCGCGTGCGACCCCTCGACCGGCGCGGCCGACCTGCTGGTAGTAGGCGACCGGCGAGCTGGGGGAGCCCAGGTGCACCACGAAGCCCAGGTCGGGCTTGTCGAAGCCCATCCCGAGCGCGCTGGTCGCGACCAGCGCCTTGACCTGGTTGTCCCGCAGCATCCCCTCCAGCTGCTCGCGGTCGGCGGGGTCGGTGCGCCCGGTGTAGGCGCGCACCTCGTGGCCGGCCGCCCGCAGCGCCTCCGCCACGTCCTCGGCCGCGGACACCGTCAGGGCGTAGACGATGCCGCTGCCCGGGAGCTCCGCGAGGTGGGCCGTGAGCCAGCCCAGCTGCTCCTCGGCCGACCGCAGCCGCAGCACCCCGAGGCGCAGCGAGTCGCGCGCCAGCGACCCGCGCACCGTGAGGACCTCGTGGCCCCCGACCTCGAGCTGCTCGGCGACGTCGGACACCACGCGCGCGTTAGCGGTCGCCGTCGTCGCGAGCACCGGCACGTCGCTCGGAAGCTCGCCCAGCAGGTCCTTGATCCGGCGGTAGTCGGGCCGGAAGTCGTGGCCCCAGTCGCTGACGCAGTGCGCCTCGTCCACCACGAGCAGCCCGCACCGGGCAGCCAGCCCGGGCAGCTGCTCGTCGCGGAACCGCGGGTTGTTGAGCCGCTCCGGGCTCACGAGCAGCACGTCGACCTCGTCGGCCGCAAGAGCCGCGGCGACCTCGCCCCACGCGTCGGCGTTGGCGGAGTTCATCGTCACCGCGCGCACCCCGGCGCGCTGCGCCGCCGCGATCTGGTCGCGCATCAGCGCGAGCAGCGGCGACACGATGATCGTCGGGCCCGCCCCGGCCGCGCGCCGCAGCGCCGTCGCCACGAAGTAGACCGCCGACTTGCCCCACCCGGTCCGCTGCACCACGAGCACCCGCTGGCGCGCCGACACCAGCGCGGACACGGCCTCGAGCTGCCCCTCCCGGAAGTCGACGTCGTCGCGCCCGACCAGCCGTCGCAGCGCGGCCAACGCCGCCCCGCGCACCTCGTCGGGCACGTCGTCGGCCCCGTAGTCGAGCACGTCGTCGGGCACCGGGTCGCGAGCGGTCACGGGCTGCTGGGTCGGCAAGGTCATGCCCACCACGCTAGACGCCCCCACCGACACACCCTCCGGTGCGCCATGATGGCCCCATGCCCGATGCCACGAGCGCCTACAGCGTCGAGGTGCCGCTCCGCTGGAGCGACATGGACGCCTACGGCCACGTCAACAACGTGCAGTACCTCCGGCTCCTGGAGGAGGCGCGCGTCGAGGGCTTCCGCGACTGGTTCGGCGAGCACGACCCGGTGCTCGGGCGCGGCGTGCTCGTCGCCCGCAGCGAGATCGAGTACCTCCTGCCGCTGGAGTTCCGCCACGCCCCGATCGCCGTGGACATGTGGGTGAGCCGGCTGGCGGGCGCGTCCTACGACCTCGGCTACGTGATCCGGGACCCCGAGCGGGTCGGCGACCGGGTCTACGCACGCGCCGAGTCCACCATGGTGATGTACGACTTCGCGGAGGCCCGCCCCACCCGCATCGCCGAGGAGCACCGCGCCGTCATGCGCGGCTACCTGGGCGAGCCGGTCCCCCTGCGGAGGCGCCGGTGACCGCCGAGCTGCGGCTCCTGGACGCCGGGACGGCGACCGACCTGCGCACCTTCGTCTCCCGGGCCGCCTCGGTGGACCGCGACGGCGCGGTGCGCCTGCAGGCGCAGGGGACCGTCCTCGCGGCGTATGCCGCCGTCCTGCCGGGCGCGGGGCTCAGCGCCGACGGACTGGTGCTGGGGCTGCGCACGATGCGCCTGGCCGTCCCCGCCGACCTGGACGTGACGGTCCCCGTCTCCGGGCTGCTCGACCGTTTCGCCCGGTCCGAGGGGGAGGCGCTCCCGGTGCCCCCGACGGAGCTGTCGGTGTCGTGGGCCGGGGTGGCCCCGCCGCGCGTCGGGTGGGTGCCGTTCGGGCGGGTCAGCGCGGACGAGCTGCGGGCCGCGGCCCAGCAGGGCATCGCCGAGGTCGCGCGCGGCACCGACGGTCGCGCGGGCGCGCTGGCCGTCGCCGAGCTGCGGCGGCGCACCTGGGCCCGGCCGATGGAGGCCAGGGAGGCCGAGGGCGTCCCGTCGGGGCTGGCGTTCGCCGCTCAGGTGCTCGGCTTCGTGGGGGAGGACCCGGGCACGGTCTACCGCTGCGGTCGCTGGCTGCGGCTCACGACCCGGGGCGGCCACGTCCTCACCCACTGAGCCCTCACCCACGCATTCCTCACCCAGGAGTCCTCACTCACCCGGTCCCCACCCCGTGAGTCCTAACCCTTTGCGTCCTGACGCGCCGCCGCGCTCAGGGGCCGACGGGTCGCGAGCGCCGTCCGGCCAGCACCACGAGCGCCCCGCTGGCCGCGCAGCAGGCCCAGATGAGCAGGTAGGCGCCGGTGTCCTCGCCGGGTGCCCGGTGCAGCGCGGCGAAGACCGCGCCGGTGAGCGCGACCCCCAGCGCCGACCCGAGCGCGTCGGCGAGCTGCAGCGACGAGGAGGCCTGGCCGTGCTGCTCGACGGGCGTGAGGTCGAGCGCGAGCACGGAGGTCGTCGACATGGCCAGGCCCATCCCGGACCCGAGCAGCAGCACCGCGAGCGGCACCAGCCACTCGCTCAGCCCGAGCCCCATCACGGCCACCAGCGCGAGCATCCCGGTCGCGACCAGCGCGCCGCCGCCCGCCAGCAGCCGCGACGGTCGGCTCGACAGCGACTCGCGCCCCTGCAGCGCGGCGCCGAGGGACCAGCCGAGGGAGCCCAGCGTCAGCATCACGCCGGCGGTGGTGCTGGAGCGGGAGCGTTCGTTGACGAGCATCAGGGGCACGAAGGTGATGGCCCCGTTGAAGCTCGCCGTGAGCAGGAACCTCGCGAGCATGACCGAGGGCAGGCCGCGGCCCATCCGCACCGTGCCGCGCGGCACGAGCCGCGGCGCCACCAGGGCGACCACGGCGACCCCGATCCCGGCGACCACGAGGGGCAGCGGCCGGGGCGGCTCGACATACTGCGAACCCCACTGCAGCGCACCGGCGCCCAGCGCGACGGCGGTGCCGGCGACGGCGGCCCGCGCGTGCTCGTGGCGCTCCCGGCCGGAGGACTCGTGGCCGGGCGGGTCGACGGTGGCGCGCTTGACCCAGGTGGCGACCCCGGTCAGCAGGATCGGGGCCACGCACACCAGGAAGACGCCGCGCCAGGACCACGCCTCGGTCAGCCAGGCGGCGAGCAGCGGGCCCACGATCGAGGGGAGCACCCACGCGGCCGACAGCCAGCCGAAGACCTTGGGGCGCAACGCGTCCGGGTAGGCGCGGCCGATCATGACGTAGAGCGCCACCACCAGCAAGCCACCGCCGAGCCCGGCCACGACCCGCCCCAGCAGCAGCAGCGGGAAGGTCGGGGCGGCCCCCGCGAGCAGCGACCCGGCCGCGAGCCCGAGCTGCCCGGTCAGCAGCGGTGGCAGGGTGCCCCGGGCGTCGCACCACGAGCCCGCGAGCACCGTCCCGAGCAGCTGCGCGGACAGGAAGAGCGAGAAGGCGAGCCCGTAGGAGCGGACGGCGTCGAGCTCGCGCGCCACCGTCGGCATCGCCGTCGTGACCGCCATGGACTCGAAGGCGACCAGCGTCACCTGGGCGAGCATCATGACCGTGACCAGCCGGTATGCCGGCCCCATCGGTCCCTGCGGGGCGGGTGTCTCGGCGGGGCTCACCGCTCCACGGTAGCCGGGTCCGGCGGTGGCCCCTGCCACGCGCCGCGCTCGAGCAGGACGCCGCGCAGCGTGTCGATGGCGTCGCTGACGAGGCCGTCCACCCCGAGGTCGAGCAGCTCGTGCATCTCGGCGGCGTCGTCGATGGTCCACACGTGGATCTGCTTGCCCCGCCGGTGGGCCGCCTCGACCAGCGCCGGCGTCACGAGCTCGACGACGCGACCGGCGAGGGTGTAGGTGCGCGGGATCTGCAGCACCGGCGCCGGCGTCCGCAGCCACTGCGTCACGAGCCGGGGCAGGAAGCGCAGCGAGGCCACGCCGGCCCCGCCCGCGGCCGTCGCGAGGCGCGGCCCGAGCAGCTCGCGCACGTGCCGCAGCCGCCGCTGCGAGAACGAGCCCACGCAGACCCGGTCCAGGGCCCCGGCCTGCAGCACCGCCTGCGCGGTCGGGACGACGGCGGAGGGCGCCTTGATGTCGATGTTGAAGCGGGCGTCCGGGAGTGCCTCGAGGAGCTCGGCGAGCAGCGGCACGGGCTCCCCGGCGACCCGGGCCTCCCGGACCGCGGCCCACGGCAGCTCGGCGATGGCGCCCGCCCGGTCGGTGACCCGGTCCAGCTGGCTGTCGTGGAAGGCCACGACCTGCCCGTCCGCGGTGGCGTGGACGTCGGTCTCCAGGTAGCGGTAGCCGAGGTCGTGCGCCGCGCGGAAGGCGGCGAGGGTGTTCTCCTTGCCGACGTTGGGGCCGTAGAGCGCGCCGCCGCGGTGGGCGAGCGCCAGCGGTCGCGGCGCGTCGAAGTAGGGGAACTGGGCAGCCTTCACCAGGCCAACCTAGGGCCAGTGGCGTGCCGGTTCACGCAGGTCGCAGATCTTTGGGTTCGAACCCGAAGATCTGCGACGCGTGCGAAGGACGTCAGGCCGTGCGCGCCCACACGGTCGTGTCGGTCGGGACCAGGCCCTCGGGGGTGAGCGGACCGCTCGCCACCAGGACCTCGGCGCCCGCGGGCAGCGCGACCGGCTCCTCGCCGAGGTTGGCCAGCACGACGACGTCCCCGCGCGGACCCGGGCGGGTGAACGCCACGACGTCCGGGCCGGCCTCGGTCGACCACGTGAGCGGCCCGGTCCCGAGGCCGTGACGGCGGCGCTCGGCGAGCAGCGTGCGGTAGAGCTCGAGGGTGGACCCCGGCTGCCCCTCCTGCCGGTCGGCGGCCAGGTCGGCATACGCCTCGGGCTGGGGGAGCCAGGTGCGGCCGGTGGGGGAGAACCCGTTGCCGGGCGCCCCGCCCACCCAGGGCAGCGGGATCCGGCAGCCGTCCCGCCCGATCTCGGCCTCGGGGGTGCCCTTGGTGCGGTGGTAGGCCGGGTCCTCGCGCAGCTCGTCCGGCAGGGTGGTGTGGTCGGGCAGGCCCAGCTCCTCGCCCTGATACACGTATGCCGACCCGGGCAGCGCCAGCATCAGCGCCGTGGCCGCCCGGGCCCGCCGCAGCCCCAGCGCGGCGTCGGGCTGCGGCGACCGCGCGTCGATGCCGCGGCGCCGGCCGGAGCCGACGGGGTAGCCGAGGCGCGTCGCGTGCCGCACCACGTCGTGGTTGGACAGCACCCACGTGGTGGGGGCGCCGACGCTCGCCGCCGCGTCCAGCGACCGCGTGATGCGGTCGCGCAGATCCGTTGCCCGCCAAGGGGACTCGAGGAAGTCGAAGTTGAACGCCTGGTGCATCTCGTCATCGCGGGTGTAGAGCACGGCGCGGTCCACGGGCGTCACCCAGGCCTCGGCGCACAGGATCCGGTCGGCCTGCGGGTCGCCCTCGGGGTTGTAGGAGTCCAGCACCCGCCGCCAGGAGCGGTAGATCTCGTGGACGCCGTCCTGGTCCCAGTAGGGGCTGGCGTTGGTGGGGCGGCGTTCGCCGTCGCCCGTGATCATGTCGGTGTGCGCGTCCCAGTCGGGGAAGGACTGGTCCTTGACCAGGCCGTGCGCGACGTCGACGCGGAAGCCGTCGACGCCCCGGTCCAGCCAGAAGCGCAGGATCGCCTCGAACTCCGCACGCACCGCGGGGTGCTCCCAGTCGAGGTCGGGCTGCTTGGAGTCGAAGAGGTTGAGGTACCACGGCCCCGGGGTGCCGTCGGCCTCGGTCACGCGGGTCCAGGCCGGGCCGCCGAAGACGGATCGCCAGTCGGTGGGCGGGAGCTCGCCGTCGACGCCGCGACCGGCCTTGAGGATGTAGCGGTCCCGCTCGGGGGCCTGCGGGTCGGCCAGCGCCGCCCGGAACCACGCGTGCTCGTCGCTCGTGTGGTTGGGCACGAGGTCGACCAGCACCCGCATCCCCAGCTCGTGGGCGCGCCGCACCAGCTCCTCGGCGTCCGCGAGGGTGCCGAAGCGGGGGTCCACGTCGCGGTAGTCGCTGACGTCGTAGCCGGCGTCGGCCTGCGGCGAGGGGTAGAACGGCGACAGCCAGACCGCGTCGACACCCAGCTGCTGCAGGTAGGGCAGCTTGCCGATCACGCCGGGCAGGTCGCCCATCCCGTCACCGTCGCCGTCGGCGAAGGACCGGGGGTAGACCTGGTAGATCACGGCGTGGCGCCACCACGCCTCGGCGGTTGCTGGATCGGCTGCCTCGGTGCGGTCGGCTGCGTCGGCGAGGAGGACGGCGGTGTCGGAGGTCACACCACCATGCTGCGGCATCCCGCGCGCCCGACGAAATCCCTGCCACGGTCTGCAAGGTCTTGCAGGGGGTCAGGCCTCGGGGGTGTTGACCAGCGAGTGCGCGGCGTTGGTCAGGTAGAGCCGCAGCATCCGGTCGTGGTCGTCGTCCAGCCCCAGCGTGTCGACGGCCGTCATCATGTGCTGCAGCCAGTGGTCCCGCATCGTCGGCGTCACCGCGAAGGGCACGTGCCGCATCCGCAGCCGCGGGTGGCCGCGCTGCTCGGAGTAGGTCGTCGGGCCGCCCCAGTACTGCTCCAGGAACATCCGCAGCCGCACCTCGGCCGGGCCCAGGTCCGCCTCGGGGTACATCGCCCGCAGCTCGGGGTCCGCGGCCACCCCGCGGTAGAACTCCCGCACCAGCCGCTCGAAGGTCGGCGCCCCGCCGACCTCGTCGTAGAACGTCACGTCGTCTCCCGGTCCCGTTGGTGGACGCCCAGCGTATGCCGCGCCCGCCCCGCCCCCGCTGCCACCATTGGTCACCAATGACGGAGATCGCCCCGTTTTGAACGATCATGAACGTCATTGGTGACCAATGGCGAAGGGGTGGGGTGGCCGCCGGCCGCGCTACTTGGCGGCCCCGGTGCCGCCATACGGCAGCACCCCCGGCCCGAACCCGGGCATGACCGGCAGGGAGACCCCCTTGTCGGCGAGGGCCGCCATGACGCGGGAGCGCACCTCGCGGCCGACGGGGACGTTCTCGTTGGGCGCGCACTTGACAATGATGCGGACCGTCGCGACGCCGCCGATGATGGACTCGACGCCCCCGACCTCGGGCTGCTCGATGACCTTGCCGACCCAGTCCTCCTCCTTGTCCATGCCGCGGATCGCGCGGGAGATGATCGGCATGACCTTCTCCATGGACTCGGTGACGGGGACGGGGATGTCGACGAGGGCGGTGGACCAGCCCTGGGAGCGGTTGGCGATGCGCAGGATCTCGCCGTTGCGGATGTACCAGATGACCCCGTTGAAGTCGCGGATCGTGGTGAGCCGCAACGAGATGTCCTCGACGGTCCCGATGACCTCGCCGGTGTCGACGACGTCGCCGACGCCGTACTGGTCCTCGATGATCATGAACATCCCGGACAGGTAGTCCTTGACCAGGCTCTGCGCGCCGAAGCCCAGCGCGACGCCGCCGACGGACGCCGAGGCCAGCAGCGGCGCGATGTTGAGGGACAGCTCGTCGCAGATCATCAGCACCGCGATGAAGGCCACGGTCACGGTGGTGATGGAGCGCAGCACCGCCCCGAGGGTCCGCACGCGCTGCTCCTGGCGGGCCGCGTTGATCACCGTCGGGTCGCCGAAGATCTTGGCCGCCCGCCGCGCCTGCCGGCGGATGACCGGCAGCTCCGCGGTGTCGACCCGGGTCCCGGTGGTCGTCGCCGTGTCCTGCCGCTCGGAGCGGGCCAGCAGGGTGTGCACGAAGCCGTTGATGGCGCGGTGGATCAGCCAGCGCAGCACGACCGCCCCGAGGATGATCCCGACGATCGACAGCGGCGCCCCCTCCGCCCAGTGCCACGCCTGGTCCCAGGTGACGGCGAGGGGTTCGAGCAGGGAGGACGTGACGGCTGAGCTCATGGCCCCATCATGGCGGGTCGACCTTGGTCGTCGCTGGCAGTGACATGACACACTTCACCCCGTGACTGACGCACCCTCGACCGACCTGATCGAGCTCGCCCGCGCCCACGGCGTGGCCACGGAGTACTGGGACTGGCAGGGGCAGCACGTCACCGTGCCGGTCCGCACCATCGTCGCGGTGCTGGCCGCCCTCGGCGAGGACGCGAGCACCGACGACGCGGTGCGAGCCGCTCTGACCGGGGTCCAGGACCGCGAGTGGCGGCGGACGCTGCCCCCGGTGGTCGTGATGCGGGCCGGCGAGCCGGCGTCGCTGGCGGTGCACGTCCCCCACGGCTCCCAGGTCGCCGTCTCCGTGCGGCTGGAGGAGGGCGGCGCGGCGCTGGCCCTGGACCAGGTCGACCGGTGGGTGGACCCGCGCGTCGTGGACGGGGAGCAGGTGGGGGAGGCGACCTTCGCCCTGCCCGCCGGGCTGCCGCTCGGGTGGCACGAGGTCGTCGCCACCGTCGCCGGCACCGACGTCACCTGCCCGCTCGTGGTCACGCCCGACCGTCTCGAGGTGCCGGCGTCGCTGGCCGACCGGCCCGCCTCGGGCGTCATGACCCAGCTCTACGCCACCCGGTCGTCCCGCTCGTGGGGGATGGGCGACGCCGCCGACCTGGCCGAGCTGGCCGCCTGGGCCGGGTCGGAGCTCGGCTCCGACTTCGTGCTGGTCAACCCGCTGCACGCGGCCGAGCCCGTCGCGCCGGTCGAGCCGTCGCCCTACCTGCCGACGACGCGCCGCTTCGTGAGCCCGCTCTACATCCGGGTCGAGGAGATCCCCGAGACCGGCTACCTCTCGGGCCAGGACCGCTCGCTGCTGCAGTGGCACGCCGACGACGCGCTGCGCCTCGACGAGGTCGACCTGGTGGACCGGGACGCCTCGTGGCGCCTCAAGGACGCCGCGCTGCGGCTGGTCCACCGCGTGACCCGGTCACCCCGTCGCGAGCGTGACTTCGCGGCCTTTCGCGAGCGTGAGGGCCAGGGGCTGGTGGACTTCGCGACGTGGTGCGCGCTGTCCGTGGCCTACGGCGAGGACGAGGACACCTGGCCCACCGAGCTGCAGGACTCCGCCAGCGAGGCCGTCGAGGCCAAGCGGCAGGAGCTCGCCGACGAGGTCGACTACTTCTGCTGGCTGCAGTGGATCGTCGAGGACCAGCTCGGCACGGCCCAGCGCGTGGCGCTGGAGTCCGGCATGCGGCTCGGCCTGATCCACGACCTCGCGGTGGGTGTCCACCCGAGCGGCGCCGACGCCTGGGGGCTGCGCGACGCGCTGGCCCGCGGCGTCACCGTCGGCGCCCCCGCCGACCAGTACAACCAGCTCGGCCAGGACTGGAGCCAGCCGCCGTGGCGCCCCGACCAGCTCGCCGAGCTGGGCTACGCGCCCTACCGCGACATGCTGCGCACCGTGCTGCGCTCGGCCGGCGGCCTGCGCGTCGACCACATCATCGGGCTCTTCCGGCTGTGGTGGATCCCGCAGGGCTGCAAGCCTTTCGAGGGCACCTACGTGCGCTACGACCACGACGCGCTGATCGGGATCCTGGCGCTGGAGGCGCACCGCGCCGGCGCGGTCGTCATCGGCGAGGACCTCGGCACCGTCGAGCCGTGGGTGCGCGACTACCTGGCCGACCGCGGCGTCATGGGCACCTCGATCCTGTGGTTCGAGCGCGACTACGAGCACGGCGGGGAGCCGATCCAGCCGGAGTCCTACCGCCGGCTGTGCCTCGCCACCGTGACCACCCACGACCTGCCGCCCACCGCCGGCTACCTCCAGCAGGTGCACATCGACCTGCGCCACGAGCTCGGGCTGCTGACCCGCCCGATCGAGGAGGAGCGGGCCAGCGAGGTCCACGAGCAGGAGGGGATCATGGCGCTGCTCCGCTCGCGCGGGCTGCTGCGCGAGGGCGCCTCCCACGAGGACACCATCGAGGCGCTGCACAAGCTGCTGTCCTGGACCCCGGCGCTGCTGCGCGGCATCTCGGTGTCCGACCTGGCGCTGGACGTGCGGATCATCAACCAGCCCGGGACCGACGAGGAGTACCCCAACTGGCGCATGCCGCTCGCCGGGCCCGACGGCCGGCCGGTGCTGCTCGAGGAGCTGATGCGCTCGCCGTGGGCGCGTCGGCTCGCCCGCACCCTGGCCTGACGCGGCTCGGCCCCCGAGGGGGTGCGTGGGTGGGACGGTGGAGGTCCGGCATACGGACATGCAAAACGCGACGTTTTGCGTTGGATAAGTTTCTGACGCGACCGAGCCGTATGCCGGTTACCCACCACCCTCTCCCGAAGGATCACCCATGCCTGCCTACCCGCCCGCCCGCCGCACCGTCCTCGCCACCGCCGGCGTGGCCATGATGCTGGGCCTCGCGGCGTGCGGGTCCGGGTCCGGCGGCTCCTCCGCCGACAACCCCCTCGGGCTGCAGCAGCCGGGCGTGCTGCACGTCGGCACGCTGACCGACGCGCCGCCCAACGTCTTCCTCAAGGACGGGCAGTTCACCGGCTTCGACAACGACCTGCTCAAGGCCGTCGCGGCCAAGGCCGGCCTCAAGGTCGAGTTCGCGGGCACCGATTTCTCCGGCCTGCTGGCGCAGGTGAAGTCCGGCAAGTACGACGTCGGCTCGTCCTCGATCACCATCACCGAGAAGCGCAAGCAGACCGTGGACTTCACCCACGGCTACGACTTCGGCTACCTCGGGCTGGACGTCCCCGCCGGGTCCGCGATCAAGGGCTTCGACCAGCTCACCGGCAAGCGCGTCGTCGTGGTCCAGGGCACGGTCCAGGACGACTACGCCACGGGCAAGGGCCTCAACCCGGTCCGCGTCCCCGACTACAACTCGGCGCTCAACCAGCTCAAGGCCGGCACCGTCGACGCGTGGGTCAGCCCCGCCGAGATCGGGGAGAAGCTCGCCGGCCAGTCCAGCGGCAAGGTCGTCCTCGCCGCCAAGGAGCTGAGCCCCACGCCGATGGCGTTCGCGGTCGCCAAGGACAAGACGGCGCTCAAGGCCAAGCTCGACCAGTCGCTCGACGAGGTCATCAAGGACGGGACGTGGAACCGCCTCGTGGCCCAGTACTACCCGGGCCGCAAGACGCCGGCGAGCTTCACGCCGGGCAGCGGTGCGGTCCAGATCACGCGCTGACCCATGGACGTCCTCTCGACGATCCGGGACACCTTCTTCGACCTCGACGCGATGCGGGAGGCCTTCCCGGACCTGCTGACCGTCGGCCTGCCCAACACCCTGCTCCTGGCGATCTCCGCCGGGCTGATCGGGACGGTCGTCGGCATGGTCCTCGCGGTCGCGGGGCTGTCCCGCCGCCGCTGGCTGCGGTGGCCCGCCCGGGTGTGGACCGACGTCTTCCGCGGGCTGCCCGCGGCCGTGACGATCCTGCTGATCGGGGTGGGGCTGTCGCCGGTCGGGCTGCAGCTGTGGGGCTCCAACCCCTATCCGCTCGGCATCCTCGCGCTGTCCCTCATCGCCTCGGCCTACATCGGGGAGATCTTCCGGTCCGGCATCCAGTCGGTCGAGGCCGGCCAGCTGGAGGCCTCCCGCGCGCTGGGCTTCTCGCACGCCGCCGCGATGCGCCTGGTCGTCATCCCGCTCGGGGTGCGTCGCGTGCTGCCCGCCCTGGTCAACCAGCTCATCTCGCTGATCAAGGAGTCGTCGCTCGTCTACTTCCTCGGGCTGCTGGCCTCCCAGCGCGAGCTCTTCCGGATCGGTCAGGACTACGCCGCCAACACCGGCAACCAGTCCGCGCTGCTGCTGGCCGGCCTGTTCTACCTGGTGATCACCGTGCCGCTGACTCACGTGGTCAACGCCATCGACCACCGGCTGCGCCATGGCCGCCGCGCGGACGGCGAGGACCCCGACGCGCCCGACGCCCCCGACGAGGGTGCCCTCGCGCTGACCCAGGAGGCCCACTGATGACCGCCGACGCGACGAGCGTGGAGCTGCGGGACGTCCACCTGGCCTTCGGGCGCAACCGGGTCCTGCGCGGCGTCGACCTGCTCGTGCCCGCCGGCACGACGACCTGCGTGATCGGGCCGTCCGGGTCGGGCAAGTCCACCCTGCTGCGGGTCGTCAACCGGCTCCTCGAGCCCGCCTCCGGGGACGTGCTGCTCGACGGGCGGTCCGTGCTCCGGGAGGACCCGGACCGGCTGCGCCGTCGGGTGGGGATGGTCTTCCAGCACTTCAACCTCTTCCCGCACAAGACCGTCGCGGACAACGTCGCGCTCGGGCCACGCCGGCTGCTCGGCCTGTCCGCCGACGAAGCCCGCGCCCGGGCGATCGAGCACCTCGACGCGGTGGGTCTGGCGCACAAGGCCGACGTGCGCCCGGCCGCGCTGTCCGGCGGCCAGCAGCAGCGGGTCGCGATCGCGCGGGCGCTCGCGATGGAGCCCCGGGTGATGCTCTTCGACGAGGCCACGTCCGCGCTCGACCCGGAGCTCGTCAAGGGCGTGCTCGCGATCATGCGCGACCTGGGCGCGAGCGGCATGACGATGCTCGTCGTGACCCACGAGATGGGCTTCGCGCGCGAGGCCGCCGACGAGGTGGCGTTCATGGATGGCGGCGTGGTGGCCGAGCACGGCGCGCCCGAGGCGGTGTTCGGTGCGCCGCAGACGGACCGGCTGCGGAGGTTCCTCTCCCGGGTGCTGTGACACGCCCGTATGCCGCAACCCCGCACCACCCCCGCCACATCGCTGCCGTGATCGGGGAACCTGGATGGCCCCAGGGCCACGCCAGGTTCCCCGATCCGTCCGGCTGAGGGCGCCCCGACCCGCGAGGCGCCCCGACCCGCGAGGCGCCCCGACCCGCGAGGCGCCCCGACCCATGAGGGGTCGGCGCCCTCGAGGCGCCCGGCCCTCGCCGGTCAGGCGGCGTCGCGTGCCTGCACCCGCAGCGCCCGGGCCACCGTGTCGCGGTGCTCCTGCACCACGCGCACCAGCCCGGCGGGGGCGTCGCCGTGGGCCTCCAGCCAGGCCTCAGTCCCGGCCAGCAGCCGGGCGTCGGCCAGCGGCATCGGGTAGAACGACCGCGCCACCACCTCGCCCAGCGCGAACGAGTGCCGCTCCCACATGCCGAGCAGCATCGCGAAGTAGCGGTCGACATACGGCTCGAGCAGGGCGAGGTCGTGCACCCGGCCGAAGCCCGCGGCGGTGGACCCGACGATGGTGTTGGACTCGCTGGCGTCCTCCACGCCGCGGCGCCAGGCCTCGGCCTTGGCCGCGGCGGTCGGGCGGGCGGCGAGGGCGACGGCGGCGCGCTCGTGGCCGGAGGCGGTGTTGTCGCGGGTCTTCTCCGACTCGATCGTCGCGGCGTCCGCGCGGCCCCCGGCGGCCAGGGCCACCAGCAGGGTCCAGCGCATGTCGGCGTCGACGGCGAGGCCGTCCAGCGCCAGGGAGCCCTCGAGCAGACCCTGGGCGAGGTCCAGGTCGGTCTCCCGGGTGGAGACGGCGAGCAGCGCCGACACCAGCTGCAGCTGGGCGTCCGACCCGGGGGCGGAGGCCTCGGCGAGCCGGCGCAGCTCGGCGGCCACCTGGTCGCGCAGCGTGTCGCGGTGCTCGGGCGCGACGTAGGCACCGAGCGCCGTCGCCAGCTGGGCGAGCAGCACCCGCAGCAGCGTCGCGTCCTCCTCGCCGTCGACGGCGCGCAGCGCCAGCGCGACGTAGTCCGACGCGCGCATCTCGGCGTCGCGGGTCATGTCCCACGCGGCGGCGAGCGCCAGGGAGCGCGGCAGCGAGTCCGTGAACGCCCGCGGCTGCGCCACCACGCACGCCAGCGACGCAGGGTCGAGGCGCAGCTTGGCATAGGCGAGGTCGTCGTCGTTGACGAGCAGCACGTCGGGCGCCGGCCGGCCCACCAGCATCGGCAGCTCGGTGCGGGCGCCGTCCACGTCGACCTCGTAGCGGTCGGTGCGGTGGAGCGAGTCCCCTTGCAGGGCATAGCAGCCCACGGCGAGGCGGTGCGGTCGCAGCACCGGGGACCCGCTCGGCGCCGTCTGGACGATCGCCGCCGAGCGGATCACGCCGTCCGTCACCTCGAGCTCGGGGGAGAGGGTGGTGACCCCCGCCTGCTCCAGCCACAGCTCCTGCCACCGGCCGAGGTCGCGCCCGGAGGTCGCCTCGAGCTCGCGCATCAGGTCGCCGATCTCGGTGTTGCCCCACGCGTGCTTGACGAAGTAGGCGCGCAGCCCGTCGCGGAAGGCGTCCCGCCCGACGTAGGCCACGAGCTGCTTGAGCACCGACGCGCCCTTGGCGTAGGTGATCCCGTCGAAGTTGGTCTCCACGTCGGCGAGGTCACGGATGTCCGCGGCGATCGGGTGGGTCGAGGAGAGCTGGTCCTGGCGGTAGGCCCAGGCCTTCTCGGCGGTGCCGAAGGTGGTCCACGCCGACGTCCAGCGGGTCGCCTCGGCCTGAGCGGTGGTCGACGCCCACTCGGCGAAGGACTCGTTGAGCCACAGGTCGTCCCACCAGGTCATCGTCACGAGGTTGCCGAACCACATGTGCGCCAGCTCGTGCAGGATCGTCAGCGCGCGACGCTCGACGGTCGCCTCGGAGACCTTGGCGCGGAAGACGTACATCTCGTGGAAGGTGACGGCGCCGACGTTCTCCATCGCGCCCATGTTGTACTCCGGCGTGAAGATCTGGTCGTACTTCGCGAAGGGGAACGCCAGGTCGAACTCCTCCTCGAAGAAGCCGAACCCGCGCCGGGTGATGTCGAAGAGCTCGTCGTGGTCCACGAAGGGGGTCAGCGACCGGCGGCTGAAGATGCCGAGCGGGATCTCCCCGGCGCGCGTGCTCACCGAGCTCGTCACCCGGTCATAGGGCCCGGCGATCAACGAGGTCACGTATGACGACAGCCGCGGCGTCGGCGCGAACTCCCAGCGGCCGGCGGCCACCCCGTCGCGCTCGCCGGCGTCGGTCGGCTCCGGCGTGGGGGAGGCGCTGATGACCTGCCAGTGGGCCGGCGCCGTCACCGTGAACGCGAACGTCGCCTTCACGTCCGGCTGCTCGAAGACCGCGAACATCCGCCGGGAGTCCGGCACCTCGAACTGCGTGTAGAGGTAGACCTCCCCGTCCGCCGGGTCGACGAACCGGTGCAGCCCCTCGCCGGTGTTCATGTAGATGCCGGTGGCGCGGACCAGCACCTCGTTGTCGGCGGCGAGGTCGGGCAGGTGGATGCGGCTGTCGGCATACGCCTCGGCCGGGTCGAGGTGGCGGCCGTTGAGGACGATCTCCTGCACGGAGTCGCCGACCAGGTCCAGGAAGGTCTCGGCGCCCGGCGTCGCGCGGAACCGCGCCGTCGTGGTCGTCGTGAAGGTCGTGGGGCCGGTCATCAGGTCGAGCTCGACGTCGTAGCTGACGTCGGAGACGACCTGGGACCGGTGACGCGCCTCGTCGCGCGTGAGATTGGTGCCAGGCACGGGCGGAGCCTTTCGGGTGGTGCTGAGCAGGCCCCTCGCGGGGGAGAGGGGCCGATGGCCCGCCCATCCTTGCAGGTTCGTGGGCGCGGACGGGTGCGGCTGCCCCGATGCTGGCAGGATGGGCCCGGTGAGCGAGCAGACGAATCCCCCCACCCCGTCCGTCGAGATGTTCTTCGACCCGGCCTGCCCCTGGGCCTGGATGACCTCCCGCTGGCTGATGGAGGTGGAGCGCGAGCGCGGACTCGCCGTCACCTGGTCGGTGATGAGCCTGTCCGTGCTCAACGAGGGTCGGGACCTGCCCGACGACTACCGCGACCTGATGGACCGCGCGTGGGGCCCGGTGCGGGTCATCATGGCGGCCGCCCGCGACCACGGCCCCGACGCCGTCAAGCGGCTGTATGACGAGATGGGCACCCGCATCCACCCGGGCGGCAACAAGGACTTCCCCGTGGTGATCCGCGAGGCGCTCGCGGCGGCGGGTCTGCCGGCCGAGCTGGCCGACGCCGCGGAGCCGGTGGCCGGCGACGACCTGGACCGGGCGCTGCGGGCCTCGCACCAGCGCGCCATGGACCTCGTCGGCGACGAGGTCGGCACCCCGGTCGTCAGCGTCGACGGCGTCGCGTTCTTCGGCCCGGTCGTGTCGCCGGCCCCCAAGGGCGAGGACGCCGTCCGCCTCTTCGACGGCTGCGTGCTGGTGGCGGGCACGCCGGGCTTCTTCGAGCTGAAGCGGTCCCGCGACGTCGGCCCCATCTTCGACTGACCTACCGGCGGTAGCGCGATTGACCGGCCTTCCTTCACCAGGCTGATCGCGCGGCCGCCGGTCGTTCAGCCCTCACCAGCACGAACCATCGACCAGAAAGTCCCACCATGCGCATCCACATCGGCGCCGACCACGCCGCCCTCGAGGCCAAGCAGGCCATGATCGAGCACCTGCGCGGGCAGGGCCACGACGTCGTGGACCACGGCCCGTTCGTCTACGACCCGGTCGACGACTACCCCGTCTTCTGCCTGCGGGCCGCCGAGGCGGTCGCCGCGGAGCCGGAGTCCCTCGGCTTCGTCCTCGGCGGGTCTGGCAACGGCGAGCAGATCGCCGCCAACAAGGTCAAGGGCGTGCGCGCCGCCCTGGCCTACACCCCCGAGCTGGCGCAGCTCGCACGGGAGCACAACGACGCCCGGGTCTGCTCCATCGGCGGCCGCTTCACCACCCCGGAGGAGTCCCTGACGATCGCCGACGCCTTCGTCGCGACGCCGTTCACCGGCGAGGAGCGCCACGCCCGCCGGATCGCGATGCTGGAGCGCTACGAGCAGACCGGAGAGCTGCCCGAGCTGCCGGACAGGGCCCGCTGAGCCCCCGCTGGGCCCGCCGGCCGTGGCCCGGCTAGACGCCTGTGACTCCTGTGACTCCTGGGATTTCACGCAGCGTGTGCCCACGATGTGCCCGCTGTCCCGGTTGCACCGGTCCGTCCGGGTGAAGGTCATCCGCGTGGAGCATCACGTTCGGGTGGTTCGGCCACCAAGCGTGGTGGGCGCGTGCTGTAGTGGAGGTGCACGTCCTCCCGGCCCCAGCAGAAGGAAACCCCACCCATGGCCGCGCCCACCGGTCACCCCGTCCGTCACTCCGTCCGTCGCCCCGTGCTCGGCCCCGGCGCCGTCGTCGCGTGGCTCGTCGCCCCGACCCTGGTGGCGCTGTGCCTCCTGCTGGCGCTGGCCGCCGTTGTCACCCTGATGATGGACATGGCGCCCTTCGCCCTCGCCTCGCTCACGGCACTCGTGGGCTCGGTGGTCGGCTTCTGGACCTTCCTGGACCGCCGCTCCTGAGGTCGCGGGCGGCACCCGCCGCCAGGACATGACGAAGGCCCCGCCCGGATCGTCCGGACGGGGCCTCGTGCTGGAGCGGGTGACGAGAATCGAACTCGCGTAGCTAGTTTGGAAGACTAGGGCTCTACCATTGAGCTACACCCGCAGCCGCCGCTGGGCCCACGTGGGCCACGACGTGCAGGGTCCAGGGTAGTGGTCGACCCGGACTCGACGAAATCCACCACCCCGCCCGCCGCTCCGCCCATCACCCCAGCCGCCGCCGAGCGGCTGGCGCCCGCACCGCGGCGGAGCCGATAGGCTGGGGGCTTCACGGGCTGTGGCGCAGCTTGGTAGCGCGCGTGCTTTGGGAGCACGATGTCGCAGGTTCAAATCCTGTCAGCCCGACCGTTGCTCACGAGGGGCCGCCGAGACGTCGGCGGCCCCTCGTGGCGTCCGAGCGCCCCTGTGCCACGGCGCCGTTCGTCGGCGTGTGACCGACCTCGCGAGCACCCCGGTCGAGGCTGTCGGCGGGGCATGGCACGCTATGGGCATGGCGGCAGCGAGGACGGCATACATCGTCGACGGCGTGCGCACCCCCATCGGACGGTATGGCGGCGCGCTGGCCCCGGTCCGGCCCGACGACCTCGCGGCCCACGTCATCCGCACCCTCGTGGAGCGGCACGCCGCCCTGGACCCTCAGCGCATCGACGACGTGGTCCTCGGCTGCGCCAACCAGGCCGGTGAGGACAACCGCAACGTCGCCCGCATGGCGGCCCTGCTCGCGGGGTTGCCGCCGACGGTGCCGGGGATCACCGTCAACCGCCTGTGCGCGTCCGGTCTGGACGCGGTGGCCATGGCCGCGCGCGCGATCCTCGCCGGGGACGGCGACGTCTACGTGGCGGGGGGCGTGGAGTCGATGAGCCGGGCGCCGTTCGTGATGCCCAAGGCCGAGAGCGCCTACAGCCGCAGCAACGCGGTATACGACACGACGATCGGCTGGCGCTTCGTCAACCCTGCCCTGAAGGGGGAGTACGGCGTCGACTCCATGCCGGAGACCGCCCAGAACGTCGCCGACGACTGGCAGGTCAGCCGCGAGGACCAGGACGCCTTCGCGATGCGCTCGCAGGAGCGGGCCGCCGCCGCGATCGCGAGCGGACGCCTGGCGCGCGAGATCGTGCCCGTGACGATCCCGCAGCGCAAGGGGGAGCCGATCGTGGTCGACACGGACGAGCACCCGCGCCTGACCAGCCTGGACAAGCTCGCCTCGCTCAAGCCTCTCTTCCCCGAGGGCTCGGTGACCGCGGGCAACGCGAGCGGGGTCAACGACGGCGCCGCGGCGGTGCTGGTGGTGAGCGGGGAGGCCCTGGAGGAGCTCGGCCTGGAGCCGCTGGCCCGCGTCGACGGGGCGGCCGCCGCGGGACTCGAGCCGCGGGTCATGGGCTACGGCCCCGTCCCCGCGGTCCGCAAGCTCCTGGCGCGTCGCGGGGTCGAGCTCGCCGACGTCGGGGTCGTCGAGCTCAACGAGGCCTTCGCCTCGCAGTCCCTGGCCGTGCTGCGCGACCTCGGGCTGCCCGACGACGCCGAGCACGTCAACCCCCACGGCGGCGCCATCGCCCTCGGGCACCCGCTCGGCATGAGCGGCGCGCGGCTGGCGCTGACCGCCGCGATGACCATGCGCGACCGCGACGCGGACCACGCCCTCGCCACCATGTGCGTCGGCGTCGGGCAGGGCGTCGCGATGCTGCTCTCGCGCCCCTGACCGGCCCGGCCGTCGGCGACGAGGCCGGCGGCGGACGGCATACGACTGATCACGACGAGGTGAAGGAAGGGACAGACATGGACAAGGTGGTGTCCTCCGCGCAGGAGGCCATAGCCGACATCACCGACGGGGCATCGCTCGCCGTCGGTGGCTTCGGGCTCTGCGGCATCCCCAGCGTGCTGATCCGCGCGCTCGACGACTCCGGGGTGAAGGACCTCGAGGTCGTGTCCAACAACTGCGGCGTCGACGACTGGGGCCTCGGGGTCCTGCTGCAGGACAAGAAGATCCGCCGGATCCAGGCGTCCTACGTGGGCGAGAACAAGGAGTTCGAGCGGCAGTACCTCCACGGCGAGCTCGAGGTGGAGCTCACCCCCCAGGGCACGCTCGCGGAGAAGATGCGCTGCGGCGGCGCCGGCATCGCCGGGTTCTACACGCTGACCGGCTCGGGGACCCAGGTCGCCGAGGGCGGCCTGCCCCTGATGTATGACGCGGAGGGCAACGTCGTGAAGACCTCCGCCCCCAAGGACACCAAGGTGTTCACCGTGGACGGGGAGGAGCGGACCTACGTCCTGGAGGAGGCGATCCGCTGCGACTTCGCGCTCGTGCGCGCCTGGAAGGGTGACCGCCACGGCAACCTGGTCTTCCGCGAGGCGGCCCGCAACTTCAACCCGCCCGCCGCGATGGCCGGGCGCGTCACCATCGCCGAGGTCGAGGAACTCGTCGAGCCCGGCGAGATCGACCCCAACGACGTGCAGCTGCCGGGCATCTTCGTCCAGCGCGTCGTCGGGCTCACCGCCGAGCAGGCCGCCGAGAAGCGCATCGAGCGCCGGACCGTGCGACCCGCCGCCGAGCCCACCACCGCCGGCGACACCACCAGCACCGAGAAGGGAGCCTGAGCCATGCCGCTGACCCGCGAGCAGATGGCCGAGCGCGCAGCCCGTGAGCTGCAGGACGGCGACTACGTCAACCTCGGCATCGGGCTGCCGACGCTGGTGCCCAACTACGTCCCCGACGACGTCGAGCTGGTGCTCCAGTCCGAGAACGGCATCCTCGGCACCGGCGCCTACCCCACCGAGGACCAGGTCGACCCCGACCTGATCAACGCCGGCAAGGAGACCGTGACCGTCCGCAAGGGCGCGAGCTTCTTCGACTCGGCGCTGTCCTTCGGCATGATCCGCTCCGGCAAGGTCGACGCCGCGATCCTCGGCGCCATGCAGGTCTCCGAGCGCGGCGACATCAGCAACTGGATGATCCCCGGCAAGATGGTCAAGGGCATGGGTGGCGCCATGGACCTGGTCCACGGCGCCAAGAAGGTCATCGTGCTGATGGAGCACGTGGCCAAGGGCGACGCCCACAAGATCCTCGCCGAGTGCACCCTGCCCTACACCGGCAAGGGCGTGGTGCAGCGCATCATCACCGACCTGTGCGTCTTCGACGTCACCCCGGACGGCCTGGTGCTCCGGGAGATGTTCGACGGCGTCACCGAGGAGGAGCTGCGGGCCAAGACCGGGTGCGGCTTCACCGTCGACCTGCACTGAGCGCGTCGACAGGCATCGAGGGCACCGGCGGCCCGCGACCCGCAGGGGGCCCGCGGGCCGTCGGCGCCGACGCGGACCGTTAGGGATCACGCAGGCGAGCCGATAGCATGACCTGAGCCCTGGTGACTACCAGGCCCCTCGTCGATGCCGCCGGCCGCCGCCGGAGTGCCCCTCGGGTGCTCGACGGTGCGGCGGCCCGCGCCGACGGGGGCTACAGACCTATTCAACCCTTGGAGCAACCCCAGTGAAGAGTGCCGTCGAGAACCTCAGCCCCACCCGGGTCAAGCTGACCGTCGAGGTCCCCTTCGAGGAGCTGAAGCCCAGCATCGACGCGGCCTACAAGACGATCGGCCAGCAGGTCCAGATCCCCGGCTTCCGTCGCGGCAAGGTTCCGGCCCGGCTGATCGACCAGCGCTTCGGCAAGGGCGCCGTGCTGCAGGAGGCCGTCAACGAGGCCCTGCCGCAGTTCTACGGCAACGCCATCGAGGAGGCCGGCCTCAAGCCGCTCTCCCAGCCGGAGGTCGACGTCACCGACATCCCGCTCGAGGACGGCCAGCAGTTCGCGTTCACCGCCGAGATCGACGTGGTGCCCGCCATCGACCTGCCCGATTTCTCCACCATCACGGTCGACGTGGACGACGTCGTCGTCTCCGACGAGGACGTCCAGGCCAACCTCACCCAGCTGCAGGAGCGCTTCGGCACCCTCGTCGGGGTCGACCGCGCGGCCCGGACCGGCGACTTCGTCTCCATCGACCTGACCGCCGCCATCGACGGCGAGGAGATCGACTCGGTCTCCGGCGTCTCCTACGAGATCGGCTCGGGCAACATGCTCGAGGGCATGGACGCCCAGCTCGAGGGCGCCAAGGCCGAGGAGACCAAGACCTTCACGGCGCCCCTCGCCGGTGGCGACCGCGCCGGTCAGGACGCCGAGATCACCGTTACCGTGCTGTCCGTCAAGGAGCGTCAGCTGCCCGAGCTGGACGACGAGTTCGCCCAGCTCGCCTCGGAGTTCGACACCATCGAGGAGCTCCGCGCCGACGTCACCTCCCAGACCGAGCGGGCCAAGAAGTTCGAGCAGGGCGCGCAGGCCCGCGACAAGGTCCTGGCCCACCTCCTGGAGACCGTCGAGATCCCGCTGCCGGAGTCCCTGGTGACCGAGCAGGTCGAGGCCCACTTCACCGAGGGCGGCGAGGAGGGGCACGACAACGACGAGCACCGCGCCGAGGTCGACAAGAACGTCCGCGAGTCGATGAAGGGCCAGTTCCTCCTCGACGCGATCGCCGAGGCCCGTGAGGTGCAGGTCGGTCAGCAGGAGCTGATCGAGTACCTCGTCATGCAGGCCCAGCAGTACGGCATGGACCCCAACCAGTTCGCGCAGATCATGGACTCCAACGGGCAGGTCGGCGCCATGGTCGGCGAGGTCGCCCGCCGCAAGGGCCTTGCCACGGTCCTCGAGGAGATCACCATCAAGGACGCCTCCGGCAACGTCGTCAACCTGTCTGACCTGGACGTCGAGGTCGAGGACGGCGAGGACGGCGAGGGTGACGCCGACGAGGCGGACGCCGCGCCGGCCACGAAGGCCCCCGCCAAGAAGGCCCCCGCCAAGAAGGCTCCGGCCAAGAAGGCGCCTGCCAAGGGTGCCGCCGAGGAGCCCGCGTCGGACACCGCGGCGACGGATGCCGCCGACGACGCCGACGAGGCCAAGCCCGCCAAGAAGGCTCCGGCCAAGAAGTCGCCCGGCAAGAAGGCCCCGGCCAAGAAGGCCGCGAAGGACGACGCCGAGGCTGCTGACGCTGACGACGCCGCCGCCGACGAGGCCAAGCCCGCGAAGAAGGCGCCCGCCAAGAAGGCCCCGGCCAAGAAGGCTCCGGCCAAGAAGGCCGCGAAGGACGACGCCGCCGACGCCGACGCCACGGCCTGATCACCAGATCGCCAGATCGCCTGACGGTGACAGGGCCCGCCGCTCCCACCCGTGGGAGCGGCGGGCCCTGCGGCATGCGGCCTGGGCCCGGGTGGGCCGTGTGCGCTCAGGGCGAACAACCCCCGACCCGGGAAGGGTGTGTCCGTGCCGGGCGTTAGTGTCATCAGCACGCGGCGTCCCGCCTCGACGGGACGCACACCCCAGCGCTAGAGAGAGATGAGACTCACGGTGAGCCAGAGCAACGTCCCCGCGACCCCGGTCGCCGAGGCTGCGTCCCAGGGCGGTCTCGACGACCACATCTTCCAGCGGCTCCTTCGGGACCGCATCGTCTTCCTCGGCTCCGACGTCCGTGACGACAACGCCAACGCCATCTGCGCGCAGCTGCTGCTGCTGTCGGCGGAGGACCCGCAGAAGGACATCTGGCTCTACATCAACAGCCCCGGCGGCTCGGTCACCGCGGGCATGGCGATCTTCGACACGATGCAGTGGATCCCCAACGACGTCTGCACCGTCGCCATGGGCATGGCCGCCTCCATGGGCCAGTTCCTGCTGTCGGCGGGTGCCAAGGGCAAGCGCTACGCGACGCCGCACGCGCGGATCCTGATGCACCAGCCGCTCGGCGGCATCGGCGGCACCGCCACCGACGTCAAGATCCAGGCCGAGCTGCTGCTCGCCATGAAGAAGGAGATGGCCGAGCTGATCGCCGAGCACACCGGTCAGCCGGTGGAGAAGATCACGGCCGACTCCGACCGCGACCGCTGGTTCACGGCGGCCGAGGCCAAGGACTACGGCTTCGTCGACCACGTCTTCGAGCGCGCCACCCAGACGCCCGGCAGCGGCGGCACCGAGGCCTGAGCGGCCGTTTCGACCTACCCCTTCGTGGAGAGACTCCGATGAACCCCCAGTCCCAGACCCCGTATGCCGCTGCTCCGTCCGGCCTCGCCGTGCCCAGCAGCCGTTACATCCTGCCGCAGTTCGAGGAGCGCACGTCCTACGGGATGAAGCGCACCGACCCCTACACCAAGCTCTTCGAGGACCGCATCATCTTCCTCGGCGTGCAGGTGGACGACGCGTCGGCGGACGACATCATCGCCCAGCTGATCGTCCTGGAGTCCCAGGACCCCGACCGCGACATCCTGATGTACATCAACAGCCCGGGCGGCTCGTTCACCGCCATGACGGCGATCTACGACACGATGCAGTACATCCGGCCCGACGTGCAGACCTTCTGCATCGGGCAGGCTGCCTCGGCGGCCGCGGTGCTGCTCGCGGCCGGAGCCCCGGGCAAGCGCCTCGCGCTGCCCAACTCGCGCGTCCTGATCCACCAGCCGGCCGTCGAGGGCGGCGGCGGTCAGGCGTCGGACATCGAGATCCAGGCCAACGAGATCTTCCGGATGCGCACCTGGCTGGAGGAGACGCTGGCGCACCACTCCGGGCGCACCCCGGAGCAGATCCGCGAGGACATCGAGCGGGACAAGATCCTGTCCTCGGAGGCCGCGCGGGAGTACGGCCTCATCGACCAGGTCCTGACCAGCCGCAAGGCGTCGGCCGAGTGACCCCGCGTCGGGGCCCGTCCCTGCGGGGACGGGCCCCGACGTCATGGCCGCGGCGTTCCGCTGTCGGCTGAACTCCCGCGGCACGCCGCAGGGAGCGATCGGCAAAGAGGTGTCCGCCCCGGTCGGCCCGGGTACCGTCCTGGGTAGGGACACACACGCAGACGAAGCCTGGACGGCAGGGCCACCGCGCCCGCCGCAGGAACAGGAGGGTGGCACATGGCGCGCATCGGAGACGGTGGGGACCTGCTGAAGTGCTCCTTCTGCGGCAAGTCGCAGAAGCAGGTCAAGAAGCTCATCGCCGGGCCCGGGGTCTACATCTGCGACGAGTGCATCGACCTGTGCAACGAGATCATCGAGGAGGAGCTGTCCGAGGCCCCCGAGTCGGGCCTGGACGAGCTGCCCAAGCCGCGGGACATCTTCGCCTTCCTCGAGTCCTACGTGATCGGCCAGGACGACGCCAAGAAGGCCCTCGCCGTGGCGGTCTACAACCACTACAAGCGCATCAACGCGGCCGTGGCCTCGACGGGGCCGGCGTCCACCAAGCGCAGCGACGAGCACGTCGACATCGCCAAGTCCAACATCTTGATGATCGGCCCCACCGGCTGCGGCAAAACCTATCTCGCGCAGACCCTGGCCCGGATGCTCAACGTGCCCTTCGCGATCGCCGACGCCACCGCCCTGACGGAGGCGGGATACGTCGGCGAGGACGTCGAGAACATCCTGCTCAAGCTGATCCAGGCCGCCGACTACGATGTCAAGAAGGCCGAGACCGGCATCATCTACATCGACGAGATCGACAAGATCGCCCGCAAGAGCGAGAACCCCTCGATCACCCGCGACGTGTCCGGCGAGGGGGTCCAGCAGGCGCTGCTGAAGATCCTCGAGGGCACGACGGCCTCGGTGCCGCCGCAGGGGGGCCGCAAGCACCCCCACCAGGAGTTCATCCAGATCGACACCACCAACGTGCTGTTCATCGTCGGTGGCGCCTTCGCCGGGCTGGAGCAGATCATCTCCGCCCGCGCCGGCAAGCGGGGCCTCGGCTTCGGGGCCGAGCTGCAGGCGACCCGCGAGGCCGGGGCGCCCCGGTTCGCCGAGCTGCAGCCGGACGACCTCATGAAGTTCGGGCTCATCCCGGAGTTCATCGGACGACTGCCCGTCGTCGCGACCGTGGACGAGCTGGACCGCGCTGCGCTGGTGCGCATCCTCACCGAGCCCCGCAACGCCCTGGTCAAGCAGTACACCAAGATGTTCGACCTGGACGGCGTCTCGCTGACCTTCACCGACGACGCGATCGACGCGATCGCCGATCGCGCCATCGAGCGCGGCATCGGGGCGCGCGGGCTGCGCGCGATCATGGAGGAGATCCTCCTGCCGGTGATGTTCGACGTGCCCTCCGACGACACCATCATGGAGGTGTCGGTGACGCGGGAGACCGTTGAGACGGGCGCCGAGCCGGAGGTCATCCGGGCGTCGGACAAGCGTCGCAAGGCGTCCGCCTGACCAGCTGGGGTGACGGCGGTCGAGTGGGCGGTCAGCCCTCGCGGGGCCCGTCGGGCCCGAGCAGCGCCAGGGCCAGCAGGATCGCCCCCACCAGCCCTGCCACGCCCGCGACCAGCGGCGTCAGGTCGGTGCCGCCCGGCTCGGCCAGCGCCACGGCGGCCCGCGCGAGCAGCCAGGTGACGGCCGCCACCGCGACCACCGTCGCCCAGCGGCGCAGCTGACGGCGCACCATCGCGGGGTCGAGGTCGGCCTCGGGTGGTGCGCTCGCGGCGAGCACGAGGCAGGACAGCTGCGCCAGCACCAGCGCGGCGACGAGGACCGCCAGCGGCGTACCGGCGCCCATCGGGGCCAGCGTCAGGTAGACCCCGAGCGACACCAGTGACGCCACCCCACCGGGCTCGGGCCGCAGCGCGCTCCAGCCGGCCGCGACGACCAGCAGCGTCGTCGCGGCGCCGGCCAGCTCGTGCGTGGAGGGGGCGAGCACGGGGACCAGCAGGCAGCACGCGAGGCCGAGGGCCCGGACCGCCAGCTGGGAGGGGGAGAGCTGGAGCAACCGCGCCAGGCTGCGACGCGCCTCATTCATCGCTGGGCCGCCTGCTGCCGTCGACGCTGCAGCCGTCGCAGCAGGTCCTCCACGCTGGCCGCGTCCTGCCACCCGACGACGGGGACGCCGGCCCGCTCCAGCAGGTCGCGGGTGCGGTCCCGCTCCAGGGTGAGCAGCCGCCAGGCGGTCGCCT
Organism: Arsenicicoccus sp. oral taxon 190; assembly: GCF_001189535.1. Classification (NCBI taxonomy): domain Bacteria; kingdom Bacillati; phylum Actinomycetota; class Actinomycetes; order Micrococcales; family Intrasporangiaceae; genus Arsenicicoccus; species Arsenicicoccus sp. oral taxon 190. Next base: position 2,082,320 of record NZ_CP012070.1, read on the forward strand.
CGGAGTCGTCCTGGCACCGCATCTCGGTGGGGGCGACGTCGATGACGGCGACGTCGAGGCGCTGCCTCGCCAGCGCGGCCACCGCGTCCACGACGACGGTGGACGTGAGCGGGGTCAGGACGAGCAGCAGCGACCCGGGTTGCAGCCCCAGGCGCAGCCGCTGCAGGTCGGGCTGGCGGTCGGTCGCCGGCGCGACCCGGGCCAGCGCCCCGAGCAGGCGTTGCAGGTGGCGGCGCCCGGAGCCGCCCGGGACCGGCTGGGAGTCGTCACCGAGCACCCGGAGCCCCACCCGGTCGCCGGCCGTGGTGAAGTGCCCCGCCACGTGCGCCGCCGCCTGCACGGCGGCCTCCACGCTGCTCGGCCGACGCGGGTCGCGGTGCGGGATGTCGCTCAGCACGTCGAGCAGCAGCACCACCTGGCTGTCCTGCTCGGCATACGTGGTCCGGACGTGGAGGGCGCCGGTGCGGGCCGAGGTGGGCCAGTGGACCCGCCGGATGCGGTCGCCGGGCCGGAAGGCCCGGATCTCGGCGAACTCGGCGCCCTCCCCGGGGCGGCGGGACACGTGTCGGCCGATGAGGTGCGCGGGGCGCAGCGCGTCCGACCGCACCGGCAGGCGACGCGGCGACGGCAGCCCCACGAGCTCGTGCTCGCCCAGCGGGAGGAGGCGGCTGACGTAACCACCCCAGGTGGACGTCAGCCGCAGCTCCCCGCCACCGAGCTGGTGCCGTCCCCAGATCAGGGGGCGGACCGGCACGGAGAGCGTCGTGCGGCGGCCGGTGAGCGCCCGCACCAGGGCGCCGTGGCGGACCCCGGCCTCCACCCGTCGGCCGGGGTCCACGTCCAGGCCGCACACGTCGGCGGCCGGGTCGTGGTCCAGCGTCACCACCACGGCGGTCTCGTTGCCCTCGCCCACCGTGGGCGTGGTGAGCGCGGTGACCACCCGTGTGTCGGCGGCCGGCCGCCGCAGCCGCGCCCACGTCGCCACGACGAGCAGCGGGAGCGCCACGACCAGCAGGTCCGGCCGGTGCGCGACCACGGCGAGCCCGGCCAGCAGGACACCGACGGTCGTGACCGTCACCTGGGTGGGGGTGAGGGCCCAGCCCGTATGCCGTGGACCGCTGCTCACCACGCCCCCCGGTCGCCCCCTGCCGACGGCTCGAGGGCCGCCGGCGCGGGCACCGTCGTGAGCAGCGACGCCACCACCGAGTCACCCGAGACGTTGGTCATCCACAGCTCGGGGCGGATCGTGAGGCGGTGCCCGAGCGCGGCGACCGCCACGGCCTTGACGTCCTCGGGGGTGACGTAGTCGCGGCCCCGCACGACGGCGTGGGCGCGGGCCACCGTGACCAGGGCCAGCGAGCCGCGGGGCGAGCTGCCGATCTGCACGGACCCGTGGCTGCGGGTGGCGGCGGTCAGCGCGACGCAGTAGTCGACGATGCTGGGGTCGACGTCGACGGTCTCCACGGCCCGCTGGGCGGCGAGCAGCTCGCCGTCGCCGAGCACGTGCTCGACCGCCTGCTCCTCCCGCCGGCGCTGCAGCCGGCGGGTGACGACCTCGGCCTCCTGCTCGCCCGTGGGGTAGCCGAAGGACACGCGCAGCAGGAACCGGTCCAGCTGGGCCTCCGGGAGCGGGTAGGTCCCCTCGTGCTCGACCGGGTTGGCGGTCGCGAGGACGTGGAACGGCGCCGGCAGCACGAAGGTGCGTCCCTCGACGGTGATCTGGCGCTCCTGCATCGCCTCGAGCAGCGCCGCCTGGGTCTTCGGCGGGGTGCGGTTGATCTCGTCGGCGAGGAGCAGCCCGGTGAAGAGCGGGCCCTCGCGGAACTCGAACTCGTGCGTGCTCTGGTTGTAGAGGAAGGACCCGGTCAGGTCGGAGGGGAGCAGGTCCGGGGTGAACTGCGCCCGCGTGAACTGCAGCCCCAGCGCCTGCGCGAAGGAGCGGGCTGCGAGGGTCTTGCCGAGCCCGGGGTAGTCCTCGAGCAGGACGTGACCGCCGGCGAGGATGCCCGCGAGCACCAGCTCGAGGGCATCCCGCTTGCCGACGACGGCCGTCTCGACGGCGTCCAGCAGTCGCCCCGTGACGGCGGTGACCTGGGTGGGGCTCCAGGTGGTGTCGCTCATATCTCCTCGATCCTCGAGACGATGGTGCGCAGGGCAGAGAGGCTGCGGGGCGCTGTGGTGGGGTCGTCGACGAAGGCCCGCAGCTCGGCGGGCAGCCGGGCGGTCGCGAGCTCGGGCTCGGTGTCGAGGTCGACGTCGTGACGGGTGCGCAGCCGGTGGCGGACCTGGTCGAGCAGCAGCGGCGCCAGCGTGCGCTCCCAGGTGCGGCCGTCCGCGAGGCCGTGGACCGCCCAGGACAGCGACGACAGCCGACGGTCGTGGGTCAGTGGTCCGCTGGTGCCCGTCGTGCGGGCCCACGGCGTGGGCGAGACGACGACCCGGTGGCGCGCGAGCCAGGTGGTGACGGCCACGAGGGCGATGGCGACGGGGGCGAGGACCGGGTGCAGCGGCCTCCCGATCAGGTCGGCGCCCACGAGCACCAGGGCCCCGACGAGCACCGTGGTCAGCACGGGCCGCAGCAGCGTCCTGGTCGTCATACGGTCTCCGCCGATCGCGAGGAGCCGGCGGCGCGGCGGGGGGAGAGCAGCGCGGCGTGGACCTGGTCGAGCGCGGCCGCTGCCCGGTCCCGGTCAACCTCGGTGAGCGGGTGGCGGGAGAACCTCGCCTCCCGGTAGGCCTCGGCGAGGGCGTCGACGGCGGGGGCGGGGACGGCGAGCTGGGTGAGGACCCGGCGGGCGAGCTCCGCCGGTGTCTCGGCGGGCCGGCGGGCCACGCCGGACGCGGCGACGAGTCGCTCCAGCTCGACCCAGCAGGCGACGATGCCGTTGCGCGGGCTGCCCTGACCGAGCAGGGCGCGGTGGTCGACGGCCTGCTGCTCGTCCAGGACTGGGGCGGCGCCCACCTCGACGCCGAGCTCGGGCGCCGGCCCGGGGGCGGGCTCCCGCTGCCGCCACCACCGCAGGACGGCCCAGCCCACCAGCAGCGCCACGAGCACGGCCGCGAGCGTCCCGACCCAGGTGAGCACGGTGGTGAGCCAGAACAGGTCGGGCTGCGGCTGCGGGGGAGCGGAGCGGTGAGCCGCCCCGCGCATCGACTCCAGGGGGTCGGGCATCGGCGGCACGATGTCTCGGTCTCCCGCGCGCGTCGGCCGGCTGCCGACGAATCCGGGACCCGCCACGGCACCCCACACCAGCAGCACGGCCAGCAGCGCGAGGGCGGCCCCGGCCACGAGGCTGCGGCGGCGCACGGTCATGGTCCACCTCCCCGGACGTCGTCGACCTGGCCGCATCCTGTCATGGCTCTGGTGTGGTGGGGGACGCCGCCCCGTGGTGAGGTGGTCCCATGACGGTCCGCTTCGTCCTGCGCCGTGGTGGCCCGGCGCCGCAGCAGTCCACGACCACCACCTGCGGCTCCTCGTGCCTGGTCGTCGCCCGGATGCTCGCGGACCCGCGCTACGCCGGGCAGGTGCACGAGCGCGGGTTCGGCGTCGAGGAGCTCGCGGTCCGCGCCCGCACCAACCGGTTGCACCCCTCCGCGCTGCGGCTGCAGCTGCCCTGGCCGCGCGCCCTCGGCACGCCGCCGTGGGGAGCCGCCCTGGAGCTGGCGCGGGGGCTGCGGCTGCCGCGCCGGTCGGTGGGCTGGCGGGTGGTGCGCTGGTCCTCGCGCGCGGCCCGTGCCGCGCTCGTGGAGCGCTTGTCCTCGCAGGTCACCTCCGCGAGCCCGGTCCTGCTGTATGTCGGGAGCCGGCTCCTGCCTCGCCACGTGACGCTGCTCCTCCCGGCGGCCGACGGCGACGGGCTCGACGTCTACGAGCCGTCCGCGGGGGTCGTCGAGCAGCTGGACCTGGCCGGGCTGGTGGCCGGGCGGGTGGACCTGGGTGGCTGGCGCACGCCGTGGCTCGTCGTCGGCCCGCGTGAGGTGATCGGGTGACGGGCGCCGGTCTCGGGCTGGACCCGCGCACGCCGGTGGTGATCGGCGTGGGGGAGTGGTCCGAGCGGCTCGCGGAGCCGGGCTACGCCGCGCTGTCCCCGGTGGGCCTGGCCGCCCGCGCCGTGGAGGCGGCGCTGGCGGACTGCGCGCCCCGCGCCGGGCTCGCGGCGCTGCGCCGCGCGGTGCAGGTCGTGGCCGACGTCCCGCAGTTCGAGGTGTCCACCCCGGATGCCGTTGCCCCGCTGGGACGCTCGGACAACGTCCCGCGCTCGGTCGCCGCGCGGACGGGCCTGTCGCCCCGCCGGGCGGTCACCGCCCTCGCGGGCGGGCAGGGGCCGCAGCAGCTCGTGACCGAGCTGTGCGCCACCGTGGCCCGTGGTGACGCGGACGCCGTGGTGGCCTGCGGGGCCGAGGCTCTCTCGACGGTCCGGCACCTGCTGACCCGGCCGGCCGCGCAGCGGCCCGACTGGTCCGAATCCGTCGGTGGGCAGCGGGAGTTCCGTGGCTACGGGCTGGAGGGGCTGGTCGAGGTCGACGCCTCCGGGCACCTGGACGCCCCCACCACCTACGCGCTGCTCGAGCGGGCGCGCCAGCAGCGTCTCGCGCGCGACGAGGGCGTCGACGACGCCGACTACCGGCGGTCGATGAGTGAGCTGTTCGCGCCGTTCACGCCGGTGGCCGCCGCCAACCCGCACGCCGCGCTGCGCGAGATCCTTTCCGCCGCAGACCTGCTCGCGGTCACGGAGCGCAATCGCCTGGTGGCGGAGCCCTATCCGAAGCTGCTCGTGGCGCGTGACTTCGTCAACCAGGGCGCCGCGGTCGTCGTGTGCTCCCTCGAGCGAGCCATGAGTCTCGGTGTGCCGCAAGATCGTTGGGTCTTCCTGCACGGGCATTGCGACACCGTGGAGAAGGCGCTGCTCGCACCCCGACCTCGGTGCCTACCCCGCCGGCGTCGCCGCCGCCCGGTCCGCCCTGGAGGTGGCGGGCGCCGGGCTGGACGAGGTGCGCCACCTCGACCTCTACTCCTGCTTCCCGATCGCGGTGTCTGCGGTCTGCGACGGTCTCGGCCTGGCGCCGGACGACCCGCGGGGCCTCACGCTGACCGGCGGGCTCCCCTACTTCGGCGGTCCCGGCAACGACTACGCCATGCACGCGATCGCCAGCGCCGTGCGCCGGCTGCGATGCACCCCCGGCGACTTCGCGCTGACGACCGGCAACGGCGGTGTCCTGTCGAAGTACTCGGTCGGGGTGTGGTCCACCGTGCCCCGCGCCTGGCGCCCGGGGGAGTCCGCGCTGGTGCAGCGACGGCTCGACGCCGTGCCCGGCGTGCCGGTGGCCGCCGGGAGCGGTGGCTCGGCCGGGGGCCGGGGCGGCGGCATACGAGATCGGTTGGTGACGTGGACGATCACCCACGCCAGGGACGGCTCGCGCCGGGCCACGCTGGTCGAGCGGGACGCCGCCGGCGCGCGGTCGCTCAGGCGCACCGACGACCCCGACGTGCTGGCGGAGCTGGGCGCTGCGCAGTGACCCGCGTGGCGTCGGCGGGTGGGAGGATGCGCGCATGCCCGAGCTGCCGACCTCGAGGGGTACCGCCGGCTGCTCGCGCGCACGCTGACCGGTGGCCCGGTGACCGGGGTGACGGTCGCCGACCCCCGCGTGGTGCACGGCGGTGATTTCGCCGCCACACTTGTCGGCCGCACCGTGACCGACGTGCTCCGGCACGGCAAGTGGCTCACGATCCGGCTCCCCGGGCCGGAGGTGGTGCTGCTGCACCTGGGGATGACGGGCGGCCTCGTGCTGGTGGCGGACGCCGCCCCGGTCCGGTTCGAGCGGCTGCGGATCCACGCGCCCGGAGGCACGGTGGCCCTGCACGACCGACGGCGCCTCGGGGGTGCCTGGGTCGTGCCGGGGCAGGACGCCGAGCAGGTCACCGGGCCGCTCGGTCCCGACGCCCTGGGGATCCGGGACGCGGTGCTGGGTGACCTGCTGCGCTCGGGGCGCCGCCCGCTCAAGACGCTGCTCGTGGACCAGGCCGTGCTCGCCGGGCTCGGCAACACGCTCAGCGACGAGCTGCTCTGGGCCGCCCGCCTGGACCCCCGGCGGCGCGGCAGTACGCTGACCGACGACGAGGTGGCCGAGCTGGGCGACCGGTTGCGCGAGATCCTGCGCAAGAGCGTCCGGGCAGGCCACATCCCGCGCACCCGAGGGTGGCTCGCGAGCCAGCGCGCGAGCGAGGCGCCGGTGTGCCCGCGCTGCGGCGCGGCGCTGGTCCGGCTGCCCGTCGGTGGTCGACGCGCCCTCACCTGTCCGCAATGCCAGGCGGCCTGACGTCTCGGTCCCGGGTCAGGCCTTGACGCGCTTCTCCGCGGGGATCAGCTCGACCTCGGAGACGCCCAGAGCCTCGCCCTCGGCATAGGTCAGCCCGCTGATGTTGCCGGTCGCGCGCAGGTCGGCCTCGGCCTGCTGCAGCTGCTCGACCTGGGCGGCAGGCGCCGTCAGGGTCATCGCGGTGATCTCGCTGCGCATGCCGACCTTGGCCTCGGACTTGGCCTTGCGCACCCCGATCAGCGCCGCCGAGACGGTGTCGAGCAGGGACGGGTCGCCCTCGGCTGCAACCAATCCCAGCTCGTCGCGGGTCGGCCAGGGCTGACGGTGTACCGTCCCCTCCCGGAACCAGCTCCACACCTCCTCGGTGGCGTAGACCAGCACCGGGGCGAAGAGCCGCAGCAGCACGTCGAGCGCGATCCGCAGCGCCGCCCGGGCCGACGCCGCGGCAGCGTCGCCGCGCCCGCCGTGCGCCCGGTCCTTGACCAGCTCGATGTAGTCGTCGCAGAAGGTCCAGAAGAAGGTCTCGGTGACCTCGAGGGCGCGGGTGTAGTCCATGGCCTCGTAGCCCTTGCCCGCGGCGTCGACGACCTCGGCGAGGGACGCGAGCATCGCCCGGTCCAGCGGCTCGGTCACCTGCTCCGCGAGGTCGCCAGACACCTCGCCGAAGCCCAGCGCGAACTTCGAGGCGTTGAGCAGCTTGATCGCGAGGCGACGCCCGACCTTCATCTGCGCCTCGTCGAGGGCGGTGTCGGTGCCGAGGCGAGCGGCCGCGGCCCAGTAGCGGATCGCGTCGGTGCCGTGCTGCTGCAGCATCTCCTTGGGCGTGGTCGCGTTGCCCTTGGACTTGGACATCTTCTTGCGGTCGGGGTCCAGGATCCAGCCGTTGATCGTGGCGTCGGTCCAGGGCAGCGACCCGTGCTCCAGGTGGGCCCGCACCACCGTGGCGAAGAGCCAGGTGCGGATGATGTCGTGGCCCTGCGGACGCTGGTCGAAGGGGAAGATCTTGGCGAAGAGCTCGGGGTCCGAGCCCTGCCCGCCCGCGCGCCAGCCCGCCGCGATCTGCGGCGTCAGGGAGGACGTGGCCCAGGTGTCCATGACGTCCGCGTCGCCGACGAAGCCCCCGGCCTGCCCGCGCTGGGACTCGTCATACCCGGGAGCGGCCTGCGACGCCGGGTCCACCGGCAGCTGGTCCTCGGACGGCACGATCCGCTCGTCCCAGAGGACCTCGCCCTGCTCGTCCACGTGGTACCACACGGGGATCGGCACGCCGAAGAACCGCTGCCGGGAGATCAGCCAGTCGCCGTTGAGCCCGCCGACCCAGTTGTCGTAGCGGGAGCGCATGTAGGACGGGTGGAAGTCGAGCTCGCGACCTCGGGCCCGCATCGCCTCGCGCAGCTCCTCGTCGCGCCCGCCGTTGCGGATGTACCACTGGCGCGACGTGACGATCTCCAGCGGCTTGTCGCCCTTCTCGAAGAAGTTGGCCTTGCGCTGGGTCTTCTTCGGCTCGCCGTCCAGGTCACCCGACTCGCGCAGCGCCGCGACGACGGCCTCGCGCGCCGAGTGCGTCGTCTTGGTCGCCATCTCGGCGAAGATGCTGCGCCCGCCCTCCGTCGTGATCCACTCGGGCGTCTCGGCCTGGATGCGACCGTTGCGGGTGATGATCGAACGCGTCGGCAGCTGCAGCTCGCGCCACCACTGCACGTCCGTCAGGTCGCCGAAGGTGCAGCACATGGCGATACCGGCACCCTTGTCCATCTCGGCGGCCGGGTGGGCGAGCACGGGCACCTCGACCCCGAAGAGCGGCGACCGGACCGACATACCGAGAAGGCCCTGGTAGCGCTCGTCGTCCGGGTGCGCGATCAGCGCGACGCACGCGGGGAGCAGCTCGGGACGGGTGGTCTCGATGTAGACCGGCTCGCCAGAGCCCTCCTCGCCGGCGTGGAAGGCGACCCGGTGGTAGGCGCCCGGGTAGTCGCGCGCCTCCAGCTCGGCCTGCGCGACCGCGGACTGGAAGGTCACGTCCCAGAGCCCCGGCGCCTCCGCCTGGTAGGCCTCGCCGCGGGCCAGGTTGCGCAGGAAGGCCTGCTGCGCGGTGGCGCGGGAGTGGTCGTCGATGGTGCGGTACTGCACGTCCCAGTCGAGGGACAGCCCCAGGTAGCGGAAGGTGTCCTCGAAGGTCACCTCGTCCTTGACGGTGAGGATGTCGCACAGCTCGATGAAGTTCTGCCGGCTGATCGGCACCTGGTCGGCCGCCTTGACGGACTTCCCGTCGGCGCCCTCCTGCGGCGGCCGGAAACCCTCCACGTAGGGCAGGGTCGCGTCGCCGCGCACGCCGTAGTAGTTCTGGACGCGCCGCTCGGTCGGCAGGCCGTTGTCGTCCCACCCGATCGGGTAGAACACCTCGTGCCCCGTCATCCGCTTGTAGCGCGCGATGCAGTCGGCCTGCGTGTAGCCGAAGACGTGCCCGATGTGCAGCGACCCCGACGCGGTGGGCGGGGGCGTGTCGATCGCCCAGACCTGCTCGCGGGGCAGGTCCATCGCCCGTGCCCGGTCGAAGCGGTAGGTGCCCTGGTCACGCCATACCTGCAGCCACTTGTCCTCCAGGCCGTCGAGCGACGGCTTGTCCGGGACGTGGGTGCGTGGCGTGTCAGTGGTCATGCGCGGATTCTCCCAGACCGCGAGACCGCGTCGCCAATCCGTATGCCGTCGCCCGGGTCACCTCCCGACCAGGGTGACCCGCCGGTAGGGTCTGCCCCATGGCGAGCTTCTGGCAGATGCTGCGGCACGACCCCGTCTACACCCCCGTGGTCGAGGCGTTCAAGGGGATCTTCGCGCTGCAGGGACTGCGCTTCAGGATCACCGGGGAGCACAACGTGCCCGAGTCCGGGCCGGCGGTGATGATGATCAACCACACCGGCTACTTCGACTTCACGTATGCCGGTCTGGCGGCTCTCCCGTCGCGTCGCCTCGTGCGGTTCATGGCCAAGGAGAGCGTCTTCCGGCACCCGGTGAGCGGGCCGCTCCTGCGCGGCATGCGGCACATCTCGGTGGATCGGGCGGCGGGGGCGGCGTCATACGGGCACGCCCTGGAGGCGCTGCGCGCGGGGGAGATCGTGGGGGTCTTCCCGGAGGCGACCATCTCGATGTCCTTCGAGCCCAAGGCGTTCAAGACGGGCGGGGTGCGGATGGCGCAGGCGACGGGCGCGCCGATCCTGCCGGTGGCGATCTGGGGCTCGCAGCGGGTGTGGACCAAGGGGCACCCCAAGCGGCTGGGCCGGACCAGGGTGCCGATCGGGATCACCGTGGGCGAGCCGATCCCGGTGGGGCCCGACGACGACATCGCCGAGGTGACCGCCCGCGTGCGCGAGACGATCACGCGGATGCTGCACGCGCTGCAGGACGCCTACCCGCCGGTGCCCGAGGCCGAGCGGCACCTGATGCCGGTGCGCCTCGGCGGGACGGCGCCGACGCCGGAGGAGGCCGCCGTCCTGGAGGCCCGCCGCCGCATCCACCACCCCTGACGCCCTACCGGGGGTAGACGGATCGACCGGCCTTCGTTCACCAGGCCGATCGAACGGCCGCCGGTATTTCTATCAGCCGGCCTTGGTCCGGGGCGCCGCGGCGACCCGGTCCTCCTCAGGCGACCCTGCCGACCCCATCGGCCGCGTCGCCCACCGCGTCGGCCTCTCGCCCGTAGCGGGCCGCCAGCGCCGAGCACGCCATCAGCTGCGCCTGGTGGAAGACCATCAGCGGGAGCACCATCAACCCCACCGGTTGCCCGGCGAAGAGCACCATCGCCATCGGCAGGCCGGACGCCAGCGACTTCTTGGTCCCGCAGAACTGGATGGCGATCACGTCGCCGCGCCCGAAACCGAGCCGCTGAGCCACGGCTCGCGTCAGCCACAGCAGCGCGGCGAGCAGCAGCAGGCACACCACGAGCACCCCACCCAGCTGCGGCAGCGTCACCCGCGACCAGATCCCCTCGCGCATCCCGGCCGAGAAGGCCGAGTAGACGACCAGCACGATCGATCCACGGTCGACGAGCTTGAGCGGCGCGGCGTGCGCCTTCACCCACCCCCGGATCCAGTGCCCCGCCACCTGGCCGAGCACGAAGGGCAGCAGCAGCTGCACCAGGATGTCGACGAACGCGGACCCCGTCACCTCGACCGTCCCCGTCGTGGTCATCAGCGCCACCACCAGCAGCGGCGTGAGGACCACGCCCACCAGGTTGGACACGGACGCGGACACGATCGCGCCGGCCACGTTGCCCCGCGCGATGGAGGTGAACGCGATCGAGCTCTGCACCGTCGACGGCACCAGGCACACGTAGAGCAGCCCCGAGGCCAGGTCGCCCCCCAGGGCGGCGCGCAGACCCGGCAGCGCGAGCATCCCGACCAGCGGGAACACGACGAACGTGAAGGCCAGGATCACCCCGTGCAGCCGCCAGTGCTTCAGGCCGGCGACGGCCTCGTGGGGAGCCAGGCGGGCGCCATACAGGAAGAAAAGGAGGAAGATCGCCGCCGCGACGACCGCATCCACGACGGGCACGGCGCTGCCCCGCGCGGGCAGGACGCTCGCGACCAGGGCCGCGCAGATGATCGCGAGCAGGAAGGGGTCGAGGCGCAGGCGGGAAAGCATGCGTCAGTGATACCGCACCCGTGCTTCACTCTCCGTATGCCGCCCCCTCTCGCCCACCCTCCCAAGGCCGCACCGGGGGACCAGATCGCCGTGGTCTCACCGTCGTTCGCGGCGGCCGGTGCCTTCCCGCAGGTGCACGAGCAGGCCATGCGGCGGCTGGCGGAGGTGACGGGTCTGGTGCCGGTGGAGTACCCCACGACGCGCGAGGTGGGTGCGTCGCCGCAGGACCGGGCGCGGGACCTGATGGCGGCGTTCGCGGACCCGGCGGTGCGGGCGGTGCTGAGCGTCGTGGGCGGCGAGGACCAGATCACGGTGATCCCGCACCTGGATCCCGAGGTGGTGCGGCGCGACCCGAAGCCGTTCCTGGGGACGAGCGACAACACCAACCTGCACGCGTGGTTGTGGGGCGCGGGCGTGGCGAGCTTCTATGGCGGGTCGTCGCAGGTGCACCTCGGCCCGGGCCCGGGCGTCGACGAGGTGCACGCGGCGTCGCTGCGGGCCGCGCTGCTGACCGGTGAGCGGCTGGAGATCACGGACCCGGGGGAGTCGGAGGACCTCGGCAAGGACTGGGCAGACCCCCTGGCGCTCAGCAGCTTTGGCGAGCGGGAGGCGACCGGGCCGTGGACCTGGCACGGGCCGCGCCGCGTGGTCACCGGCCCCACGTGGGGTGGCTGCCTGGAGGTGCTGCAGTGGATCCTCGCGGCCGGGCGGTTCGCTGCGGACCCGGGGGTGCTGGCGGGTGGGGTGCTGCTGGTGGAGACGTCCGAGGAGCTGCCGCCCGCCCGGGAGGTGGCGTGGATCCTGCGCTCGATGGGGGAGCGGGGCCTGCTCGCGGCGGTCGACGCGGTGCTGGTGGCCCGGCCGCCGGTGTCGAGCTTCGAGCGGCGGCCCGGGCCGGAGGAGCGGGCGCGGCTGCGCGCCGAGCAGCGGGACGCTGCCGTGGAGGTGATCGGACGCTACAACCCGGACGCGGTGGTGTGCGTAGGGATCCCCTTCGGGCACACCAGGCCTCAGTGGATCCTGCCGCACGGTGGCCTGGTCACCGTGGACGGGGAGCAGCAGCGCGTCTGGGCGGACTACTCCTGAGCGCGGACTCCTGAGCGCGGACTACTCCTGAGCGCAGACCTACCGGCGGCGGCTCGATCAGCCTGGTGAACGAAGGCCGGTCGATCCGCCTACCGCCGGTAGGTCAGACGGGGAAGCCGAGGTGGGCCAGCGCCTGCTTGAGCAGGGTGCCGTGGCCCCGGCCCATCTCCTCGGCGACGCCAGCGCTGCAGACCTCGGCCGGGGTGAGCCAGGCCAGGTCCAGCGCGTCCTGCGAGGGCGCGCAGTCGCCGACCACCGGCACGACGTAACCAAGGGCCACCGCGTGCTGCCGGGGATCGTGGAAGGGCGTCACGCCCGGCGTCGGGAAGTACTCGGACACGGCAAAGGGCTGCGGGCTCAACGGGATCCGCGGCATCGCGAGGGGGCCGAGGTCCTTCTCCAGGTGGCGGATCAGGGCGTCCCGCAACCGCTCGTGGTAGAGCACCCGGCCGCTCACCAGCTCGCGGGCCACCTTGCCCTGCCCGGTGACCCGCAGCAGCGTCCCGACGTGGGTCACCTCGCCGCGGTCGTCCGCCCGGACGGGCACGATGTCGACGTAGAGGATGGGCAAGCGCTCGCGGGCCTGCTCCAGCGTCTCGTGGCTGAGCCAGGCGGCCGAGGCATCGACGTCGGGGAGGTTCATGGCGCCATTCCACCACGAGTGCCCGTCCCGGCGGACGGGGTCCCACCTCGCCACGACCCACGGCGCGTGACGAGGTGGCTCCGACGGGACGCCGCCGCTACGGGCGCGTCGGGGGCCAGAGGACGCGACCGGGGTTCATGATCCCGAGCGGGTCGAAGAAGGCCTTGAGGCCGCGCTGCCGCTCGATCTCGGCGGCCCCGAGCTCGCGAGGCAGCCACTCGCTCTTGAGGATCCCCACGCCGTGCTCGCCGGTGATGGTGCCCCCGAGGCGCAGCGCCGCGTCGACCAGATCGGTGATCGCCTCGTGCGCGCGCCGCACCTGCTCGGGGTCCTCGGGGTCGAAGTAGACCGTGGGGTGCAGGTTGCCGTCGCCGCCGTGGCCGGCCGTGATGATCCGGGTGCCGTGACGCTCGCCGATCGCGTAGCCCCGCTCGATGAACTCGGCCAGGTGTCGCACCGGCACGCACATGTCCTCGGTCAGGTTGTGCCCCAGGCGATCCAGCGCGGGGGAGATGACCCGGCGCCCCGCCATCAGGGCGGTGGACTCCTCCCGGGACCCCGAGACCGTCACCGAGGTCGCCCCGGCGCTCGCGCACACCTCGGCGTAGCGGGTGGCGTCCTGCGCGGCGTGCTCCGGGCGGTCGGACTGCACCAGCAGCGCCGCCTCCACCCCGGCCGGGAAGCCGTAGTCGCCATACGCCCGGATCGCCTCGACGGTGGGGCCGTCCATGATCTCCACGAGGTTGGGCCGGTGCCGCTCACGGCGCAGCGCGACGATCGCGTCGCACCCCGACCGCAGCGTCGGGAAGGTCGCCAGCACCGTCGCGGGTTCGTCCGGGCGCGGACCGAGCCGCGCCCACGCCCGCGTCACGACGCCCAGGCAGCCCTCCGAGCCCACGAAGAGCCCGGTCAGGTCGAACCCCGCGACCCCCTTGGCGGTCCGGTGCCCGGTGCGGATCACCTCACCCCCGGGGAGCACCACCTCCAGGGCCCGTATGGCGTCGCTCGTGGCGCCGTACTTGAGGCAGCAGAGCCCACCGGCGTTGGTCGCCACGTTGCCGCCGACGGTGGAGATCGCCACCGAGGCGGGGTCCGGGCCGTAGTGCAGGCCCACCGCCGCGGCCGCCTCCTTGAGGTCGGCGGTGATGACGCCCGCCTGCACGCACGCCAGCCCCTCGACCTCGTCGACGTCCTCGATGTCGCGCATCGCCTCGAGGTTGAGCGCGACCCCGCCCTCGAGCGGCACCGCCCCGCCGGCCAGTCCCGTGCGAGCACCCTGGGGCACCACCGGGATGCGTTCGGCCGCCGCCCACCGCAGCGTCTCCACCACGTCGTCCACGTCCCGCGCCCGCACCAGCGTGAAGTCGGCGGGCGCGTCGATGCCGAGCGCCGCGTCCAGGGCGTGCGCCGCCAGCGTCGCGCTGTCGGTGGCGGTCACCGGGTCGAGCAGCGGGGGCACGAGGCGGTGGGCTGTTGTCGTCATACGAATGATCCTAAGGAGGGGGGTGGGTGCCGAGGCGCCGGGAGGGTTCCGGCAGGCTGGTGCCATGAACGTCGTCAGCGCCTCCCAGATGAAGGCCCTCCTCGAGCAGGCCCCCGCCAACCCCCGCGTCGTCGCCACCGGCAACCACGTGCCGCCCTGGGCCCTGCTGCAGGTCATCGACGAGGCGCTGCCGACCTACCGGCTCAACATGCTCAACGCGCCCGCGGGGATCTCGACGCGGGAGGGCGTCGAGCACGAGTCCTGCTTCGTCGGGGTCGGCATGCGCAAGCTGCCCACCCTGCACTACACGCCGGCGCGGCTGTCGTTGGTGCCCACCCTCTACCGCACCACCCAGCGCCCCGACATCGTCGCCGTGCACGTCTCGGCGCCCGTGGGCGGCAAGGTCTCCCTCGGCGTGGAGATCAACGTCATGGTGGCCGCCATCGAGGCCGTCAAGGAGAACGGCGGGCTCCTGGTCGCGCAGGTCAACAGGCACATGCCCTACACCTACGGGGACGGCGAGTTCCCGGTCGACCTCTTCGACGCGGTCCTCGAGGCCGACGCGTCCATCGCCTCCGAGCACGGCCCCGCCAAGCCCGACGACGCCACCGCGCACATCGGCGAGCTCGTCTCGGGGCGGGTCGGCAACGGCGCCACCCTGCAGCTCGGCATCGGTGCCGTCCCGGACGCCACCCTCCCCGGGCTCGCCCGCCGCCACAACCTCGGCATCTGGACCGAGATGTTCTCCGACGGCGTCCTGGTGCTCGACCGGGCCGGCGCCCTGGACGAGATGCGGCCGATCGTCGCGTCGTTCGCGTTCGGCGGGCAGGAGCTCTACGACTGGTGCCACCTCAACAGCCGCGTCATCATGCGGCGCACCGAGATCACCAACGACCCCGGCCAGATCGCCAAGCAGCCCCAGATGACCTCCATCAACACGGCGCTGCAGGTCGACCTGCTCTCGCAGGCGAACGCCTCCCGCATCCGGGCGCGGATCCACTCGGGATTCGGCGGCCAGACCGACTTCATCGTGGGCGCGCTGCACTCGCGCGGCGGGCAGGCGATGCTCGCGCTGCGGTCCTGGCACCCCAAGGCCAACGTGTCGACCATCGTGCCGATGCTGACCGAGCCGACGACCAGCTTCCAGCACTCGGCGGTGATCACCGAGCAGGGGGTCGCCGAGGTCTTCGGCCACTCCGAGAAGGTGCAGGCCCGCAACATCATCGAGCAGGCCGCCCACCCCGACGTGCGGGCGTCGCTGTGGGAGGGAGCGCGGGGGCTCGGGCTGGCCTGAGGCGGGGGGGTGTCGGGCCGGGCCGCCGAGGCGTACGGTCGAGACATGTCCTCGCTCGTGCCGGAGACCACCCTCGACCAGCACCGAGCAGCCATGGAGAGGCTGCAGCGGTCCTGGACGGCGATCCCGCCCGGCCGCCCGGTCCGGCTGGCCAAGCGCACCTCCAACCTCTTCCGCCCCCGGGGTCGAGCCGCGCACGGCCTCGACGTCTCCGGCCTCACCGGCGTGCTGGAGGTCGATCCCGACGCGAGGACCGCTGAGGTGCAAGGGATGTGCACCTACGAGCACCTCGTCGCGGCGACCGCCGCGCACGACCTCATGCCGCTCGTGGTGCCGCAGCTACGGACCATCACCCTGGGCGGGGCCGTCAGCGGCCTCGGCATCGAGTCCACGTCCTTCCGCAACGGTCTGCCGCACGAGTCGGTCCTGGAGCTCGACGTCCTGACCGGGTCCGGGGAGGTGGCGACGGCTCGCCCCGAGGGCAGCCACGCCGACCTCTTCGCCGCCTTCCCCAACTCCTACGGCAGCCTCGGGTACGCCACCCGGCTGCGGATCGAGCTGCAGCCGCTGGGCCGCCAGGTCGCGCTGCGGCACCTGCACCTGCGCGACCTCGGCGAGCTGGTGCGACTCGTGGCCCAGGTGACCGAGGAGCGGACCTTCGAGCGGCGACCCGTGGACGCGATGGACGGCGTCGTCTTCGGTCCGGGTGAGGCGGTGCTGACGCTTGCGACCTTCGACAGCGACACCGTCAGCCCGGCGAGCGATTACACGCGTCAGGAGATCTACTACCGGTCGCTGCAGCGCTACGACCGCGACCGGCTCGGCGGGGTGGACTACCTGTGGCGCTGGGACACCGACTGGTTCTGGTGCTCCCAGGCCTTCGGGGTGCAGCACCCCACCGTGCGCCGGCTGTGGCCGCGCCGCTGGCGGCGCAGCGACGTCTACCACCGGATCGTGGGGCTGGAGCAGCGTCTCGGCGTCGCCGCGGCGATCGACCGCCGCCGCGGCCTGCCCGAGCGGGAGCGGGTGGTACAGGACGTCGAGGTGCCGCTGGAGCGGCTCGAGGAGTTCGTCGACTGGTTCCTCGAGCACGTGCCGATGCGCCCGATCTGGTTGTGCCCGTTGCGTCTTCGCGAGACCGACGGCGCCGGGGGCGCCCGCGCCGCCCGGTCCTGGCCGCTCTACCCGCTCCAGCCGGGGCGCACCTACGTCAACGTGGGCTTCTGGGGGACCGTGCCCATCGAGCCGGGCCGGCGCGACGGCGACGTCAACCGGCAGATCGAGGACCAGGTCAGCGCCCTCGACGGCCACAAGTCCCTCTACTCCGACGTCTGCTACGACCGCCCCACCTTCGACCGCCTCTACGGCGGCCAGGTCTATCGCGCGGTCAAGGACCGGTACGACCCGAGCGGTCGGCTCCCCGAGATGTACGACAAGGTGGTTGGTCGATGATGCTGATGGCTGCAGGGACTCCCCGGGTGGGCGAGCTGGTCGAGGCGGTGCTGGCCGGGCCGCTGCCGTTCCGGCTCACGGCCTACGACGGCACCGACCTCGGGCCGCGGGACAGCGACATCGAGGTGCACGTCGCCTCCGAGGAGGGGCTGCGCTACATCGCCACCGCCCCCGGCGACCTCGGGCTGGCCCGCGCCTACCTGACCGGCGGGCTGACCCTGCGCGGGATCCCCGAGGGCGACCCCTACGAGCTCTTCCGCCGGATCAAGCGCGAGGTCATGGTGCGTCGCCCGTCCGCGAGCGAGCTGGCCGCGCTGCTGCGGGGATTCGGGCCCCGGCTGCTGGTCCCGCCACCCCCGCCCGCGATGGAGGCGTTGCCGCGCTGGCGCCGTGCCGTCCGGTCCGTCGACCCGCGCCGCCGCGCCGCCGACTCCATCGCCACGCACTACGACGTCTCCAACGCCTTCTACGAGAAGGTCCTCGGCCCCTCCATGGCCTACACGTGCGCGGTCTTCGAGTCTCCCGACGCGACGCTGGAGGAGGCCCAGGAGCGCAAGTTCGCGCTCGTCGCCGACAAGCTCGACCTCCAGCCCGGGCAGCGGCTGCTCGACGTCGGGTGCGGCTGGGGCGGTATGGCGATGCACGCCGCCCGCGAGCGCGGCGTGTCCGTGCTGGCGGTGACGCTGTCGCGCGAGCAGGCCCAGTGGGGTCGGGAGGCCGCCGCGCGCGCGGGGCTGTCCGACCTCGTGGAGATCCGGCACGGCGACTACCGCGACGTCACCGAGCGCGACTTCGACGCGGTCAGCTCGATCGGGCTCACCGAGCACGTCGGGGTGCGCAACTACGGCAGCTACTTCCGCTTCCTGCACGCGCGGCTGCGCGAGGGCGGGCGGCTGCTCAACCACTGCATCACCCGGGCCGACGGGCGAGCCGGCTTCCGGCCCGAGCCGTTCACCGACCGCTACGTCTTCCCCGACGGCGAGCTCGCGCCCCCCGGACGCATCATCGGCGAGTGCCACGACGCAGGCTTCGAGGTCCACCACGAGGAGAACCTCCGGATGCACTACGCCCTCACGCTCGCCCGCTGGTGCCGCAACCTCGAGGACAGCTGGGACCTCTGCGTGCGGGAGGCGGGCCTCGCCACCGCCCGGGTCTGGGGGCTCTACATGGCCGGGTCACGGATGGCCTTCGAGGCCAACTGGCTGCAGCTGCACCAGGTCCTCGCGTCCAAGGTCGGCGAGGACGGCTCCACCGCCTACCCGCTGCGCCCGACCTGGCGTCCCTGAGCATCGGCCAGGGCGTCACCAGGGCGTCGGCCAGAGTCATGTCCGGGGCCACGGCGCCGGCGCGAGGGGATGGGGCGCGAGGGGATAGACTGGGCGCACAGACGTCTGAGCCGCTATCACCGGCGAGTCTCCGGAAGAACAGCCTCCCGTGGGGGCCCAGTAGACCCGGACGGGCGGGCCCGTCACAGCCTTCGACCAGAGCGGTCGGTCGCGCAGGACCCCGGCACCACGGTGACCACGGGCCCGGTGACCGGCAAGCGAGGTGGCACCGCGGGCGCGGCATACGGCGTGCTCGTCCTCGTGAGTCGACCGAGACGAGCACACCCACAGCACCAGGGAGCCCCGCCCATGACCTATCCCCAGGTCTCCACCGACCCGCACCAGCCCGCCGCCCCGAGCGGTGTCGTGGCGAGCCCGCGCTTCCCGGAGATCGAGGAGCGCATCCTGCGCTACTGGGCCGAGGACGGCACCTTCCAGGCGTCCGTGGCCAACCGACCCGCGGGGGAGGACGGGGCCAACGAGTTCGTCTTCTACGACGGGCCGCCCTTCGCCAACGGCCTGCCCCACTACGGTCACCTGCTGACCGGCTACGTCAAGGACATCGTCCCCCGCTACCAGACCATGCGCGGCAGGCACGTCGAGCGCCGCTTCGGCTGGGACACCCACGGCCTGCCCGCCGAGCTCGAGGCGATGCGCCAGCTCGGCATCAAGACCAAGGACGAGATCCTCGAGCTGGGCATCGACGCCTTCAACGCCAAGTGCCGCGAGTCGGTGCTGACCTTCACCGACGAGTGGCAGGACTACGTCACCCGCCAGGCCCGCTGGGTCGACTTCGACAACGACTACAAGACGCTCAACCCGGACTACATGGAGAGCGTCCTGTGGGCCTTCAAGACCTTGTACGACAAGGGGTTGATCTACGAGGGCTTCCGGGTGCTGCCCTACTGCTGGAACGACCAGACCCCGCTGTCCAACCACGAGCTGCGCATGGACGACGACGTCTACCAGATGCGCCAGGACCCGGCCGTCACGGTGGGCCTGCGGATCGTGGGCGACGGGCCCGACGACGACCTCGACGGCGCCCTCGCCGTCATCTGGACCACCACGCCGTGGACCCTCCCGTCCAACCTCGCGATCATGGTCGGCGGCGACATCGACTACGTCGTCGTCGAGTCCGACGTGCCGACCGGGCGGACCGAGCGCTATGTCTTCGCCGAGGCGCGGGCGCGGTCCTACGCCCGCGAGCTGACCGGCGACCCCAAGGGTGACGTCGAGTCGCGGATCGTCAAGCGGCTCAAGGGGTCCGAGCTCGCCGGCCACCACTACCAGCCGCCGTTCTCCTACTACCTCGGGCACGACAACGCCTTCCGCATCGTCGAGGCGGAGTTCGTGACCACCACCGACGGCTCGGGGCTCGTGCACACCGCCGGAGCCTTCGGCGAGGACGACAAGGTCGTGACCGACCGCGAGGGCATCGAGGCGGTCATGCCGGTCGGTGCCGACGGCCAGTTCACCCACCCCGTCGTCGACTACGCGGGAATGCTCGTCTTCGACGCCAACCCGCACGTCATCGACCACCTCAAGGCCGCCACGCGCGGCGAGGGGGAGACCGGGTCGGTGACCGACGGGACCGTCCTCGTGCGCCGCGAGACCTACGACCACTCCTACCCCCACTGCTGGCGCTGCCGGGAGCCCCTGATCTACAAGGGCGTGTCCAGCTGGTTCGTCGAGGTGACGAAGTTCAAGGACCGCATGCTCGAGCTCAACGAGCAGATCTCCTGGACCCCCGAGCACATCAAGCACGGCCAGTTCGGCAAGTGGCTGGAGAACGCCCGCGACTGGTCGATCACGCGAAACCGGTTCTGGGGCAGCCCGGTCCCCGTATGGCGCTCCGACAACCCGGAGTACCCACGGATCGACGTCTACGGCTCCTTGGAGGAGATCGAGCGGGACTTCGGCCGGCTGCCGCGCAACCACGACGGCGAGCGTGACCTACACCGTCCGTTCGTCGACGAGCTGACCCGGCCCAACCCCGACGACCCGACCGGACAGAGCACGATGCGCCGCGTCGAGGACGTCCTGGACGTGTGGTTCGACTCGGGGTCGATGAGCTTCGCCCAGGTGCACTACCCCTTCGACAACGCCGAGTGGTTCGAGCACCACTTCCCGGGCGACTTCATCGTGGAGTACATCGGGCAGACCCGCGGCTGGTTCTACACGCTGCACATCCTCGCGACGGCGCTGTTCGACCGGCCTGCCTTCTCCTCGTGCGTGTCCCACGGCATCGTGCTCGGCTCCGACGGGGCCAAGATGAGCAAGTCGCTGCGCAACTACCCCGACGTGTCCGAGGTCTTCGACCGCGACGGCGCCGACGCGATGCGCTGGTTCCTGATGTCCAGCCCGATCCTGCGCGGCGGCAACCTGATCGTCACCGAGCGGGGGATCCGCGACGGCGTGCGCCAGGTCCTCATCCCGCTGTGGAACACCTGGTACTTCTTCAGCCTCTACGCCAACGCCTTCGACGGCGGGCGCGGCTACGAGGCGCGCTGGTCCACGGAGTCGACGGACGTCCTCGACCGTTACCTGCTCGCCAAGCTGCGCGAGTTCGTCGAGTCCATGCAGGCCCAGATGGATGCGTATGACGTCGCCGGGGCCTGCGACACGATGCGCGGCTTCCTCGACGTGCTGACCAACTGGTACGTCCGGCGCTCGCGAGAGCGCTTCTGGGACACCGGGTCCGGTGACGAGCGCGTCGCCACCCAGGCGTTCGACACGCTCTACACCTGCCTCGAGGTGGTCACCCGCACCTGCGCCCCGCTGTTGCCGCTGGTGACCGAGGAGATCTGGCGCGGCCTGACGGGCGGCCGCTCGGTCCACCTGGAGGACTGGCCGGACGTCGAGGCGCTGCCGAGCGACCACGAGCTGGTGGCGCGGATGGACCGGGCCCGGGACATCTGCTCGGTCGCGTCGTCGCTGCGCAAGGCCCAGAACCTCCGGGTCCGGCTGCCGCTGTCCGAGCTGACCGTGGTCACCCGCGACGCCGCGGGCCTGGCGGCCTTCGCCGACATCGTCCGCGACGAGGTCAACGTCCGGACCGTCACCCTGCGGGACGTGGCGGACGTCAGCGAGAGCGACTTCGGGATCAGCCAGCGGCTCACCGTCAACGCCCGCGCCGCCGGACCCCGCATCGGCAAGGACGTGCAGGCCGCGATCAAGGGCTCGAAGTCCGGCGACTGGTCGGTGTCCCCGGACGGCGTCGTCACCACCGGCGGCATCGAGCTGCACGAGGGGGAGTACTCCCTGGAGACGATCGTCGCCGACGGGCAGGACACCCACCACGCCACCGCGATGCTGCCCGGGGGCGGGTTCGTGGTGCTGGACACCGAGGTCACCCCGGAGCTGGCCCGCGAGGGCGTGGCCCGCGACCTCGTGCGCGCGGTGCAGCAGGCCCGGCGCGACGCCGGGCTCGACATCTCTGACCGGATCTCGTTGACCATCACCGGCGCTCAGGAGGTCTACGACGCCACGATCCACCACCAGGACCTCCTCGTCGAGGAGACCCTGGCCAGCCAGTTCGGGTCGGCGCCCAACCTGCTCGCGATCGACGGCGACGAGGTCACCGAGGTCGAGGTCGGCGACGGCTACCACGCCCGCGTGATGGTGCGGAGGCTCGCGTGAACGACGACACCTTCGGTCATGAGGAGCTCGACGGGCTGCTCGGGCTCGGGACGCCCGGGGAGGACGACGACACCGGCCGCGACGGTCGCCGGCTCGCACGCAGCGGTCGTCCCGACGCGGCGCAGCGGGACGCCGAGCAGCGCCTCGCCACCACCCGGCGGATGCGGGAGGTCGAGCAGGAGATCCTCGCCCGCGTCCCGGAGAACGACGTCACCCCCTCCCTGGACCGCATCCAGGCGGTCATGGAGCTGCTCGGCGACCCGCAGCGGACCTTCCCGTCGGTCCACCTGACCGGCACCAACGGCAAGACCTCCACGACCCGCATCGTGGAGGCGCTGCTGCGCGAGCACGGCCTCACGACAGGCCGTTTCGTGTCGCCCCACCTGCACGACATCCGGGAGCGCATCGCCATCGGCGGCGAGCCGATCAGCGAGGAGCGGTTCGTCGCCGCCTACGAGGACGTGCTGCCCTTCGTGCAGATGGTGGACGCGCGCAGCGTCGCGGCGGGCGGGCGGCCGATGGGCTACTTCGAGGTCCTCGTCGCGGTGGCGTATGCCGCCTTCGCCGACGCCCCCGTCGACGTCGCCGTGGTCGAGGTCGGGCTCGGCGGCAGCTGGGACGCCACCAACGTCATCGACGCCCAGGTCAGCGTCATCACCCCGATCGGCCTGGACCACCAGCGCTTCCTCGGCAGCACGACCGAGGAGATCGCCGCCGAGAAGGCCGGGATCATCAAGGCCGGCGCCATCGTCGTCAGCGCCGACCAGGAGCCGGAGGTGGCCGCCATACTGGCCGATCGGGCGGAGGAGGTGGGCGCCCAGATCGCTTGGGCGGGAGCCGGCTTCGAGGTGACCCAGCGGGACCAGGCGGTCGGCGGGCAGCTGCTGGCGGTCCGCGGGCTGGCCGGTGAATACGACGACCTCCTGCTGCCGCTGCACGGCGAGCACCAAGGGGCCAACGCCGCGCTCGCGATCGCCGCCGTCGAGGCCTTCCTGGGTGGCGGCGAGCAGCGGCTCGACGCCGACGTGCTGCGCGCCGGCCTGGCCCGGGTGACCTCGCCCGGTCGCCTGGAGATCGTGCGTCGCAGCCCCACCGTCATCGTCGACGCCGCCCACAACCCCGACGGTGCACGGTCGCTGCGGCTGGCGCTGTCCGACTCGTTCACCTTCACCCGGCTGGTCGGGGTGCTCGCGATCCTGGAGGACAAGGACGTGCTCGGCATCCTCGAGGAGCTCGAGCCGGCCTTCGACGAGGTGGTGGTGACGCGGTCCACGTCGCCGCGCGCCATGTCGCCCCGCGCGCTCGGCCGACTGGCGCGGGAGGTCTTCGGCGAGGACCGCGTGACGGTCGTGGACAACCTGCCCGACGCGCTCGAGCAGGCTGCGGCGCTCGCGGAGACCGACGCGATGGCTGGCGGTGCCGGCGCCGGCGTCGTCGCGACCGGGTCGGTGACCACCGCCGCTGACGCCCGCATGCTCCTAGGGGTGACGACCGCGTGAAGTCCCTTGTCCTCTACGGCGTCCCACGGCGTCTGACCCGGCGGTTGCTGGCGACGGTGATCGGCTCCGAGGCCTGCATCGTCCTCTTCGGGGGGCTGGTGGCCATGGCGCTGGACAAGTCCGGCGGGGGCAACGGCACCACCTGGCTCATCGCCGGGTCGGTCCTCGCCGTGCTGTGCATCGTGGCCGCCGGGGTGCTGCGGCGCCCGTGGGGTGTCACGCTCGGCTGGCTCATCCACCTCGCCACCCTCGCTGCCGCCCTCGTCGTGCCGATGATGATCTGGGTCTTCCTGATCTTCGGTGGGCTCTGGGTCGTCTCGATGGTCCAGGGCGCCAAGATCGACGACCTGTCCGACGAGGCGCAGCGCCGCTACGACGCCGAGCACGGTGTGCCGGACGGTGCCTGACCGGAACCCTGCCGAGGCGGTCACCCGGGCGGCGTACGACCAGGTCGTGCTGGTGGGCGACGGACGCCGCACCACGATGTACGTCGAGGGCTGCTCGGCGGCTACGAGTACGCCGACACCCTGGACAAGGTCTTCCGCGGCGGCATCGGTGACGTCCGCATCGTCGAGCGGCCGCTACGGCCGCAGGAGTTCCTGAACGCCTGAGCCCCGGACTCCGGCATACGGCCCGTGACCCGGTGGATAGGGTGAGGCACATGACTGAGACCACCACCGAGCGCTCCCTCGTCCTCGTCAAGCCGGACGGGTTCGGGCGCGGCCTGACCGGCGAGGTGCTGCGCCGGATCGAGGCCAAGGGCTACACCCTCGCCCAGCTGCAGATCCTCACCCCCGACCGGGCCCGCCTGGAGCGCCACTACGCCGAGCACGAGGGCAAGCCGTTCTACGAGCCGCTGCTCGACTTCATGTCCTCCGGCCCGGTCTGCGCCGCCGTGGTCGAGGGCGACCGGGTCATCGAGGGCTTCCGCTCCCTGGCCGGTGCGACCGACCCGACCAAGGCCGCGCCCGGCACGATCCGCGGCGACCTCGGCCGTGACTGGGGCCCCGGCGTCCAGAAGAACATCGTCCACGGCTCGGACTCCCCGGAGTCGGCCGAGCGCGAGATCGGCATCTGGTTCCCCGAGGCCTGATCCGACTCCCCTCCACGCAGGATCGTGGTCTGTCGTGGTCGCTGACGCGCCACGACGGTCCACGATCGCGGGGAGAGGGGAGGAGGGGAGGAGGGGGGGGCGGCTCAGCGGGGGAGGGTCGCGGGCTCGACCAGGTCGTCGATCCCGCCGATGACCAGGTCGAGCAGCGCCGCGAGCTGGTCGCGCTGGGCGCTGTCGAGCACCGCGAGCACGTCACGCTCGACGCGATCCAGGGCGTGCATCGCCTCCCGGAAGCTCTCCCAGCCCTCGCGAGAGAGCGTCACCAGGACGCGCGCCCGGCTGTCCGGGTCCGGGCCTCGGCTCACCAGTCCCTTGTCGACGAGCTTGTCCAGCCGGTGCGTCATGGAGGACGGGGCCACGCTGGTCTGCTCGGCCAGCTGGCTGGGTGTGAGGGTCTCCCCGCCGGCCCGGGCGAGCCGGGTCAGGACCGCCCACTCGTCGGCGGTGAGCCCGACGCCGGCGAGCTGGGTGGCATACCACCGGTCCAGCTGACGCCCCACCCGGTTGACCGCGGTCGTCACGCGCTGCACCTGCTCGTCGCCGCCGGCTGCGACGTAGGCGGCCACGTCGGCGGCATACTGCTCCGCGACCTTGCGCCGCCGCTGCTCCGACCGCCGGCGGGACGCTGGGGCACGGCTCGGGTCGGGCATGGCGGCAGTCTCCCACAGCCCTCCCCGTATGCCGGACGGCCCGCCACCCCCGAGGGTGGCGGGCCGTCCGCCGCGGCTGCGGGCCTGACCGGCTAACAGCAGCGTGTGGTGGGGTTGCGCTCCTGGTCGGCGTACTTCTGCCGCCAGAAGTCACGCTCGGTGGGCACGGGGGCGTCGGGGTGGACGCGCTGCAGGTGGGCGACGTAGCGCTCGTAGGCGTCCGCGCCGGTCACGCCCCGCCAGTACCACCGGGCCGTGCTGAGTGCCTTGCCGAGGGTCTCCATGCTGGGACCTCCCCTCAGTGGTGCACGCCTTGCGGCGACGGGTCCAGGCCGGCGGCCTTCCACTCAGCGTAGACCTCCTTCTCCGCGCGGGTCGGCAGGAAGCCCTTGGGGGCGAAGATCCGGGACGGGACGTCCTCCTCCTCGGCGGTCGGCAGCCCGCCGGCGCGCAGCGCCTTGATCGCGGTCCAGACGGTCGCGAGCACGACGACGACGACGAGCACCGCGAAGAGGACCGAGAGGACCTCCTGCACGACCGTGTTGCGGATGACCGCCTCCATGTCGGCCCCGGACTTGGCGGGCGCGACGACCTTGCCGGCGGCGTGCGCCTTGACGTACTTGTCGTGGTTGGCCCAGTAGCCGATGGCCGGGTTGCTGCTGAAGATCTTCTGCCACGACGCGGTCAGCGTCACGGTCAGCAGCCACACCAGCGGCACGCCGGGGATCCAGGCCCACCGGAACATCCCCTTCTTCATGACCACGCCGAAGACCAGGCACAGCGCGATGCACGCGAGGAGCTGGTTGGCGATCCCGAAGAGCGGGAAGAGCGTGTTGATCCCGCCCAGGGGGTCGGTGACGCCCATGACCAGGATCGAGCCCCAGCCGAGCACGACGATCGCGGAGCACACCCAGGCGCCGACGCGCCAGGAGGGGTCCTTGAACTTGCCCAGGCCGGGAATGTTGCCGATCGCGTCGGAGAACATGAAGCGGGCGACCCGGGTGCCGGCGTCGATGGTGGTGAGGATGAAGAGCGCCTCGAACATGACGGCGAAGTGGTACCAGAAGGCCTTCATGCCGGCGCCGCCGAAGAAGGACATGACCTGGGACATCCCGAAGGCCAGGGTGGGTGCGCCACCGGTGCGGGACACGATCGTCTTCTCGTGGACGTCCGCGGCGGCCTGGGCGATCTTGTCGGCGGTGGCCGGCTCGAGCGTGCCTCCGCCGGGGGAGTGCAGCGGCAGCGAGTTGACCCACGTGGCGGCCGTCTGGGGGGTGCCCCCGGTGATGCCCTTGGGGGCGTTCATGACGAAGTAGAGGTGCTGGTCCAGGATGCAGGCCGTGATCAGGGCCATGATCGCGACGAACGACTCGGTCAGCATGCCGCCGTAGCCGATGATGCGGGCCTGCGACTCCTTCTCGATGAGCTTGGGGGTGGTGCCCGAGCTGATCAGGGCGTGGAAGCCCGAGATGGAGCCGCACGCGATGGTGATGAACAAGAAGGGGAAGAGGCTGCCGGCGAAGGCCGGCCCGGTCCCCGTCTGGGCGAAGGTGGTCACCGCGGGCATCTGGATCTGCGGGGCGGTGAAGACGATGCCGAGGGCCAGCACGACGATGGTCCCGACCTTCATGAAGGTGGAGAGGTAGTCGCGCGGCGCGAGGAGCAGCCACACGGGCAGCACCGACGCGGCGAGGCCGTAGAGGCACAGCCACAACGCCAGGGCCTTCGGGGACAGCGTGAAGAGCGAGGCCCCCCAGCCGGACTCGGCGACCCAGCGGCCGGAGATCACGGCCAGCAGCAGCAGCGCCACACCGATGATCGAGACCTCGTTGACCTTGCCCGGGCGCAGGTAGCGCAGGTACACCCCCATGAAGAGGGCGATCGGGATGGTCATCGCGATGGAGAAGACGCCCCAGGGGGACTCGGCGAGCGCGCCGATGACCACGATGCCGAGCACCGCGATCAGGATGATCATGATCGAGAGGACCCCGAGGATCGCCGCCCAGCCACCGACCGGGCCCAGCTCGTCCCGGGCCATCTGGCCGAGCGAGCGGCCCCGGCGGCGGATGGAGATGTGCAGGACCATGTAGTCCTGGACCGCGCCGGCGAAGACGACGCCGAGGATGATCCACAGCGTGCCGGGCAGGTAGCCCATCTGGGAGGCCAGGACCGGCCCGACCAGCGGCCCGGCGCCCGCGATGGCGGCGAAGTGGTGGCCGAAGAGGACCCGCCGGTCGGTCGGCATGAAGTCCTTGCCGTTGCTGAACTCCTCGGCGGGGGTGGCGCGGGTGTCGCGGGGCTTGAGCACCTTGTACTCGATGAGCCGGGCGTAGAAGCTCAGGGCGATGACATAGCTGCCGACCGCGGCCAGGACGAGCCACACCGCGTTGACGTGCTCGCCCCGCACGACCGCGACCATCGCCCAGGCGACGGCCGCCACGAGGGCGATGAGCACGAAGATGCCCTTGCGGACGGGGGAGCTGCTGGGCGGCTCCTCGACTGCCACGGGGGGCAGGTCTGGATCCGTGCGCAGCACACGGACGCGGTCGTCGGTGACGCTCATCCGGGGTTTCCTACTCTCGAGTCGGTGGCGGCACGAGGTGCCGCAGGGCGGGTGTGCCCGCCGCGACTGTAGGACTGGTCGAGAGGCCGGAGGTAGGACCGCGCAGGTGCATCCCTAGGATTGGTCATGGATCGTTATGCACCGCGCGGCGGTGCGGACGCGCGCAGGTAGGGTAGGAGCCATGGCTGACTTCGATGTGGTGGTCCTGGGCGCCGGCCCGGGTGGGTATGTCGCGGCGATCCGAGCCTCCCAGCTCGGCAAAAAGGTCGCGGTCGTCGAGAAGAAGTACTGGGGCGGTGTCTGCCTCAACGTCGGGTGCATCCCGTCCAAGGCGCTGCTGAAGAACGCCGAGCTGGCGCACACCCTCACCCACGACAAGAAGAAGTACGGCATCGAGGGCGACGCCACGATGTCCTACGGCCCGACCCACGCGCGCAGCCGCCAGGTCTCCGCGGGCATCGTCAAGGGTGTCCACTTCCTGATGAAGAAGAACAAGATCACGGAGATCGACGGCTGGGGCACCCTCACCGGCCCGAAGTCCATGGACGTGGCGGTCGAGGGCGGCGACACCAGGAGCATCACCTTCGACAACCTCATCATCGCGGCCGGCGCCGTGACCCGGATGCTGCCCGGCGTCGAGGTCTCCAAGAACGTCGTGACCTACGAGGAGCAGATCCTCGACGACGAGCTCCCCGGCTCGATCATCATCGCCGGCTCCGGCGCCATCGGCGTCGAGTTCGCCTACGTCATGAAGAACTTCGGCGTCGACGTGACCATCGTGGAGTTCCTGGACCGCATGGTCCCGACCGAGGACGCCGACGTCTCCAAGGAGCTCCTCAAGCACTACAAGAAGCTCGGCGTCAAGGTCATGACCGGCACCAAGGTCGAGGCCGTCGAGGACACCGGCTCCGGCGTCAAGGTCACCGTCACCCCGGCCAAGGGTGGCGACCAGCAGGTCCTCGAGGCCGACAAGCTCCTGTCCGCCATCGGCTTCGCCCCCCGCACCGAGGGCTACGGCCTGGAGGCCGCCGGGGTGCAGCTCACCGAGCGCGGCGCCATCGAGATCGACGACTACATGCGCACCAACGTCGACGGCGTCTACGCCATCGGTGACGTCACCGCCAAGCTGATGCTCGCCCACGTCGCCGAGGCCCAGGGGATCGTCGCCGCCGAGACCATCGCCGGCGCCGAGACGATGCCGATCGACTACCGCTTCATCCCGCGAGCGACCTACTGCCACCCGCAGATCGGGTCCATGGGGCTGTCCGAGCAGCAGGCCAAGGACGCCGGCCACGAGGTCAAGACCGCGTCGTTCCCGTTCTCGGCCAACGGCAAGGCGATGGGCCTCGGGGACGGTGTCGGCTTCGTCAAGATCGTCGCCGACGCCAAGTACAACGAGATCCTCGGCGCGCACATGATCGGCCCGGACGTCACCGAGCTGCTCCCCGCGCTCAACGTCGCCCAGACCTGGGACCTCACCGCCGACGAGGTGTCGCGCGTCGTCTTCGCGCACCCCACCCTCGGCGAGGCCGTCAAGGAGGCCCTGCACGGCATCGCCGGCCACATGATCAACCTCTGACGGGCCGGCCCGCACGGGCCGGGAGCCGTATGCCGCGACAGCGGGTCACTGGGAGACGGTGACCCGCTGTCGGCATACGGGCTGGTCGTGGCGGGTGAGGGTCGGGGCGGGCGAGCGGGCCGCGCTCAGGCGACCGGTCCGCGCGGGCCGGCCGTGGAGGGGGCCAGCGTGGGCGCGAGCTGGTCGAGCGGCAGCGGGCGCGCGAAGAGGTAGCCCTGCATGGCGGGGCAGCCGAGGTCGACCAGGATCGACCGCTGCTCGGGCACCTCGACGCCCTCGGCCAGGGGTTCGCGGCCGATCGAGCGGCACAGGTGCACGATCGACTCGATGAAGCCGCGCGCGGACGCGTCGGAGACGATGTCGGTCAGGAAGGACCGGTCGAGCTTGACGACCTCGACGGGCAGCTGGCGGAGGTACTCCAGCGAGGAGTAGCCGGTCCCGAAGTCGTCGAGCCAGAGCGACACCCCGATCTCGCGCAGCGCCCGCCCGGTCGCGACCGAGGCCGCGAGGTCCAGGGTGGCGAAGGTCTCGGTGACCTCGAGGATGAGCAGCTCCGGCGCGAGCCCGGTGTCGAGCAGGATCTGCTGCACGTCCTCCACGAAGGTGGGCTGCGCGATGTGGACCGTGGAGATGTTGACGCTGACCCGCAGGGGGTGGTCGAGCCGGTGCTGCTGGTTCCACGCGTGGACCTGCTCGCAGGCGCGCCGCAGGACCCAGAGCCCGATCGTCGAGATCAGGCCGGACTCCTCGGCGTAGGGGATGAAGTCGTCCGGCCCCATCTGCACGACCCCGTCGCGCTCCCAGCGCAGCAGCGCCTCGACCGCGAAGGCCTCGCCCCGCACCGCGTCCACCATCGGCTGGTAGTGCAGCGTGAACTCGCCCTGGTGCATGGCGGCGCGCAGCTCGGCGTCCAGCCGCAGCAGCCGCCGGGCCTGCAGCACGACCTCCGTCGTCGCCAGCGTGACGGTGCCGCGCCCGGAGCGCTTGGCGCGCATCAGCGCGGCGTCCGCGGAGGTGAGCGCCGTGGTGCGGGTGGTCGCCTGGTCGATGAAGTGCACCCCGACCGAGCAGGTCACGTTGATGACGCTCTGGTCCAGGGTGAAGGGCACCGACAGCGCCTGCTGCACGCGGTGCGCCCGCCGCAGCGCCTCGCCGACCCCCTGCTCGCCGGGTCCCACCAGCACGAACTCGTCGCTGGCGATGCGGCACACGACGTCGCCGGTCCCGGTTTGCTCCAGCAGCCGCTCCGCGACCGCGACGAGCAGCTGGTCGCCCACCGCGTGGCCGTAGGTGTCGTTGATCGCCTTGAAGCTGTCCAGGTCCAGGGACATGACCACGAGGGGGGCGCCGCGGCCGGCGGCGGGGAGCTGCTCGTCGAGGGTCTCCCACAACCGATGCCGGTTGCCAAGGCCGGTGAGCGCGTCCCGGGTGGCGCGCTGCTTGAGCTCGTCCTCGAACTCCAGGGCGCGCCTGGCCTGGACCGCGGTGTTGACCAGCGAGGTGGCCGCCTGGCGCGTGAGGGTGGTGGCGACCGCCCGCCCGGGCACCACGGTGACGTAGCAGTCCGGCCCGAGCCAGTAGGACTCGTCGCCGCGGGAGGGATGGTCGGTGACCGTCCACCGGTGGGCCTGCCACAGCGTCGCGAGCTCCTGGCCGAGCGCGGTCGGGACGTCGTCGGGGTGGGTCTGGGAGCGGATGCGCTCGCTGCTGATGTAGAGCTGCTCGGCGAGCCAGCGCTGGTTGGCGGCGCGGCCCTGCGCGGTCACGTGGCTGAGGACGATGACGAGCAGCGCGTGCCCGAGCAGCGCCCCGAGCACCGAGCCGTTGGCGGCGAGGGTGACCGAGCACAGCGCGAGGCCCACGCTCGTCAGCTGCGGGGCCAGGCGGACCAGCGAGCTGACCGGGGTCGGGGCGTGCTGCCGCTTGCCGTCGAGCACGCACCCCAGCCACACGAGGCACTCGGTGATCGCGTAGGACAGGAGCACGGCGGCGACGGTGCCCACGACGACGCGCACGCCGACGCCGCCGCGCGGGCTGGTGACGAGGTGCAGCACCACCGACGCGGCGACCGAGCTGACCGCTGCGCCCCCCAGGTTGAAGACGGTGTCCAGCCAGCGCACCCGCAGGCGCAGGCAGGCCGACAGCGTCACCCACAGGACCGCGAGGACGTAGGCCCAGTGCGGTGCCACGACCAGCAGGGGCACCGTGAGCAGCGACTCGGGGATCTCGCCGACCGGCGTCCCGAGGAGGCGCACGACGCGCGAGTGCACGAGCGGCACCCCGAGCAGCAGCAGCCCGACGCCGAGCACGTAGAGCAGGGAGGTGGTGACGGCGATGTACCAGGGGGCGTCCAGCACGAGTGCCACCAGGGAGGCGACCCCCGCCACCGCGACCAGGGACGCGAAGACGCGGTAGGCAGTGGTGTTGACCCAGGGCGGCGGCACGACGGCGGTGGCTCCACCAGGGGAGCGGGCATCGGCGGCGCGCCGCTGCACGGCGCTGCCGATGTCGTCTGCCGAAGGGCTCATGTCAGCCTGCTGGGAGTTTGTGGGAACGAGCCGACGCTCGTCAGCGGCCCCGTGGTTACATTCCGTGTCAAGATGCACTATAGGCGTCACCGAGCGTGCTTTGTGTACCGAATGCGGTTATCTTCCGCTGATCCAGGTGGGTGAGACGCGCCTGCGGGCAGCCGGTCGACGATTAGGGGCCCTGAAGGCAGGCTGGTAACCTTGATCCTTGCCGTGGACCGGCCGCGGATGGAGAGCGCCCTCGGACACCGACCGAGGGCACCGCGCTGCAACGAGACGAGGAGTCGCCCAGTGCCGCTGGATGCTGACGTCAAGAAGAACATCATGACCGAGTACGCCACCCACGAGGGTGACACCGGCTCGCCCGAGGTGCAGATCGCGATGCTGACGCAGCGCATCAAGGACCTCACCGAGCACGCCCGCGCGCACAAGCACGACCACCACTCGCGTCGCGGTCTGCTGCTCCTCGTGGGTCGGCGCAAGCGCATGCTGCGCTACCTCGAGGCCACGGACATCGAGCGCTACCGTTCGCTGATCAAGCGTCTGGGTCTGCGCCGATAAGCATCGGCTCGTTCTGGAGGGAGCGGCTTCGTTCGACGAGGCCGCTCCCTTCGGCATGCCAGGGCGAGTAGACCGTCATCCACCCCCTAGGCTTGGTGCAGCGAGCTGACTCGCTGCCCTGAGGAAAGTACGCCACCGCACAACGACGATGTGGTGCGCACAGAGCAACAGAAATGGAGGGCCCATGGAGGGTCCAGATATCACGTTCACCGAGGCCGTCATCGACAACGGGAGCTTCGGCACCCGCACGGTGCGGTTCGAGACCGGGCGGCTGGCCAAGCAGGCCGCCGGCTCCGTCACCGCCTACCTCGACGAGGAGACCACGCTGCTGTCGACCACGGTCGCCGGCAAGTCTCCCAAGGACCAGTTCGACTTCTTCCCGCTCACGGTCGACGTCGAGGAGCGCATGTATGCCGCGGGCCGCATCCCCGGCTCGTTCTTCCGTCGTGAGGGCCGCCCCGGCACCGACGCGATCCTGACCTGCCGGCTGATCGACCGCCCGCTGCGCCCGACCTTCAAGAAGGGTCTGCGCAACGAGGTCCAGGTCGTCATCACCGTCCTGTCGATCCACCCGGACCACCAGTACGACGTGCTGGCCATCAACGCCGCCTCCGCGTCCACCCAGATCTCCGGGCTGCCCTTCTCGGGCCCGATCGGTGGCGTCCGCGTCTCCCTGATCGACGGCCAGTGGGTCGCGTTCCCCAACTTCTCCGACATCGAGCGCTCGGTCTTCGACATGGTCGTCGCCGGTCGCAAGGTCAAGGACGAGCAGGGCCAGGACGACGTCGCCATCATGATGGTTGAGGCCGAGTCCACCGACTCCACCTGGGAGCTCGTGAAGTCCGAGGGCAAGCAGGCGCCGACCGAGGAGGTCGTCGCCGAGGGCCTCGAGGCCGCCAAGAAGTTCATCGCCGTCCTGTGCACCGCGCAGGAGGAGCTGGCGGCGCAGGCCGCCAAGCCGGTCCAGGAGTTCCCGATCTTCCTCGACTACGAGGACGACGCCTACGAGGCCGTCGCCAAGGCCGCCGAGGGCGAGCTCAAGGACCTGCTGGCCATCGCCGGCAAGCAGGAGCGCGAGGACAAGCTCGACGCGCTCAAGGAGCGCCTCAAGGCCGAGCTGGGTGCCGAGCACCAGCCGCTGCACGGGCGTGACAAGGAGATCTCCGCCGCCTACCGCGCCGTGCAGAAGAAGCTCGTCCGCGAGCGCATCCTGCGCGACAAGGTGCGCATCGACGGCCGTGGCCTGGCGGACATCCGCGCCCTGTCGGCCGAGGTCGAGGTGCTGCCGCGGGTCCACGGCTCCGCGATCTTCGAGCGCGGCGAGACCCAGATCATGGGCGTCACCACGCTCAACATGCTCCGCATGGAGCAGCAGATCGACTCGCTGTCCCCGGTGACGCGCAAGCGCTACATGCACAACTACAACTTCCCGCCGTTCTCCACCGGCGAGACCGGCCGCGTGGGCTCGCCCAAGCGGCGCGAGATCGGCCACGGGGCGCTCGCGGAGCGCGCGCTCATGCCGGTGCTGCCGACCCGCGAGGAGTTCCCCTACGCGATCCGTCAGGTCTCCGAGGCGCTGGGCTCCAACGGCTCGACCTCGATGGGCTCGGTCTGCGCGTCCACCCTGTCGCTGCTCAACGCCGGTGTGCCGCTGCGCGCCCCGGTCGCGGGCATCGCGATGGGCCTGGTCTCCGCGGAGATCGACGGCCAGACCCAGTACGCCGCGCTCACCGACATCCTCGGGGCCGAGGACGCCTTCGGCGACATGGACTTCAAGGTCGCCGGGACCAAGGAGTTCGTCACCGCCATCCAGCTCGACACCAAGCTCGACGGCATCCCCGCCTCGGTGCTGGCCGGCGCGCTGACCCAGGCCCGCGACGCCCGGCTGCACATCCTGGACGTCATGGCCGAGGCCATCGACGTGCCGGACGAGATGAGCCCGCACGCTCCGCGCGTCATCGCCGTCCAGGTCCCGGTCGACAAGATCGGTGAGGTCATCGGGCCCAAGGGCAAGATGATCAACCAGATCCAGGAGGACACCGGAGCCGACATCTCCATCGAGGACGACGGCACGGTCTACATCGGCGCCACCGACGGCCCGTCGGCGGAGGCGGCTCGCGCCGCGGTCAACGCCATCGCCAACCCGCAGATGCCCGAGGTGGGCGAGCGTTTCCTCGGGACGGTCGTCAAGACCACGACCTTCGGCGCGTTCGTCTCCCTGCTGCCCGGCAAGGACGGCCTGCTGCACATCTCCGAGGTGCGCAAGCTCGTCGGCGGCAAGCGGATCGATGCGGTCGAGGACGTCCTCGGCGTCGGTCAGAAGGTCCAGGTCGAGCTCAAGGAGATCGACCCGCGCGGCAAGCTGTCCCTCGCGGCCGTCCTCACCGAGGAGCAGGAGGCCGCTAACGCGGCCGCTGCCGAGGAGGCCAAGGCGTCCCGTGGCGACCGTGGCGAGCGCAGCAACGACCGTGGCGAGCGCAGCAACGACCGTGGCGACCGCAACAACGACCGCGGCCCGCGCCGTGAGCGCAGCGACAGCACGGGCGAGGGTGAGGGTGACGGCGACGGCGAGCGCCGTGGCCGGTCGCGCACCCGTCGGCGTCGCAACGACAAGGTCGAGGAGGGCGCCGGGTCGGCCGAGTCCGACCAGCTCGCGCAGGCCAGCGAGCCCACCGGCGAGGCCACGGCCTCGTCCGAGGACGCCTGAGCCTCGTCGCACCTCAGAGGGCCGGTCACCTGTCAGGGTGGCCGGCCCTCGGCGTATGCCGTGCCCCTGCGCCGTGCCCCTGCGCCATGCCCTGCACCGTGCCCCTGCGCTCCGGTTCCGCCCGACGCGGGTCGACGTGGCTGCGGTGGGCGGCACGGTCGGCGCTTGACCGGGGCCTGGCGGGGTATGGGGTACCCATGACGACACAGGACCCCACCCCCCAGATCCCGCCGCTCGACGAGCCTCCGCTGGAGGAGGCACCGCCCGCCGCGGAGGTGCCGACTGACGCCGAGCGCGGCCAGCGCGGCCCCGGCTCCGAGCAGACCGGGCCCGAGCAGACCGGTGTCCAGGACCCGTCCCGGCCGTCCGGGGACCCCACGGTCGCCCGCGAGGGCTTCGCGGCCCAGGGCAACCAGCAGGCTGCGGGCAACCAGCAGGCGTCCGGCGACGCCGAGATGCTGGGCGCCGGCACCGGCCCGACGGACGGCCCGGTCAAGGACCCCGAGGACTGGGTGACCGGTGACCAGCCGGCCACGGATGCCCAGAAGTTCTACCTCGACTCGTTGGCGCGGCAGGCGGGGGAGCAGATCCCGGCCGACCTGACCAAGGCCGAGGCGTCCGAGCACATCGACCGCCTGCAGGCGGCCACCGGCCGCGACCAGCAGGGCCAGCAGGGCCAGCAGGGCTGACCACCGGCAGACCCGGCCGGGTGGGCCAGTCCCGGCCGGGTCGACCCTCCCGGCCGGGTCGACCAGCCTGCGCCCGGGCATCGGGCACCACGGGCTGAGACGACCGTCGCCACGCCAGGAGGACGCACGCGTCCCGGGGCACAATGGCCCCGAGGAAGGGAGCGCGGATGTCGTTCGTGGACAGGGTGGACCGGTTCCAGCGACGCCACCGCAGCGTGGGCTTCCCGCTGGCGGTCGTCTACAAGTTCTTCGACGACCAGGGGCCCTACCTCGGTGCGCTGATCACCTACTACGGCTTCCTGTCCTCCTTCCCGCTGCTCCTGCTGCTGTCCTCGGTGCTGGGGTTCGTGCTGCAGGGTCGCCCCGAGGTGGAGCACCGGCTGCTCGAGTCGGCGCTGCGGCAGTTCCCGGTGATCGGGACCCAGCTGAGCACCCAGGGGCTGCAAGGGGACTGGAAGGCCATCGCGATCGGCCTGCTGGTGGCCGTCTACGGTGCCCTCGGCGTCGGGCAGGCCCTCCAGAACGCCCTCAACGTCTGCTGGGCGGTCCCACGCAACCAGCGACCCAACCCGTTGGTGTCCCGTGGGCGGTCGCTGCTGCTGATCGTCACCGCCGGGTTGTTCCTGATCGTCACGACCGTCCTGTCCGGCGTCGCCAGCTCGGCCTCGGCATACGGCCTGGACCTCGGCGCCGCGGGTGCCTACCTGCTGACCGGGTTGGCCGTCGTGCTCAACGCAGGGATCTTCCTGCTGATCTTCCGCATCGCGACCGCGCACCCGATGCGCTGGCGCCGCTCCATCCCGGGCGCGCTGGCGGCGGCCGCGTGGTGGCAGGCGCTGCAGTCGGTGGGGACCGCCTACGTCTCCTTCGTCGTCAAGGGCTCCAGCGATGCGTATGGCGTCTTCGCGCTCGTCCTGGGGCTCCTCGGCTGGGGCTTCCTGGCGGCGTGCGGCGTCGTGATGTCCATCGAGCTCAACGTCGTGCTCGCCAAGCGGTTGTACCCCCGGGCGCTGCTGACCGTCTTCACCGACGACGTCGACCTCACCGACGCCGACAAGAAGTACTACGAGGGTCTGGTCAATGCCAACCGTCTCAAGGGTTTTCAGCAGGTCGACGTGTCCTTCGAGCGCTCGCTGAAGGACCTCCAGGACGAGTACTACGGCTCGGAGTAGCCGCGCGCCGAGGCGGGCAGGTCGCCCCGCGTCAGCGGCAGCCAGGGACGCGCTCGGCGAGCACCTCCAGGACGTGGCGGTAGGGGTGTCCGGTGGCGCGGGACATCCCGAGCTCGCACGCACGGTTGGCCGAGACGTAGGCGTCGAACGGGCGGTCCGCCAGCTCCCGCGCCTCCAGCTCCCGCGCCTCCAGCCGGGTCGCCGAGGCGGTCAGCTCGGGGTGCAGCATGCCGCGGTCCCCGGCGAAACCGCAGCAGCCCCAGTCGACCGGCACCACGACCTCCCGGGCCGCGGCCCGGGCGCAGGCCACCAGGTCGTCCACGACCCCGAGGTGGACGGTCGAGCAGGTCGGGTGCACGGCCACCGTCCCGAGGGGGTCGGGGACCTCGACGTGGGGCAGGACCTGCTGGGCGACATACGTGACCGCGTCGATGACGCGCACCTGGCTCCAGCGCTCGGCGTGCTCGTCCGGAAGGTGGTGCGCGAGGTCGGCCAAACCGTGGGTGCATGACGCGGCGTCGCACACGACGGGCAGCCGCCCCTGCTCCGTGGCGCGCCACAGCGCCCGGAAGACCTTGCGGGACATCGCATCTGCTCCCTGCGTGAGGCCCTTGGAGACCCAGGGGGTGCCGCAGCACAGGCCCTGCAGCTCGTCGGGCACGACCGCTTCCAGCCCGGCGCGGCGGGTCAGGGAGAAGAACGCGTCGACCACCCCCGCGCCGGTCGAGTCCGCGGAGGGGGCGAAGAGCGAGCCGAGGCAGGAGGAGAAGTAGACGAACGCCGCGCCCGTCGGGTGCTGGGGGGCTGGGCGGCGCGGTCCGCGACCCGGCAGGTCGTCGCCGACCAGCGGCACCACGTCCGGCGAGATCACCCGCCGCAGAGCGCTGGTTGCGCCGGTCTTGAGCGGCCCGGGCACCGTGTCGGCGACCGCCAAGGCCGTGCGCAGCATCGTCATGGTGGTGCCCCAGCCCTCGGCCAGCCGTATGCCGGCCCGCTGGGCCCTCGCCGAGTGACGGTCGGCGCGGAAGGACTTCATGAACAGGCCGGTGTCGATGCCGACCGGGCACGCCTTGACGCACAGCGAGTCCACCGCGCAGGTGTCCACGGCCTCGTAGTCGTAGGCCGCGCGGAGCTCCGCGGCCTGGTCCTCGGGGAGCCGGCCGAGGTCGCGCAGGAGCGTGATGCGGCGCCGCGGCGTGGTGGTGAGATCCCGTGAGGGGCAGACGGGCTCGCAGTAGCCGCACTCCACGCAGCGGTCCACCGCCGGGTCGACGGCGGGCATCGTCTTGAGGTGCCGCAGGTGAGCGCCGGGGTCGTCGTCGAGCAGGGTGCCGGGGTTGAGCACCCCGGACGGGTCGGCGAGGCGC
This sequence comes from Arsenicicoccus sp. oral taxon 190, assembly GCF_001189535.1. Classification (NCBI taxonomy): domain Bacteria; kingdom Bacillati; phylum Actinomycetota; class Actinomycetes; order Micrococcales; family Intrasporangiaceae; genus Arsenicicoccus; species Arsenicicoccus sp. oral taxon 190. The sequence goes on from NZ_CP012070.1 coordinate 2,120,627, forward strand.
TTGACCTCCTGCATCACGGCGTAGAGCTCGTCCCCGAACTGCCGGCGCACGTAGGGCGCCATGATCCGCCCGGTGCCGTGCTCGGCCTTGAGGGTGCCCTCGTGCCCGAGCACCAGGGACACCATCTCCTCGGTGAACGCCTCGTAGGTCTCGAGCGCGGCCGGGTCGTCCAGGCGCGGGTTGATCATGAAGTGCAGGTTGCCGTCCTTGGCGTGACCGAAGGTGACGGCGTCGTCGTAGCCGTGGCGCCGGAAGGACTCCGTCAGGTCCGCGACCGTGGCGCTGAGCGAGGCCAGCGGGACGGCGATGTCCTCGAGCAGGTTGGTCGTGCCCTGCGGCCGGGCCCCGGCCACCGAGGTGTAGAGCCCCCTGCGCAGGTGCCACAGGTCCGCCCGCTCGCGCGCGTCGCGGGTGAAGGTCGCGCGATGGGGGAGGCCGAGGGAGGCGACGACGTCGTCGAGCACGCCGATGCGGCGGTCGAGCTCCGCGCTGTCGTCGGTGGTCGCCTCGACGAGCAGGGCCGCGTGCCGGTCGACGTCGAGGCCGGCCAGCTCGGGGCTCGCCTCGCGGTAGCGCTGCACGACGCGCAGCGACGCGGCGTCGAGCAGCTCGAGGGCCTTGGCGCCGGCCCCGACGAGATCACCGAGGGCGTCGGTGGCCTGGCCGATCTCGTCGACCACGAGCAGGGCGGTGGCGGCATAGGGGCTGATGGGCACGGTGCGGAAGGTGACCTCGGCCACCCAGCCCAGGGTCCCCTCGGACCCGACGACCAGGTGCTCGAGGATGCGCACCGGCTCGTCGAAGTCGACGAACGCGTTGACGCCGTAGCCCATGGTGTTCTTCATCGAGTACTGGTGCGCGATGCGCGCCGTCGAGTCCGGGTCGGCGCGCACCCGGTCGCGCAGCCCGGCGAGCCCCTCCCACAGCTCCGGCTCGGCGCGGCGGAGGAGCTCGTCGGCGTCCGGGAGGCTGGTGTCGACGACGGTGCCGCTCGGCAGGACCAGGACCAGGGAGTCGAGGGTGCGATAGGTGTTGAGCTCGGTGCCGCACTGCATGCCCGAGGAGTTGTTGGCCACGACCCCGCCCACGGTGCAGGCGATCTCGCTGGCCGGGTCCGGCCCCAGACGTCGCCGGTAGCGGGCCAGGTGGGCGTTGACCGAGCGCAGCGTGGCGCCCGGCTGGCAGCGCACCCGCTCGCCCCCGTCGAGCACCTCCACGCCGCGGAAGTGGGTGCGCGTGTCGAGCAGGATGCCGTCGGACAGCGCCTGCCCCGACAGGCTGGTGCCCCCCGAGCGGAAGGTCACGGGCAGGCCGTCCGCGTGGGCGGCGCGCACGGTGCGGACCACGTCGTCGACGGTCCGCGCGGTCACGACCGCCTGGGGGGTGAGGAGGTAGTGGGACGCGTCGTGGGCCATGGAGACCCGGTCCACCAGCCGACGGGAGGTGATGGCGGCCAGCGAGGGGTCCAGGGTGGTGACGGTCATCGACGAGCTCCTCCACGAGATGGTCTGGCCACTGTATGCCGAACGCCCGCCGCACCGCCCGACGGCTGCCTCGCGCGGCGACGCGGCCCTAGGGTGGACCCGTGAGCGACAACATCAAGGTCTCTGTCATCGGCGCCTCCGGGCGCATGGGCTCCACCGTCTGCGACGCGGTCGACGCGGCCGAGGGCCTCGAGCTTGTCGGGCGCTTCGACGTGGGGGACGAGCTGGGCGACCTGGCCGGCGCGGACGTGGTCGTGGAGTTCTCCGTGCCGGGCGCCTCGCCGACCAACGTCGCCCACTGCGTCGCGCAGGGGGTGCACGTCGTCGTCGGGACCACGGGCTGGAGCGAGTCGCGGCTGGAGACGCTGCGCGACCAGGTGGCGGCGGCGCCCGAGGGGACCGGTGTGCTCATCGCCCCCAACTTCGCCATCGGCGCGATCCTCATGATGGCCTTCGCCGAGCGGGCCGCCCGCTTCTACGAGTCGGTCGAGGTGATCGAGCTGCACCACCCCCGCAAGGTGGACGCCCCCTCCGGGACGGCCGCCCGCACCGCCGACCTGATCGGGGCGGCGCGCGCTGAGGCCGGGCTGGGCGACGTGCCGGACGCGACGGAGCAGGACCCGGACGGCGCGCGCGGCGCCCGGGTGCACGGTGTGCCGGTCCACTCGGTCCGGCTGCGTGGGCTGGTCGCGCACCAGGAGGTGCTCTTCGGGGCGGAGGGCGAGCAGCTGACGATCCGGCACGACTCCTTCGACCGGATCTCGTTCATGCCCGGGGTGGTCGAGGGGGTGCGCCGGGTGGTCGAGCACCCCGGCGTGACCGTGGGCCTCGAGCACTACCTGGGCCTCTGAGCCCCTCCCGTCCAAGGCCGGTCGATCCGCCTACCGGCGGCGGCTCGATCAGCCTGGGGTGCTAAGGCCGGTCGATCCGCCTACCGGCGGCGGGTCAGTGGGTGAGGATGACGTGGAGGGTCCGGGGGCCGTGGACGCCCTCCACGCGGGACAGCTCGATATCGCTGGTGGCACTCGGCCCGCTGATCCAGGTGAGCGGGCGACCTGTGCGGGCCACACCGGTGAGCCGGGCCACCGCCTCGGGGACGTCCGACACGACCTGGTCGGCCCGCACGACGCACACGTGCACGTCAGGCACCAGCGAGAGGGCGCGACGACCCTGGTCGGGGCCGTGGTCCAGCACGATCGTGCCCGTCTCGGCCACCCCCACGGACGCCCCCGTGACCACGGCGTCGACCGCGTTGAGCTGGGCGGCCGTGAGGTCCGCGTCCTCGAGGAGCGACAGCCCGGCGGCCGCGATGGTGGCGCGCCACCCCTCGTCGAGCCCGTCGGGGAGCACGACCGTGTCGACACCGTGGCTCTGCAGGGCCGCCGTCACGCGGGCCCCGACGTCGTCCGGGGCGCACCGCTCCACCACGGCCCGGTAGTCCTCGACCCGCTCGACGAACCGACCAAGCAGGTCGTCCACCGGCGTGGGGCGGGCGTACTCCCAGGCGACGGGGACGTCCGCCTCGGGCGTGGAGCGCGGCACGTCCGCCAGCGCGGCCCGGACCCGTCCGAGGATCTGCTCCCGGCTCATCGCTGCTCTGCCTCGGGCTGCTCGGTGCTGCCGTGCGCGCGCTGGTCGGACGCCCGGTGCGCCTCGGTGGACGCGTCGTGCCGAGGACCGGCAGGCCCGCCATGCCCCGGCGTGCCGGGTCGATCTGCGCGCTCGCGGGCCCACCAGTCGCGGAAGGACTCCGTGGGCAGCATCTGCACGTCGCGCGCGTTCGTCCACTTCGACGCCGGCCACGGCAGCGTCCCGAAGTGGTCGAACCGCGACCCCAGCAGGCGCCCCGCCAGGCCGGAGCCCTTCATGGCGGCACCCCAGCGCCGGTGATCGGCCATCATCCACGAGGTGGCGCGCATCACCCCCGCCTCGGAGTGCGGCATCCGGTCGGCCTTCTTGGCCTCGACGACCTTGCCGCGCATGTGGACGAGCATCCTGGGGATGTCGATGCGCACCGGGCACACGTCGAAGCACGCCCCGCACAGGGAGGAGGCGTAGGGGAGCGAGCGGTCGACCGCGGAGGCGGTGCCGCGCAGCTGCGGCGTGAGCACGGCACCGATCGGCCCGGGGTAGACCGAGCCGTAGGCGTGGCCCCCGACCTTCTCGTAGACCGGGCACACGTTGAGGCACGCAGAGCACCGGATGCAGCGCAGCGCGGTGCGGCCGAAGTCGTCGGCGAGCACCTTGGTGCGGCCGTTGTCGAGCAGGACCACGTGCATCTGCTGCGGCCCGTCACCCGGCGTCGGACCCGTCCACAACGAGGTGTACGGGTTCATCCGCTCGGCGGTGGAGGACCGGGGGAGCAGCTGCAGGAAGACCTCGAGGTCGGCAAAGGTCGGCACGACCTTCTCGATCCCGACCACCGAGATCAGCGTCTCGGGAAGGGTCAGGCACATGCGACCGTTGCCCTCGGACTCGACGACGCACAGCGTGCCGGTCTCGGCCACCGCGAAGTTCGCCCCCGAGATCGCCACCGAGGCGCGCAGGAACTTCTCGCGCAGGTGCAGGCGGGCGGCCCCTGCGAGGTGCGCGGGCTCGGCGTCCAGGTCGTCCGGCGCGGGGCGGCCGTAGTCGCCCATCTCGTCGAGGAAGATCTCGCGGACCTCGGCGCGGTTGCGGTGGATCGCCGGGACCAGGAAGTGCGAGGGGCGGTCGTGGCCCAGCTGCACGATGAGCTCGGCCAGGTCGGTCTCCCACGCGGCGATGCCCGCGGCCTCGAGGGCCTCGTTCATCTCGATCTCCTGGGTGGCCATCGACTTGACCTTGACCACCTCCGGGGGGACCTCGCGCCCCGTGGGATCCACCTGGCGCGGCTGGTCGCGCAGCGCGTCCCGCACCAGGCCCACGATGATCCGGTTGGCCTCCTCGGCGTCGCTCGCCCAGTGGACGGTCGTGCCGGCCCGGGTGAGGGACTCCTCGAGCTGCAGCAGGTAGTGGTCGAGGTGCCGCAGGGTGCGGTCCTTGATCTCCTCGCCGGCCACCCGCATCTGCTCCCAGTCGGGCCGCTCGGCCACCACGCGGGCGCGCTTGTCGCGGATGGTGGTCATGGCGTGGTGGAGGTTCTTGCGCTGCACGGGGTTCGCCAGCTCACGGCGCGCGGCGGCCGGGAAGGGCGGCGAGTCGGCGAGCTCCCCCGAGGGCGGCGCGGGGGTGAGGCGGTGGGCGGGCTGGGTCATACGGGCTCCTCCAAGGTCTCCTCGGTGCTGGCGAGCACCTCGGCCAGATGGATGGTGCGGATGCCGGTGCGCTGGCGGGCGAGCACGCCGCCGATGCTCATCAGGCAGCTGTTGTCTCCGGCCACGACGTACTCCGCGCCGGTGTCGGCGATGTGGCGGGCCTTGTCGGCGGTCATGGCGACCGAGACGTCGGAGTTCTTGAGCGCGAAGGTCCCGCCGAAGCCGCAGCAGCGGTCCGCGTCCGGCAGCTCGACCAGGTCGATGCCGCGGACCGCGCGCAGCAGCTGGTAGGGGCGGTCCCCGACCTTGGTGATGCGCAGCGAGTGGCAGGTCGGGTGGTAGGTCACCCGGTGCGGGAAGTAGGCCCCCACGTCGGTGACCCCGAGGACGTCCACGAGCAGCTCGGGCAGGTCGTAGGTCTTGGCCACGACGTCGGCGACCCGCCGCTGGAGCTCGGTGCTGCCCGACCGCTCCGCCAGCATCGGGTGCTGCTCGCGGACGGACCCGATGCAGGACCCCGACGGTCCCACCACGTAGTCGAAGCGCTCGAACGCGGCGAGGTAGGTCCGGACCGTCGGCAGGGCCTCGTCGAGGTAGCCCGTGTTGGTGAACATCTGCCCGCAGCAGGTCTGCTCGGGCGGGAACGCGACCTCACAGCCCAACCGCTCCAGGAGCCGCACGACGGCCTGGGGGGTGCCGGGATACATGGTGTCGTTGACGCAGGTGGCGAACAACGCGACGGTCTTGCCCTCACCGGGGCGCTCGGGGCTCATGGCAGCATCCAAGCAAGAACGGGCGTGGACTGCAGGCCGACGAGCAGGCAGAGCACGACGAGTAGGCCGAGACTCCACCAGATCACGCGGCGCAGGATCTCGGACTCGCGCCCGAGCAGACCGACGGCCGTGGCGGCGATGGTGAGGTTCTGCGGGCTGACCATCTTGCCGACGACGCCGCCGGAGGTGTTGGCGGCCACGAGCAGCGTCGGGTCGATGCCGGCGTGCTTGCCCGCGGTCTGCTGCAGCGTGGCGAAGAGGGCGTTGGCGCTGGTGTCGGACCCGGTGACGGCGGTGCCGAGCCACCCGAGGACGGGGGAGAGGAAGGCGAACGCCGCGCCGGTCCCGGCGATCCAGGTGCCGATGGTGATCGTCTGCCCGGACTGGTTCATGACGTAGGCGAGGGACAGCACGCTGGCGATGGTGAGCATCGAGTAGCGCAGCTTGTGGGCGGTGCCGGTGATCTCGCGCAGCACGTCGCGCGGGGCGACGCGGTAGACCAGCGCCACGATCACCATGCAGATCAGCAGCATGGTGCCGGGGGAGGACAGCCACTGGAAGGTGTAGACCGTGGAGGTCGACGGCTTGCCGGCCGCCGTCAGGACGTGGCCGTCCAGGCCGGGCCAGCGGATCTTGACGTCGGTGCCCGCCAGCCAGGTCTTCAGCGGGGTCCACAGCTTGGACAGGGAGAAGACGACGACCACCAGCAGGTAGGGGAACAGCGCCATCCAGATGCGCCCGCTCGGCAGGTGGGAGGCGACGGCCTTGTCCGCCGGCAGGGCGGCCCGGGCCTCCTCGGACAGGCTCGCCCGCTCCGCGTCCCGGTCGGCGTGCAGGTCCGCGAGGGCCTCGGCGCCCCCGACGGGACGCCACACCCGGAGCATGAGGACCGCCGCGCCGAGGCCCACCAGCGAGGCGATGATGTCGGTCAGCTCCACGGACAGCCAGGTGGCCGAGACCCACTGCGCGACGGCGAAGGACAGGCCGGTGACGAGCGCGACCGGCCACAGCTGGCGGACGCCGCGGCGGCCGTCGGCGAGCAGGCACAGGAAGAGCGGGACGAAGGCCGCCAGGAGGGGCGTCTGGTGGCCGACATACGCCCCGATCTCGGTGTAGGGGATCTTGGTGAGGTTGCCGGCGGTGATGATCGGGATCGCGATGGCGCCGAAGGCGACCGGCGCGGTGTTGGCGAGCAGCACGACCGTGGCGGCGCGCAGCGCGGAGAAGCCGACGGCCATGAGCATCACGCCGGTGATCGCGACCGGGGCGCCGAAGCCGGCGAGCGCCTCGAGCAGGCCGCCGAAGCAGAACGCGATGAGCATCGCCTGCACCCGGGGGTCGTCGCTGATGAGGTTGAAGACGGCCCGCAGGTCCTCGAACCTGCCGCTCGCCACCGTCACCTGGTAGAGCACGATCGCGGTGAACACGATCCAGACGATGGGGAAGAGGCCGTAGACCGCGCCCTGCGTGGCCGACAGCAGCGCCAGCGACACCGGCATGTGGCAGGCGAGGACGGCGACCAGGACGGCGACGGCGAGGGCGGTCAGGCCGGCGACGTGGGCCTTCCAGCGCAGCGCGCCGAGGGTCACGAAGATCGTCAGGAGGGGCAGCATCGCCACGACGGAGGACAGCGCCAGGCTGCCACCGAGCGGGGCGAGGTCGGGGCGGAAGGTCATCGGGAACTCCGTCGTTCTCGGGGGCTCAGGGTCGGTCGGGCCCTTTGGTCCGACCACTGCGCCCACTATGAGGTGTGGTCGGAGCTTTGGCAAGAGGTCGGCCTCGCGAGCTCGAGCGGGACTGCGCCGCTGGTGAGGCGGGTGGCCGTGCCGGGAGCGGTGCCCCGTGGCTGCGAGAATGACCCCATGAAGGCCTACGAATCGGTGATCCACCACGTCGAGAGCGGCATCCTCGACGGGTCCCTGAAGGTCGGGAGCCACCTCCCGCCGGAGCGCGACCTGGCGATGCAGCTGGGCGTGAGCCGCTCCGCCGTCCGCGAGGCCATCCGCGCGCTCGAGGCCCAGGGCGTCGTCGCGTCCGCCGTCGGCGCCGGCAAGGACGCCGGCACCCGCATCACCGACCGCCGCACCCGGGCGCTCAGCCGGCTGCTGCGGCTGCACGTCGCCCTGGCCAAGTACCCCGTCGACGAGGTGGTCGAGGCGCGCGTCGCCCTCGAGCGCTCCAGCGTGGTGCTCGCGGCCCGCCACCTGCACGCCGACCAGCAGGCGCGCCTGCGCGAGATCCTGGACCGTATGGCGGACCCCGCCGTCTCCCAGGACGAGTTCAACGAGCTGGACACCGCCTTCCACGTCGTGATGGCCGAGGTCGGCCGCAACGACCTGATGACCGACATGACCGTGGCGGTGCGCGAGTCGCTGCGGCGACCGATCCTCGACGCCGAGCGCTCGTTGGCGGACTGGGCGGCCTTCCGGGCCGAGCTGCAGCAGCACCACGAGGCGATCTACGAGGCCGTGGTGGCGAAGGACGAGGGGCGGGCCGCGGACCTCGTTGACGCCCACATCCGCGCGGCCTACGCGATCCTGCCGATCACGCTCGGCGCCGACCCCCAGACCTGACCCGCATTCCCCCCGCGACCCGCACTCCCCCTGCGATAACTCTCCCGCGATCGTGGTCCATCCTCTCCCGCGATCGTGGTCGGTTTTGGTCGTCCAGTGGCGCAAAGGGACCACGATCGGGGGAGAGCGGGAGAGGGGGGTGAGGGGGCTAGAGGGTGGCGGTGAGGCGGATCTCGCGCAGCAGGACGGGGTCGGCGTCGGCGGTCTCGCTCACCACACGGTCGCGCCACGCGCTGTCCGGGTGGAACCCAGCCGCCTCCAGGAAGGCCCGCGTCCCGGCGTCCTGCGCCGGCAGCCACGCGCTGACCTGGCCGAAGCCGGCGTCCCGCAGCAGGTCGACGGTGGCGTTGAGCAGCCGCGAGCCGTGCCCCTGGTGGCGCCCGTCGGGGTGGACGCCGAGCGTCAGGATCTCGCCGTCCGCCTCCTCGGCGTCCGGGTCCTCGCACGGCCCGATCGCGGCGTAGCCGACCACCTGGGCGCCCGCGCACGACACCACCAGGCGGTGCCGCGGCGAGGGCGGCTGCTGCAGCGACGCCCGCCACGCCCGCGCGAAGGGCAGCGGTTCGAAGGCGGCCAGCACGTCGGCCGGCAGCAGCCCCGCGAAGGCGTCGCGCCATACGGCCGACTGCACCGTGCCCACCGCGGGCGCGTCGGTGACGCGGGCCTCCCGCACGCTGGCGTCCGCCTGCGGCCCCGTGGTGGCGGACTGCGGGTGCGGGTGCGGGTGCGGATGACCGTCGTGGCTGCCGTGCTGGCTGTCGTGGTGGCTGGCGTGCTGATGGCCGGGATGCTCGCTCACCGCCCGATCCTCTCAGACCGGCCCGGCGGCTACCGGTCGGTAGCGCGACCAGGACCACGCCGGGCGGGGCCCGGGGCCTTTTGCAGGACCCGTCGGCAGCGGGGATACTGGCTGGCATGTATGGCAACGACGTCATCGACCCGGACGAGCCGCTCAACGCGGCCGAGACCGACGACTACGCGACGGCCCGGGAGTTCGCGGCCGGGGCGGATCGCGCGCCGGGCGACACCGCGTCGTTCGACGACCTGATCGCCCGTGACCTGCGCATCGAGCCCCGCGACGACATGCCCGAGGGCTACCGCCAGACGCTGATCCGCCAGATCGCGCAGCACGCGCACTCCGAGATCATCGGGATGCAGCCGGAGGGCAACTGGATCACCCGGGCGCCCAGCCTGCGGCGCAAGGCGATCCTCATCGCCAAGGTGCAGGACGAGGCGGGCCACGGGCTCTACCTCTACTCCGCCGCCGAGACGCTCGGCGTCGACAAGGCCGAGCTGCTCGACAAGCTGCACGCCGGCAAGCAGAAGTACTCCTCGATCTTCAACTACCCGACGCTGACCTGGGCGGACGTGGGGGCCATCGGCTGGCTGGTCGACGGCGCCGCGATCATGAACCAGGTGCCGCTGTGCCGCTGCTCCTACGGCCCCTACAGCCGCGCGATGATGCGCGTCTGCAAGGAGGAGTCCTTCCACCAGCGGCAGGGCTTCGAGATCCTGTGGGTGCTCGCCCGCGGCACCGACGAGCAGAAGGCCATGGCCCAGGACGCCGCCAACCGCTGGTGGTGGCCGGCGCTGATGATGTTCGGCCCGGAGGACTCCGGCGAGGCCGCGCAGCAGGGCCACACCGCGCAGAACATGGCGTGGGGCATCAAGCGGTTCAGCAACGACGACCTGCGGCAGAAGTTCGTCGACATGACGGTGCCGCAGGCGCAGAAGCTCGGCATCACCCTGCCCGACCCGGACCTGCGCTGGAACGAGGAGCGCGGCCACTGGGACTTCGGCCCGATCGACTGGGCGGAGTTCTGGCGGGTGCTCAAGGGCGACGGGCCGTGCAACGCCGCGCGCATGAGCAACCGCATCCAGGCTCACGAGGACGGTGCGTGGGTGCGTGAGGCCGCCAACGCGTATGCCGCCAAGCAGGCCTCGCGCTCGAAGGAGAGTGCCGCATGACCGAGGCCAGCTGGCCGCTGTTCGAGGTGTTCGTCCGCGCCAAGCGGGGTCTGTCCCACGTGCACGTGGGCTCGATCCACGCGCCGGACGCCGCCATGGCGCTGCACAACGCCCGCGACCTCTACACCCGCCGGCAGGAGGGGGTCTCCATCTGGGTGGTCGAGGCCGACCACATCACCGCCTCCAGCCCGGACGAGCGCGGCCCCCTCTTCGACCCGAGCGCGGACAAGGTCTACCGTCACCCGACCTTCTACGACGTGCCGGAGGACGTGGAGTACCTGTGAGCGTCAACGGATCCCGGCCAGGGGCCGCGCCCCAGCCCGTCGCGAGCGACCTGTCGGCCTACGTCCTCGGGCTCGCCGACGACGCCCTCGTCTACACCCAGCGCCTCGGGGAGTGGGTCGCCAAGGCGCCCGCCATCGAGGAGGACATGGCCTTCGGCAACATCGCGCTGGACCTGCTCGGGCAGGCCCGCAGCCTGCTGACCTACGTCGGCCGCCTCGACGGCACCGGGCGCAGCGAGGACGACCTCGCCTACCTGCGCGACGAGCGGGAGTTCCGCAGCGTGCACCTCGTGGAGGTCGAGCGCGGCGACTTCGCGGTGGAGATGGCGCGGCTGCTGTGGTTCGCGGCGACCCGCCTCGCGATCATGCAGCGGCTGACGCGGTCCGACGACGACACCCTGCGCGGCGTCGCGGAGAAGGCGGTCAAGGAGCTGTCCTACCACCGCGACCACGCGCGCAACTGGGTGCTGCGGCTCGGGGACGGCACCGAGGAGTCCCACCGCCGGATGCAGCAGGCGCTCGCGACCGTCGAGCCCTACGTGGCCGAGCTCTTCACCGACGACGTGGCCGCCGAGGCGGCCGCGGAGTCCGGCGCCGGGGTGCGGCCCAGCGAGGTCGAGGACGAGGTCCGCGGATACGTCTCCGAGGTGCTCGCCGAGGCCACGCTGACGCCGGCCGAGCCCTCGCGCTGGCACGCCCGCGGTGGCCGCGAGGGCGTCCACGCCGAAGCCATGGGCTACCTGCTCGCCGAGATGCAGCACATCGCGCGCTCGCACCCCGGCGCCACCTGGTGACCGCCGTGGCCGCCGCCCCGACGGGACCTGCCGCGGGCGAGCCCTCCCGCGCGCAGGCGGTGGCGGACGCCATACGGGCCATCCCGGACCCGGAGATCCCGGTGATCAGCATCGACGACCTCGGGATCGTCCGCTCCGTCGAGGTCGACGAGGAGGCCGGGATTGCGCGCGTCGTGATCAGCCCGACCTACAGCGGCTGCCCGGCCATGGGCCTCATCGAGGACCTGGTCCGGCGGGAGGCGACCCGCGCCGGGCTCGCTGCCGAGGTCACGACCCAGCTGTCGCCCGCGTGGACGACCGACTGGATGAGCGAGGCCGGCCGCGAGCGGCTCCGGGAGTTCGGGATCGCCCCGCCGACCGCGGGCGCGGCCGGCGCGCCGGGCCCCGTGCCCGTGCCGCTGACCCGCCACCAGGTCCGCTGCCCCCACTGCGGCAGCGACCAGACGACCGAGGTGGCCCGGTTCGGGTCCACCGCGTGCAAGGCGCTGCGCCGCTGCGACGCCTGCCGCGAGCCCTTCGACGAGTTCAAGGTGATCTAGATGGCCCTGCTCAACAAGCCCACCCGCCACCGCCCGCAGTTCCACCCGCTGACGGTGGCCGCCGTGGAGCGGCTGACCGACGACGCGGCGGCCCTCACCTTCACCGTCCCCGAGGCGCTGCGCGAGGAGTTCACCTTCGCCCCCGGCCAGCACCTCACGCTGAAGGTCGACCGGGACGGCCAGGAGCAGCGGCGCTCCTACTCGATCTGCCTGTCCCGCAACGCAGCCCACGAGCGTGGCGTGCTGCGGGTGGCCGCCGGGCGGGTGCGCGGGGGCGCCGTCTCGCCCTGGCTCGTGGACGAGGTGCGGCCCGGCGACACGCTGGAGGTCATGCCGCCGCTCGGCTCGTTCGTGGTGCCCACCGACCCCACGAAGGCCCGCCACCACTGCGCCATCGTCGCTGGTTCCGGCATCACCCCGGTGCTGTCGCTGCTCACGACGGTGCTCGAGGAGGAGCCGCAGAGCCGGGTCACGCTGATGTTCGGCAACCGCTCGACCAGCTCCATCATGTTCCTCGAGGAGCTCGAGGACCTCAAGAACCGCTACCGCGGCCGCTTCCAGCTGATGCACGTGCTCTCGCGGGAGGCCCGCGATGTCGAGCTCTTCAGCGGCCGGCTCGACGAGGACCGGCTCCGGTCGATCTTCGAGGGCCTGGTGCCCGTGGACTCCGTCGATGAGTGGTACCTCTGCGGGCCCTTCTCCCTGGTCGAGAACGCCCGCGAGGTCCTCGCGGCGGAGGGCGTCGACCCGGCGCACGTGCACTTCGAGGTCTTCCACGTCGACGACGAACCGCGCGCGGTGCACGACCCCGGGGTGGGGGCCGACGAGGGGCCGACCGGGGTGCTGGCCACCGTCACGGTCAACCTCGACGGCCGCACCACCGAGATCGCCATGACCGACCCGGCGGAGACGATCCTGGCCGCCACGCTGCGGGCCCGCCCGGACGCCCCCTACTCCTGCACCGGCGGCGTCTGCGGCACCTGCCGGGCCCGGCTGGTGGAGGGCGAGGTGCGGATGGACCGCAACTACGCCCTCGAGCCGGACGAGGTCGCCGACGGGATCGTCCTCGCCTGCCAGTCCCACCCGCTGACCGAGACGGTGCGCCTCGACTACGATGCCTGACCGCTCCCGGCCCGGCCGCCCGGCGCCGGCCGCGGGGGTCCGGGGGGCGCGGGCTGCGGTGGCGCGGGTCGCGGTGCCACTCGTAGCGACGGCGGGCCTTCTGGCGGGGTGCACGGGGGCGCCATACGAGGTGGTGAGCACCACGACGTCCGCGTCTCCCGCCGAGGCGACTAGCGCTCCCACCCCTGCCGTGACGACCACGCCGGGGAGCCCCCCGAGCCGCGGGTGGCCCACCGGGTCGGGGGAGGGCGACGCGACCGGCCAGGGCGACCCCAGCTGGCAGCGGGTGGCGGGGCCGGTGCGCGACTTCCTCGAGCGGGCGTCCAGCGTCCGGGCCGTCGGCACGCTCAACCAGGGCGGGACCCCGATGACCTTCGACCTCGCCGGCGCCCTCTACGGGCTCAACGCGCGCGGCAAGGTGTCGGTGGGGTCGAGCGAGGTCTTCGACCTGGTGCGGGTCGACGGGCGCAGCTATGTCCGCTCGCCCGGGGCGACCGGGTCCGCGCGGGGCAGATATGTCCGCCTCTCCGACGCCACCTCCGACCAGCTGGGGGCGCTGGACCTCGCCCAGATCGTCGGCACGGTCCACCGGGTCGTCGCGTCCTCGCGCGGCGGCGGGATCCGGCCGGTCACCTACGAGGGGCAGGAGGCCACGGAGCTCACCTCCGGCTCGGCGCGGCTGGTCGTCGCGGGGGACGGCTCGGGCCGGCTGCTGCAGCTGGACGCCTCCGCGGGCCAGGACACGGGGACGATCGCCTTCAGCCAGTGGAGCGAGGTGCCCCCGGTCGTGCCCCCTCCCACCGACCAGATCGCGGCGGTCCCGGGGGCCTGAGACGGGAGCGGCCGCCCTCGCTCCGGCACCCTGATGCTCATGTCTTGCAACAACGGAGGCTGTGCCATACTCCAAGCACCCACCCCGTGGGCAGGCAGGAAGCCGGTGAGAGTCCGGCGCGGTCGCGCCACTGTGATGCGGATCCTTCAGGGTCCGTCAGCCAGGAACTGCCACCCCGGGGATCGCTTTGACGGGGACGCGTCATCCCCGAGTAAGGAGTGCAGCGATGCACATCGCCGAGGGCTACCTGCCCCCCTGGCACGCCGCCGCCTGGACGGCCGCGGCCGCACCGTTCGTCATCCACGGGGCCCGCGCGGTCGTCCGTGAGGTCCGCGAGCACCCCGAGAGCAGGCTGCTGCTGGGCGCCGCGGGAGCGTTCACCTTCGTCCTGTCCGCGATCAAGCTGCCGTCGGTGACCGGGTCCTCCAGCCACCCGACCGGCACCGGCCTCGGGGCGGTGCTCTTCCGGCCGCCGGTCATGGCCTTCCTCGGCGGGATCGTGCTCGTCTTCCAGGCGCTGCTGCTGGCCCACGGGGGCCTGACGACCTGGGGCGCCAACGTCATGAGCATGGCCGTCGTCGGCCCCTGGGTCGGATATGCGGCGTATGCCGCCGCCCGCCGCCTCGGCGCACCGCTGCTCGTCGGCGTGTTCCTCGCGATGTCGCTGGCCGACCTGTCCACCTACTGCCTCACGTCGGTGCAGCTGGCCCTGGCCCACCCGGACCCGGCGAGCGGGGTGCCGGGCGCGCTCGCGAAGTTCCTCGGGGTCTTCGCCCTGACCCAGGTCCCGCTGGCGCTCGCCGAGGGCTTCCTTGGGGTGCTGGTCTTCCGGGTGCTGAGCGACGTGGCGCGGCCCGAGCTGGAGCGTCTGGGGGTGCTCGCCCCGAGCGCACCCAGTGCCCCAAGCGCGCCGAGCGCTCCGGCTGCGGCGGCGCAGGCGGAGCCTCCGGCGGCGGCGTCCGCCGGCGGCCACCGGGACGAGTCGACGATCGTGACGGAGGCGTGAGCACCATGGCGACGACCACGACCCACCCACGTCCCACCTCCCGGCTGCGGGGTCGCCTCGTCACCGCGCTGTGCGTCCTGGCCCTCGTGGCGCTCTTCGCGCTGCCGCTGTGGCTGGACGCCCGACGCTCCGGCCCGGAGGAGCGGTTCGGCGGCACCGATGCGCGGGCCACCGAGATGATCCGGGAGTCCGACCCGGGCTACCAGCCGTGGTTCACGAGCTTCTTCGCGCCCTCCGGCGGCGAGGTCGAGTCCGGGCTCTTCGCGATGCAGGCGGCGCTCGGCGCCGGCGTCTTCGGCTATGCCATCGGCTACTACCGTGGCCGCGGGCGCCGCCGGGACCGCGGCTGAGATGGCCGGTGGGCTGGCGATCGACGACGCCGCCTGGGCGGGGTCCTGGCGCACCCGCGCCGTGGCGGACAAGGCGCTGCTTAGCCTGGGCCTGGTCCTCGTCGCGCTGGTCCTGCCGCCGTGGCCCGCCTCGGTGCTGGTCGCCGCGGCCAGCGTCGCCGTGCTGGTGGGCCCGGCGCGGGTGCCGCCGCCGCTGGTGGCCAAGGCGCTGCGGGCACCGCTCGCCTTCATCGTCGTCAGCGGGCTGTCGGTGGCGGTCTCGGTGGAGGGCGGCTCGGCAGGCCCCACCGCCGGCTGGGCCCGGTTGGGTCCGCTCGTCGTGACCCCCGACAGCGCCGCCGCGGCGCTCGGGCTCACCGCCCACGCCGTCGCCGGGACCCTGGCCGTGCTGGTCCTCGCCAGCACCACCCCGATGGTGGACCTGCTCACCGCCATGCGGCGGCTGCGGGTGCCGGACGCCTGCGTGGAGGTGGCCTCCCTGACCTACCGGCTGCTCTTCGTGCTGATGGAGGCGGTGCACGCCATCCGGGAGAGCCAGCGCGGGCGGCTGGGCTACCAGGGCTGGCGCTCGTCGCTGCGGTCGGCAGGGATGCTCACCGCGGCCGTACTGACCCGCTCCTGGGAGCGCGCCCGCCGCCTGGAGGAGGGGCTGGCCGGGCGCGGTTACGAGTCCGCGCTGCGGACCCTGCCGCGGCCCCAGCACCACTCGCCGGTCTTCGTCGGTCTGAGCGTGGTGCTGCTCGCCTCGATCGTGGTCGCGTCCCTGGGGGTCGGTGCCCACGCTCCCGCAGGGGTGCTCCGGTGACCCACCGCGGCCCGGGCTGCGACCACGGGGACCTGGCGCCGGGGGTCTACCGGCTCGTGGCTTCCGGGGTCCGCGCCGGCTACCCGGGCGGCGAGGAGGTGCTCAGGGGAGCCGACCTGCAGGTGGCCGGGGGGCGCCGGGTCGCGCTGCTGGGGGCCAACGGCTCCGGCAAGACCACGCTGCTGCGGTGCCTCTCCGGTGGTCACCGGCCGTCGGCGGGCGGGATCTTCGTGGATGGCGAGCGGGTCGACCACTCCCGCAAGGGACTTCGTGTCCACCGACAGCGTGTCCAGCTGGTGCTGCAGGATCCCGACGACCAGCTCTTCAGCGCCGACGTGGCGCAGGACGTGTCCTTCGGACCGCTCAACCTGGGGCTGCCCGAGGCGGAGGTGCGCGACCGGGTGGAGGAGGCGCTGCGGCTGCTCGGCATCAGCCACCTGGCCGACCGGCCGACCCACCAGCTGTCCTTCGGCGAGCGCAAGCGGGCCGCCACCGCGGGTGCGGTCGCCATGCGGCCCGACGTGCTGCTGCTGGACGAGCCGACGGCCGGCCTCGACCCCCGCGGGGTCGAGGAGATGCTGAGCGCCCTCGCCCGGCTCGAGGCGCACGGCACGACGGTCGTGCTGGCGACCCACGAGGTGGACCTGGCGCTCGCCTGGGCCGACGAGGCGGCCGTGGTCGTCGACGGCCTCGTGCGCCAGGGGCCCGTCGCCCAGCTCCTGGGGGATGACGAGCTGGTGGCGCGGGCCCGGCTGCGGCGGCCCTGGCAGCTCGACCTGACCGACCGGCTCGTCCACGCCGGGCTGCTGCCCGCAGGATCGCGACCGCGCACCGTGGACGACCTCGTCAGCACCCTGCTCGCGGCCCGGCACGCTGCGATGCCGCCGCCTCCGCGCTGACCCGGCGTCGGTGACGCGTGAGGGGATGGCGGGCGCCGCTCAGCCCTGCATCGCCTTGATGATCGCGACTGCCTGGGTGACGCGCTCGCCCCCGTCCGGCTCCCGGGCGGCCCACCAGGCGTCGTCGAGCTCGCGCAGGATCGTCCAGGCCCGCGCTCGGGCGGGGTCCACCCCGGCGGGTTCGCAGGCGTAGTCGACGCGGAAGCGCAGGTGGTTGCGCAGGCTGTAGGCGCGCACCGCCTCGTCCCACCGGTTGTGCAGGAGCGGGGCGACGGCCAGCGCAGGCTCCCCGGCAATCGGCTTGGGGTCGATCGCCAGCCACCCTGACACCGCCCCCGGCCGGTCGGCGGCCAGCGCGTTGCCGTAGTGCAGGTCGGCGTGCACGAGCCGGGCGTCCACCTGCGGGTCGGCCGCCAGGTCCGCGGCCAGGCGCCGCCCCTGGTCCACGAATCTCGGCGGCACCGGCGGCGGGCTCTGCGCCAACCGTGCCCCGATCCGCCCGCACCACGCGGACGCGGTGCCCAGCATCGGCAGCGCCGGCCGGTCCAGCGCGGCATGCAGCGCCCCCGCCGTCTCGCAGGCGTCGAGGACCGGGAGCGAGCTCAGGTCGCGATCGGGGTCGAGACGCTCCAGCAGCACGGCCCACCGGCTCGGGTCGGCGGCGAGCAGCCGGACGGCTCCGCGACCGGCCCAGGCACGCAGCGCGAGGTGCTCGTGCCGGGCCTCCTCGTGCGGCCACGTCACCTTGAGCATCGCCGGCTCGCCCTGCCGCGCGACCGGGAGGACCAGGGCGCACACCCCGTGCAGGGGCGCCCCGTCGGGCCGCAGGTCCCACCGGTCGAGCAGCTCGGCCACGTGGACCGGCAGCCGACGCAGCCAGGTGTCGCCGTCGACCCCGAGCCCCGGGCCCGGCTCGGCGGGTCGACCGGTGACCAGGTCCGCCAGCGAGGTGGGGACGAGGTCGTCGGGCATCGCCGTCACGGCACCAGGCCGGGGAACGCCCGGAGCGGGACGCCCCACTCCGCCCCCGCGGCGAGGGCGTCCGCCACGAGCCGGCTCACGGTCACGACGCCCTCCGGGCTGCCCGTGGCGTCCGGCCAGGCGGCACCGCACCGCAGCTCGAGGGTGCGCAGGGCATGGGTCACCAGACGTCGTGCCGCCGCCGCGTCCGGGACCGCGAAGGGCAGCGACGGGCCAGGGGAGGCGCCCCCGGTCGCGCCCCCGGTCGGCCCGGTCGTGCTGCCGGTCGGGTCTGTCGCGCTGCTGGTCGGGTCGGTCGCGCTGCTGGTCGGGCCGCCGCCGGTCGACGGCGACGGGGTGCCGCCGGATCGTGACTGCAGCCGCACGACCACCGCCTCCACCCGGTCGAGCTGCGCCGCCACGGGCGCCCGGTCAGCCGGGGGAGTGCGCGCGGCCGCCACCTCCAGGAAGAACCTGGCCTCCCGGTGCGCCGCGACCAGCGCCGCGTCGGCGGCGGTCGCGGTGCCGCCCCAGGCCGGCCACGGCACGCTGCCGCCGAGCCCGGCGGCCAGCCGCGCGCGGCAGGTCGCGAAGGAGGCCAGCATCGCCACCCGGCGCTCGTGGGCGGTGCCGAGCCCGGCCACTGCCTCGCCGCCCCACGCGGCGGCCTCCCGCTGGGCCAGGGAGGCCGCGGTGACCGGCGGCGCAGTGGGTGCAGTGGTCGCAGCCGACGAGCCCGCCGAGCCGGACGAGCCTGACGAGGTGGACGAGCCCGTCGGCAGGGCGCCCACCGCGTTGCGCACGTGCGGCGGCACCCGCCGGTCGCGCAGCTCCTGGTCGAAGACGCGCGCGTGCGCCTCGTGCAGCCGCGCGGCGGTGGCCCCGGGGGCGCCCAGGGCTCTCGCCATACGGGCCAGGTCGGTGGCGTCGCGCCACGCGGCCAGGATCAGTGCCTCGTCCTCGGTCGGCTCGCGGGTCGGGATCAGCGGCACCTGCGGCGCGTCGTCCTCCAGCCGCACCCGGCAGCCGGTCAGCAGACCCAGCGGCAGCAGCGCCGCCGCGCCCAGCACCAGGCGCCGCGACGGCTCAGGGGCCCGGCCGGCGGGCGGGGGCGAAGGCTGCACCATGACGGCGATCTTGCCACCCGCACGCCGCCCGCCGAGCGACCACGGAGGTTCGAGGCCGTATGCCGTGAGACCGGACGGGGCCACTCGATAGAGTGAGGGAGTCGTGGCGGCGCGCCCCGAGGCACTACTGTGTGAGCCTTGCCCAGCGCCACCACCGCTCGGGCGACACACCATCACAGCGGAGGCACCAATGGTCACCAAGGGCACCGAGCAGGACGTGCGCCAGCTGCTCGCCCCCTCGCTCGCCGAGCTGGGTCTCATGGTCGAGCAGCTCACCGTCCAGCAGGTCGGCAAGCGCCGCCTGGTCCGGCTGACGGTGGACACCGACCTCGTCTCCGCGCCGCCCGCGGACGAGACCACTCCCGTGGAGCCTCTCAACCTGGACCTGGTCGCCGACGCGACCCGCGTCGTGGGGGACCTGCTCGACGAGTCCGCCGTGATGGGCGACCAGCCCTACGTCCTCGAGGTGGGCTCGCCCGGGGTGGACCGGCTGCTGACCGAGCCCCGCCACTTCCGGCGCAACGTCGGTCGCCTCGTGAAGGCCGCCACCGCCGACGGGGCCGTCATCGGGCGCATCCGGGCGGCGGGGCCTCAGGCCGTGACCCTGGAGGTGTCCGACTCCAGCGGCGCGGGGACGCGCCAGCTGCCCTACGCCGACATCACCCGCGCCCAGGTGCAGGTGGAGTTCACCCGCGCCACGGAGGAGAAGAACTGATGGACATCGACATGGCGGTCCTGCGGATGCTCGCCACCGAGCGCGAGATCCCCCTCGACGTCCTCGTCAAGACGATGGAGGAGGCGATGCTCCTCGCCTACTCCAAGACCGAGGGCGCCGCCCGCCGGGCCCGCGTCGAGCTGGACCGCAAGACCGGCACCGTCACGGTCTGGGCCACCGAGGACCTCGGCCCCGTCGCCGAGGGCGAGGAGCGGCCCGAGCCGCGCGAGTATGACGACACCCCCGCCGACTTCGGGCGCGTCGCGGCCTCGACCGCCCGCCAGGTCATCCACCAGCGGATGCGCGACCTGGAGGACGAGAGCGTCCTCGGTGACTTCCGCGGCAAGGAGGGGGACATCCTCTCCGGCATCATCCAGCAGGGCTCCAACCCCCGCGTCGTCCAGGTCGCCCTGGGCGGTGGCGTCGAGGGGGAGCTGCACGTCTCCGAGCAGGTGCCGGGAGAGCGCTACGTGCACGGCGAGCGCATCCGGTGCTACTGCGTCAGCGTCAAGCGCGGCCCCCGTGGTCCGCAGATCATGCTGTCGCGCACCCACCCCAACCTCGTGCGCAAGCTCTTCGCCCTCGAGGTCCCCGAGATCGCCGACGGCAGCGTCGAGATCGCCGCGCTGGCCCGGGAGGCCGGCCACCGCACCAAGATCGCGGTGGCGGCCAAGGCGCCCGGCGTCAACGCCAAGGGTGCGTGCATCGGCCCGATGGGCGCCCGGGTCCGGGCCGTCATGACCGAGCTGCACGGCGAGAAGATCGATATCGTCGACTTCTCCGAGGATCCCCGCACCTTCGTCGCCGCCGCCCTGTCCCCGTCGCGGGTCGTGTCGGTCGACGTCGTCGACGAGCGGGCCCGGGCCGCCCGCGTCGTGGTCCCGGACTACCAGCTCTCCCTCGCCATCGGCAAGGAGGGCCAGAACGCCCGGCTCGCGGCCAAGCTCACCGGGTGGCGCATCGACATCCACCCGGACACGCCTGGCGGGGTCGCGCCGCCCCCGCGCGGCGGCGACGCCGAGGCGGAGGGCCGCGCCGTGGAGGCGGCGGACCGCGCCGAGGGGCCGCAGGAGCCTGGCAGCGGCGCCCCCGAGCAGGGGTGACCGACCCGGTCGCGGTGCGGCGACACGCCCGGGGACGCGGTAGACTGGACGGGTCCGGTCCCTCGACCACCTCGACATCGCCCTCCGACGGTGCCGGCGGCGACTCCCCGTCGCAGCCGATGCGTACCTGTGTGGGTTGCCGTGAGGTCGCGGCCCGGACGGCTCTCCTGCGAGTGGTCGCGGAGTCGGACGACGACGGGCAGTGGCACGTCGCGGCCGACCCGCACAAGCGCAGGGCGGGGCGCGGAGCCTGGCTCCACCCCGACCCCGCGTGCCTCGACCTCGCCGTGCGTCGCAAGGCGTTCGGCCGCGCCCTCCGAGCGGAGGTGGCGGTCGACGCCCCTGCGCTGCGCGCCTGGGTGGAGGAGCAGGCCGCCAGCAGGAGCCGGAGCGTCGACACCCCGTCGTCGCCCCTGCCAGCACCGTCCGAGAACCGAAAGCGGGTTTGACGCTATGAGCACCCGATGAGTACTCAGCGATGAGCAGCCCCCAGCAGTAAAAACGGTCCGTGACCGGCGGAGGACATCTCCGCGCCCGCCCGGACCGAGATCAAGGAGAATTGTGGCTAAGGTCCGGGTCTACGAGCTCGCCAAGGAGCTCGGAGTCGAGAGCAAGGTTCTGCTCGAGCACCTGAAGAACCAGGGAGAGTTCGTCCGCGCGGCGTCCTCCACCATCGAGGCGCCTGTCGTGCGCCGCATCCGGGAGTCCTTCCCGACCGAGCTGGCCGGCGGTGGGTCCAAGCCCGCCAAGCAGGCCGCCCCCGCGGGCGACAAGCCCGCCCCCTCGCGCTCCAGCGCACCCGCCCCCTCGCGCCCGACGCCGGGTCCGGCCAAGAAGGCCGCGCCGGCGGCGCCCGGCGCTCCCACCCAGCAGCGGCCCGCGGCGCCCGCGTCCCCGTCCGGTGACGACGCGTCCCGCACCCCCGCTGCCGCGGCGCCGAGCACGCCGTCTGCGAGTGCTCCCGCCGCCGGCACCCCGGCGCCGAGCGCCCCGGCGCCGAGCGCCCCGGCGCCGAGCGCCCCCGCGCCGAGCGCCCCGGCGCCGAGCGCCCCGGCGCCGAGCGCCCCGGCGTCGAGCACCAGCCCGTCGCCCGCTGCGAAGGCCGCCCCCGGCCCTCGTCCTGCCGCTCCCGGCCCGCGTCCCGCGGCACCGGGCCCGCGCCAGCCCGGCGGTCGCCCCGCCCAGGGCGGTCGCGGTGGCGCGCCGCGTCCCGGCAACAACCCCTTCGCGCCGTCCCAGGGCATGGGTCAGCGCGGCGAGCGCCCGGAGCGCTCTGAGCGCACCGAGCGCCCCGGCCGTGACGGTGCGGCCCCTCGTCCGGGCGGTCAGCGCCCCGGCGGCGGCGCCGCTCGGCCCGGCAACAACCCCTTCGCGTCCTCCCAGGGGATGCCCCGCCCGCAGGCCCCCCGTCCGGGCGGCTCGGGTGGCGCAGCCGCCCCGGGTGGACCCCGTCCCGGCGGACCTCGCCCGGGCGGCCCGCGCCCGACGCCCGGCGCCATGCCGAGCCGGTCGTCGGTCCCGCGTCCCGGTGAGCGCCCCGCCCGCGGCGGCGGTGGCGGTCGTCCTGGCGCCGGTGGCGGCGGCTTCCGCCCCGGCGGCGGCACCGGCGGACCCGGTGGTGGCGGCGGCTTCGCCGGTCGCCCCGGCGGCCGTCCCGGTGGTGGCGCCGGTCGCGGTGGCACCCAGGGCGCCTTCGGTCGTGGCGGCAAGCCCGCCCGCGGCCGCAAGAGCAAGCGCGCGAAGCGCCAGGAGTTCGAGCAGATGCAGGCGCCGTCGATCGGCGGCGTCACCGTGCCCCGTGGCGACGGCTCCACCGTCGTGCGGGTGCGTCGCGGCTCGTCCCTGACGGACTTCGCCGACCGCATCAACGCCAACCCGGCGTCGCTGGTGACCGTGCTCTTCCACCTCGGTGAGATGGCCACGGCCACCCAGTCGCTCGACGAGGACACCTTCAAGGTGCTCGGCGCCGAGCTCGGCTACGACATCCAGGTCGTCTCCCCGGAGGAGGAGGAGCAGGAGCTCTTCGCGTCCTTCAACATCGACCTGGAGGGCGAGGACTACTCCGACGAGGAGCTCCAGGCGCGCCCGCCGGTCGTGACGGTCATGGGCCACGTCGACCACGGAAAGACCCGGCTGC
This sequence comes from Arsenicicoccus sp. oral taxon 190, assembly GCF_001189535.1. Classification (NCBI taxonomy): domain Bacteria; kingdom Bacillati; phylum Actinomycetota; class Actinomycetes; order Micrococcales; family Intrasporangiaceae; genus Arsenicicoccus; species Arsenicicoccus sp. oral taxon 190. The sequence goes on from NZ_CP012070.1 coordinate 2,143,334, forward strand.
TGGACGCGATCCGGCACGCCAACGTCATCGACACCGAGGCCGGCGGGATCACCCAGCACATCGGTGCCTACCAGGTCACCGTCGAGCACGAGGACCAGGAGCGCAAGCTCACCGTCATCGACACCCCCGGTCACGAGGCCTTCACCGCCATGCGTGCCCGTGGGGCCAAGGTCACCGACATCGCGATCCTCGTCGTGGCCGCCGACGACGGCGTCATGCCGCAGACCATCGAGGCGCTCAACCACGCCCAGGCCGCGGACGTGCCGATCGTGGTCGCCGTCAACAAGATCGACGTCGACGGGGCCAACCCCGCCAAGGTCCGCCAGCAGCTGACCGAGTACAACCTGATCGCCGAGGAGTACGGCGGCGACACGATGTTCGTCGACATCTCGGCCAAGCAGGGTCAGAACATCGACCAGCTGCTCGAGGCCGTCCTGCTCACCGCGGACGCCGCCCTCGACCTGCGCGCCAACCCCGAGACCGACGCCCGCGGCGTCGCCATCGAGGCCAACCTCGACCGTGGCCGCGGCGCGACGGCGACCGTCCTGGTCCAGCAGGGCACCCTGCGGGTCGGAGACGCGATCGTCGCCGGGTCGGCCCACGGCCGCGTCCGCGCGATGCTCGACGAGCACGGCAAGCAGGTCAAGGAGGCGACCCCGTCGCGTCCCGTCCAGGTGCTCGGCCTCGCGTCGGTGCCCCGCGCCGGCGACACCTTCGTCGTCGCGCCGGACGACCGCACCGCCCGCCAGATCGCCGAGAAGCGCGAGGCTGCCGACCGCCAGGCCTCCCTGGCCAAGGCCCGCAAGCGCATCTCCCTCGAGGACCTCAACGAGGCTCTCGCGGCCGGCAAGGTCGAGACGCTCAACCTCATCCTCAAGGGTGACGCGAGCGGCTCGGTCGAGGCCCTGGAGGACGCCCTGCTGCAGATCGACGTGGGCGACGAGGTCGACCTGCGGATCATCGACCGCGGCGTCGGCGCGATCACGATGAACAACATCAACCTCGCCGTCGCCTCCAACGCGGTCATCATCGGCTTCAACGTCCGCGCCGAGGGCCAGAACGCCGAGTACGCCGACCGCGAGGGCGTCGAGATCCGCTACTACTCGGTCATCTACCAGGCGATCGAGGAGATCGAGGCTGCCCTCAAGGGCATGCTCAAGCCGGAGTTCGAGGAGGTGGAGCTCGGCACCGCCGAGATCCGCGAGATCTTCCGCTCCAGCAAGTTCGGCAACATCGCCGGATCGATCGTCCGCAGCGGCGAGATCAGGCGTGGCGCCAAGGCCCGCATCACCCGCGACGGGGTCGTCGTCGCCGAGAACGTCGAGGTCGCCGGCCTCCGACGCTTCAAGGACGACGTCACCGAGGTGCGCGACGGCTTCGAGTGCGGCATCAACCTGGGGTCCTTCAACGACCTCCAGCTCGGTGACCTCATCGCCACCTACGAGATGCGCGAGAAGCCTCGCGACTAGTGAGACCGCGGGGACGAGCGGGCCGGACCTACCATCCGCCGCTCGTCCCTCGCGGCTCCCGCCAGGCCCGCCACGGCCCGCCCGCTCGTCCCGCCGTCCGTCCCTGCACAGGGGCAGTGACCGGACCCGCCACGGTCGGGCGAGCCGTCCCTGCGCCCCGTTTCCCACGTTCTCCCTCCGGTGCACCTGCCGCGCAAGAGGGCAGGAGGTCAAGCAGTTGTCGTCGTACGTTGCGTTGGTGTCGCCGTCGCACAACCGGGTGTATGCCGCCGACGCCGCCCGCCTCATGGGGGCCGAGCTCGACTGCGTCGCCCGGGCCCTGCTGCCCGACGGGGTCGGGGACGTCACGCCCGTCCAGGTGGCGGGGGTCGACTACCTGGGCTTCGAGACGGCGGCCCCGCTGACCGGCGACCGGCTCCGGGCGGTGAGCGTGCTGTCCGGCATACAGGCTCTCTATCAGCGTGAGGGTGACCTGCTGCGGCCCGTCGCGCTCGAGCGACCCGACCGGTTCGGCAGCGACCTGGTGACGATCCCGAAGTACCAGGGCAAGACCAACGAGCAGTTCACCCGCACGCTGCTGACCGTCACCGCGATGGCCGGCGCGTGGCCGGAGCGCTACCTCGACGGGACCATGACGGTGCTGGACCCGATGTGCGGTCGCGGCACGACCCTCAGCACCGCCCTCACGCTCGGCCTCGACGCGACCGGGATCGACCTGGACGGCAAGGACTTCGAGGCCTACCAGGCGTTCCTGACGACCTACCTGCGCCGGCACCGCATCAAGCACCGCGCGACCACCGGGGCCGTCCGCCGCCAAGGGAAGACCCTGGGGCGGCGCTACGACGTGGAGCTGGCGGCCGACAAGGCCGACTACAAGGCCGGGCGGCTGCAGCACCTCACCTACCTCAACCTCGACACCACCCGGCTCGAGGGCCTGCTGCCCGCCGCCCAGACCAACGTGATCGTGGCCGACACGCCCTACGGCGTGCAGCACGGCAGCCACGGCGACCGCCTCGACCGCAGCCCCGTCGACCTGCTCGACCGGGCCCTGCCGGGGTGGCTGCGCGCGCTGCGCACCGGCGGGACCATCGGCCTGGCCATCAACCGCCACGTGGCCCCCCGCGACGACGTCGCGGAGCTCCTGACCCGGCACGGGCTCACCGTGGTCGAGAGCGGTGGCTACGGTGGACTCCGTCACCGCGTCGACGCCTCCATCGACCGAGACGTCGTCGTCGCCCGCAAGGGCTGACCCCGAGCCAGCACCACCGGCCCCGGCACCCCCGCCGCCGGCCCACCACCCACGACGAAGGGGCACTCCCATGGCAGACCCGGCACGCGCACGCAAGATCGCCGACCGCATCAAGGTCGTCGCGGCCGAGTACCTCGAGCACCGGCTCAAGGACGAGCGCCTCGGCTTCATCACCCTCACCGACGTGCGGGTCACCGGCGACCTGCAGCACGCCACGGTGTTCTACACGGTCTTCGGCTCCGACGAGGAGCGCGCCGCGACCGCCGAGGCCGTCCAGGACAACCTCGGCCGGATCCGGTCCCACGTCGGCAAGGCCCTCGGGATCCGGCTCACCCCGAGCCTGGAGTTCGTGGCCGACGCGCTGCCCGAGACCTCCTCCCAGCTGGAGGAGGCGCTGCGCAAGGCCCGCGAGCGCGACCAGGAGCTGGCGGCGCAGCGCGCCCAGGCCGCGTATGCCGGGGACGCGGACCCCTACAAGAAGCCCGCCGAGGCCGAGGCCCCGGCGGAGCCCGCCGACGACGCCCACGAGGCCGAGCGCGACGACACCGTCGACGGCTACGCCCCGGTCCCGCCGCCCGCCTCGGTCCGCGACGGCGGGGTGGACGCCGAGGAGGCGGCCCAGCTCGAGGACGTCGCGGCGCTCGACCTGACCGACCAGGACCAGGACGCGGCCCAGGGCACCGGCCGTGCCGATGGCTGACGCCGCTGCGGTCCGGGCCGGCGGTGACGCCGGCCCGGACGGGCTGCTGGTCGTCGACAAGCCGGCCGGCTGGACCAGCCACGACGTCGTCGGTCGGGTCCGACGGCTGGCGGGCACCCGCAAGGTCGGTCACGCCGGCACCCTGGACCCGATGGCCACCGGCGTGCTCGTCCTCGGCGTGGGCCGGGGCACCCGGCTGCTCACCTTCCTGGTCGGGTGCGACAAGAGCTACGACGCGACGATCCGGCTCGGGCAGGCCACCGTGACCGACGACAGCGAGGGCGAGGTCACGGCCAGCGCCCCTGTCGCCGAGCTCACCCCCGAGATCGTCTCCGCCGCCGTGGCGCGGCTGCGCGGCCGCACCGAGCAGGTCCCGAGCGCCGTCTCCGCGATCAAGGTGGACGGGCGGCGCTCCTACGCCCGGGTCCGCGACGGGGAGGCCGTGGTGCTGGCGGCGCGACCGATCACGGTGTCCCGCTTCGACATCCACGACCAGCGCGTCGCGGGCGAGGTCGCCTACGACGTCGACGTCACCGTCGACGTGTCCTCCGGCACCTACGTGCGCGCCCTCGCCCGGGACCTGGGGGAGTCCCTCGGGGTGGGCGGCCACCTGACGGCGCTGCGCCGCACCCGCGTGGGCGGCTACGGCCTGGACCAGGCGATCGACCTGGCCTCGGCGAGCCAGGCGTATGACGACGCGCGCTCCCGTCTCGGGGTGGACCGCCTCGCGCGCGGGGACCTGCCGGCCCTGCCGCTGCTCGACCTGGCGACGGCGGCGCGCGCGGCCTTCCCCGTCCACGAGCTGACCGAGGCGGAGGCGCGGGCGCTCGGCTACGGCCAGCGCGTGGAGTCGGCGCTGACGGGGGAGTCCGTGGTGGCGGGCATCGGCCCGGACGGCCGCCTGGTGGCGGTGCTCGACGAGTCGCGGCCGGTGGCCCGCAGCCACGTCGTCCTGGCGCCTGCCGGGACCTGACGTCCGCCCGTCGAGACGGTCTGCGAGGTAGGTCTCCTATAAGGAATGGTTATGGGTGTCCAAAGCCAACATCCTGGCGTGGGCACCCATCCACCACCGATCAGGAGACCACCCCATGTCGCTGTTCCTCATCGAGCTCGTCCCCGCCGACGCCACCCGTGAGGGCGCCCAGGCGCTCATCGAGACCCTGGCCGCCCGGAGTACGGGCACCGGCGCCGAGCTCATCGAGTCCCAGGTGACCGCCGACGCCGGCCGGGTCTTCGCGGTGCTCGAGGCGGACGACGCCGACGCCCTCGCGCCCCTCGCGAGCGTCGACGGTGCCGCCGAGGTCACCGCCCCCGCGGAGGTCCGGCTCGTCGGCGCCGAGCTCGCCGACATCAAGGCGGCCCGCCCGCACGCGGGCTACCTCGTCGAGTGGGACCTGCCGGCCACCCTTGACATGGACACCTACCTGGCCAACAAGAAGGCCAAGTCCCCGCGTTACGCCCAGGTCCCCGAGGTGGCCTTCCTGCGCACCTACGTGCGCGAGGACATGCTCAAGTGCCTGTGCTTCTACGACGCTCCCGACCAGGACACCGTGGTCCGGGCCCGCGAGGTCGTGCAGACGCCGATCGACCGCCTGCACCAGCTCGCCTGAGCGTCGACCGATGACGACAGTGACCTTGGAGCCGGTCCGGGCCTGGGCCGCGGAGCGGTCCGATCAGGTGGACCGCGGGGAGCTGGCCGCCTCCGAGGCGGTCGCGCTGCTGGCGGCCGACGGGCTGCTCGACCTGGGCGTCGACGACACCGCGGCGGCGGTCGCGGCCGGCGGGCCCACGGCGGCCGTGTCGCTACGGTCCATGGGCGACGTCATCGCGGCCGTGGCGGAGGAGTGCCTGAGCTCGGCCTTCAGCGTCTGGGCCCACCGCATGGCCATCGAGTACCTCGCCCGCGGTCGCCGCTCGGCGTTGTCCGAGGACGCGTTTGCCGAGCTGCGCTCCGGCCGGCTCGTCGGGTGCTCCGCGATGGCGGCAGCCATGAAGCAGGCCTCCGGCCTCGGCGACCTCGGCGTCACCGGGCGGCGCGAGGGCGACGAGATCGTCCTGGACGGGTCGATCGCCTGGGCCTCCAACCTGGTCCCCGGCGCCGTCGTGGTGACCGCGGTGGACCTGGCAGGGGAGCCGCCGGTCGTCACGTGGTTCACCGTCGGCAGCGCGGGCGTGCAGGTGCAGCCCGCCCGGGGCCTGCTCGCGCTCGAGAGCACCGCCTCCGGCCGGGTGGTGCTGCAGGACGTGCGCACCCCCGTGGCGGCGGTGCTGTCCGAGGACCTGCCCAGCTTCACCGCCGGCTTCCGGCCCACCCTGCTGCTCCTGCAGAGCGCCTTCTGCGTGGGGCTGACCCGGCGCTGCGTGGCCGATGCCCTGGCCGGGCTGGGGCGCCCGGAGACCCGCGCTCTGGACGGCGAGGTCCACGAGCTGGCGGCCCGCGCCGACGAGGTCGAGCGGCGCTGGCAGCGGGCCGTCGCCGACCCGGCCCCGGTGACCAGGCACGAGCTGTTGCGCCTGCGCCTCGACGCCAGCCACGTGTGCCAGGACGCGACGCGTCTGGCGGCGACCCTCGCGGGTGGCCGGGGCTATGTCGCGACCAGCACCGCCTCGCGCCGGTTGCGGGAAGCCGCCTTCCTGCCCGTCCAGTCGCCCTCGGAAGGACACCTGCGGTGGGAACTCTCCTCGTCCAGCTGAGGGGCGTCGGCGTGTCCTACGGGTCACGGGTCGCCGTCCGCGAGGTCGACCTCGACGTCGAGCAGGGCCGCCAGCTGGCCCTGCTCGGCCCGAGCGGGGCCGGCAAGTCCACACTGCTGCACGTCCTCGCGGGGGAGCAGCACCCGAGCGCCGGCACGGTGCACCGGCCGGGGACGCCGCGCATCGGCATGGTCTTCCAGCAGGCGCGGCTCATGCCCTGGCTCACCGTCCGGGACAACCTCGCGCTCGGCCACGCCTACGCGGCCAACGCCGACGTCCGCAGCCTCCCGCTGGTCGAGGAGCTGCTCGACCTGCTGGGCCTCGCCGGGCACGCCGGCGCCTACCCGGACCAGCTGTCCGGCGGCCAGGCGCAACGCGTCGCGCTGGGACGCGCCCTGGCGGTGCGCCCCGACCTGCTGCTGCTCGACGAGCCCTTCAGCGCCTTGGACCCGGCGACCCGCGGGGAGCTCCAGGGTTGGCTGCGCCGGCACCTCACCGAGCGCGGTCTCGGCAGCGTCGTCGTGACGCACGACATCGACGAGGCGCTCGTCCTCGCCGACCAGGTCGTCGTGCTACGGCCCGGCGGCACGGTCGCGCGTCGCTGGTCGATCACCCCCGCGACCGACCACGTGGCGGCGGCCGGCCACCCGCTGCGGGCGCAGCTGCGCGCGGCATACGACGAACCCGCCCAGGACACCGGCGCGCCCGAGCCCGGCGCCGACCGCGGGCGGCGCGGGCGCCGGCTGACCCATGTCTGAGGGCCGCAACCGCACGGCGCTGACCCGGCGCGAGCTCCTCCTGGCCACCGCGCGGGGCAGCGCGGCGCTCGGCCTGGCCGGCCTCACCGCCAACGGCGCCCGGATCGCCCTGGCGCCCACGGTGTCCGGCTGGCTCGACGACGGGGGTGCGCTGGGCCGAGAGCTGCGCATCGGGTACCTGCCCATCACCGACGCCGCGGCGCTGCTGACGGCCCACCAGCGCGGCTTCCTCGCCGAGGCCGGGCTGCCCTCCGCGCGCCCGGTGCTCTTCCGTGGCTGGGAGGCCCTCGCCCAGGCGTTCCTCGTCGGGGACGTCGACGTGGTCCACCTGCTCATGCCCTTCGCGCTGCAGCTGCGCCTCGCGCAGCGCGCCGACGTCCGCGTGCTGGCCTGGGGGCACACCAACGGCTCGGCCCTGACCGTGGGCCCGTCCATCACCCGCACCGAGCAGCTCGCCGGGACGACCGTGGCCATCCCCTACTGGTGGAGCGTGCACAACGTGCTGCTGCAGCGGCTGCTCGCGGCCTCGGGGCTGCGGGCCGTGGTGCGCCAGGCGCCGTCGGTGACCGCCGGCACGGTGCAGCTCGTGGTGATGTCCCCGGCGGAGATGGTGCCCGCGCTGGCCTCCGGACGGGTCGGTGGTTTCGTGGTGGCCGAGCCGTTCTGCTCGGTCGCGGAAGTACGGGGGGTCGGGCACGTCCTGCGTTTCCTCGGCGACGTCTGGCACGACCACGCCTGCTGCGGCATCGCGGTGCGGGGTGACCTCGTCGACGCCCACCCGGCCGCTGCCCAGGCGCTCACCACCGGCGTCGTCCGGGCCCAGCAGTGGCTGGAGGGCCATCGTGCCGAGGCCGCGTCGGTGCTCGGGACCGAGGGCGGGTACCTGCCCCAGCCCAGCGCCGCGGTGTCCCGTGTGATCACCGGACGGCGGCCGGCTGCCGCGATCACCCGCCACCCCGCTTGGCAGGGTCAACGGCTGGGCTTCAGCGCCTTCCCCCGGCCCGGCTACACCCGGGAGCTGGCGACCCTCATGCAGGCCACGGCCGTCGACGGCGACCGGGGATTCCTCAGCGGGATCGACGCGGCGACCGTGCACGCCGGCCTCGTCGACGACCGGTTCGTGCGGCAGGCGGCCCGCGACCTGCAGCTGCCCCTGCCCACCACGACCCCCGAGGAGGTCGCCCCATGACCGATCCCCGTCACCGGGCGCTGCCCGCCGTGGTCGGCCTCCTCGCCGCGGTCGCGGTGTGGTGGCTCATCACCGACGTGCTGCTCGCGAGCTGGCCGCTGATCCCGCAGTTCTCGCCGGTGCGCACCTGGCAGGGGCTGGTCGAGCTCGCCCGGGACGGCCGGCTGCTGACCGACGCCTCGATCAGCGTCTTCCGGCTCGCCAGCGGTCTCGCGATCGCCGGCACGGTCGGCGTCCTCGTGGGCGCGCTCGTCGGGCTGGTCCCGTGGATCGACGCGGCGACCCGGCCGGTGCTGCTCTTCCTGCGCATGGTGTCGCCGCTGTCCTGGGCACCCGTCGCGATCGCGCTCATCGGCATCGGGGACGTGCCCGTAATCGCCCTGGTCGCGGCCACGGCCGTCTGGCCGGTCCTGATGGCCACCGTCGAGGGTGTCGGACGCGTGGACGCCGGGCACCTGGAGGTGGCTCGCACCCTCGGCGCCTCCCGACGCGAGACGGTGCGCTCGGTGGTCGTGCCGTCGGTGCAGCCCTTCGTGCTGTCGGGTCTGCGCGCCGCCATCGGCATCGCGTGGGTGGTGCTCGTGCCCGCCGAGATGCTCGGGGTCACCTCGGGGCTCGGCTACGAGATCCTCAACTCCAAGGACCAGCTCGCCTACCACCACGTCACCGCCCTGATCGTGGTCATCGGCACGATCGGTTTTGCGGTGGACCTCGTGGCGCGCCGGGCCCTGCGCAGCCGGCGGGAGCGCGACGAGGAGCGCCGCTCGGTCACCCGGCCCACCCACGACCCCCTGGAGGCTCTCGTATGACGATCCGCGTGGTCGCCGTCAGCGCGGGACTGCGGCCCACGTCGGCCACCCGCCGCCTCGCCGACCTGCTGCTGCGGGCCTGCGAGGAGCAGCTGCGGCGGCGACCGGAGCAGCGGCAGCAGCATCTGTCGGAGCACCGGGCGGGCGACGACGACGTCCGGACCGCCGTCGTCGAGCTCGCCCCCGTCGCCCACGCGGCGCTGGACCGGCTCATGACCGGCGCCCCGTCGGCCGAGCTGGACGCCGCGCTGGGACAGCTCGGCGGCGCCGACGCGCTCGTGGTCGTCACCCCCACCTACAACGGCTCGTTCAGCGGGCTGCTCAAGCTGGTCCTCGACGTCGCGGACCGCACCCGGCTGCGGCACACCCCGGCGATCGTGGCCGGCACCGGCGGGTCGCTGCGGCACACGTCGGTGCCCGACCTTGCGGTGCGGCCGTTGCTAACGGCGTTGCGGCTGCACGTCGCCCCGACGAGCGTCTTCGCCGCGCCCCCGGACTGGCAGGAGGACGGCTCGCCGACGCCGGCGCTGGCCGACCGGGCGGCCGAGGCGGCCGCGCAGCTGCTGGCGCTGGTGGAGGTGGACCGGGGGTGCGCCGTGGACCGCGGCGCCGCACCGGCAGCACCCGCGGGGTCGACGAGCCGTGAGCGGGTGACCCCGCTCACGGCATACGGCCGGGCCGGGTCGGCGCGCCCGCCGGCGACGGTCAGCGGTAGAACGCCGCGATCATCGCGCTCTCGGCCTCGGTGAGGTGCTCGCGCATCAGCCGCTCGGTCGTGGCGGGGTCGGCGGCGCGGATGCCGTCGAGGATGTCGCGGTGCGCGGCATGCTCGCTGTCCGCGGCGATGTAGGTCGCGAGCGGGGGCAGCAGCGCGTGGGCCCGGGTCGTCTCGTCGTAGAGGTGCGCCAGCGTGGCCTCGGCGCGTCGGTTGCGGGCGGCCGCGGCGATGCGGCGGTGGAAGAGCGAGGCGGCCTGCACGGCAGCGGCGTGGTCAGTGGCTGCGACCTGCTGGTCGAGCAGCTCCTCGAGCTCGGTGACCAGCGCCGTCGTCACCCCCGCCGCGGCCGCGGCCGCCACCGTCGGCTCCACCGCCCGGCGCAGCTCCATCACCTCGCGGATGTCGTGAAAACCCATGCTGCTCACCGTGTATCCGCGACGGGGGATGACCGTCACCCAGCCCTCGACGGCCAGCATCTGCAGCGCCTCGCGCACCGGCGTCTTGGAGACGGAGTAGGTGTCGGCGAGGGCCTTCTCGATCAGCAGGTCCCCGGGGTGGAAGGTCGTCTCGACGATGCGCGCGCGGATCTCGTCGCGCAGGCGCTCGGCCATGGACTCCTGGGGCATGGAGCCATCTTGGCAGGTGCGGGCGGGCCGGTGGTGCCGGACCATCCGTGACCGCCCCTTACGGATCCGTGTCATATATCTGCAATATGTCTGCACCACCCCCCGCAGCAGGAGCAGACAACGATGTCCTCACGCACCTCGAGGTCGACGCAGACCCCGCCCGATCCAACCACGGCGGGCGGCAGCTCGACCGGCCCCCGGTGCCGCTGCGCGAGCTCCCGGCCGTCCGGGCCGCGGTCGGGCCGAGCGTGCCGCTCATCCTCGACTCGGGCATCACCTCGGGCGGGGACGTCGTCGCGGCGCTCGCGCTCGGGGCCGACTTCACCATGATCGGGCGCAGCTACCTCTACGGCCTCATGGCAGGAGGGGAGCGCGGCGTCGACCGGGTGCTGGCCGTCCTGGCGCGCGAGCTCACCGTCACGCTGCAGCTCCTCAGCGTCGGCGCCGTCGACGAGCTCGGGCCCGAGCACGCCCGCCTGCTGCACCCCTGACCCACCGGGCAGCGACCCGGTCCGGCATACGGGCTGGGCCGGGACGCGCCGGCAGTGTGACCTGGGTCCTTCCTTTTCCCAGGCTCACCAGGCAGACTCTCCCGAAACCTACCGGCGGGTCACCTGCTGCCGCCCCCACCTCACCGACGAGGAGCACCGATGCCGCTGCACTCCGCCCACGACGAGATCGTCGACTGGCCGCTGATCGAGGGCCGCGCCGAGAGCATCGGCCACGTCTTCCGCGACCGGGTCGCCCAGGACCCGAGCGGCGCTGCGTTCCAGTACTTCTCGGGTGACGAGCTGGTCACGCTCACCTGGCAGGAGGTCAAGACCCGCGGCTACGAGCTCGCGGCCGGGCTGCTGACGCTGGGCGTCGAGCACGAGGACCGGGTCGCCGTCGCGTCGACCACCCGCGTGGAGTGGGCGCTCGCGGACCTCGCGATCATGTGCAGCGGCACGGCCACCACGACGGTCTACCCGACGACCATCGCCAGCGAGGTCGCCTACATCATCAGCGACTCCGGCAGCCGGGTCATCTTCGCCGAGGACGACGCCCAGATCGCCAAGCTGCGCGAGCAGCGCGACTCCCTGCCCGACGTCCTCGCCGTCGTCACCTTCGACGGCACCCCCGACGGCGACTGGGTCATCACGCTCGACGAGCTGGCCGAGCGTGGCCGGGCCGCCCTCGCGGAGGACCCCGAGCTGGTCGACCGCCGGATCGACGCGGTGCGGCGCGAGCACATGGCCACCCTGATCTACACCTCCGGCACCACCGGGCGGCCCAAGGGCGCCGTGCTCACCCACGACAGCCTCGTCTACGAGGGCGCCGCCGTCGACGCCATGCACACGCTCTCGCGCGAGGACCTGCAGTACCTCTGGCTGCCGCTGTCGCACGTCATGGGCAAGCTGCTGCTGGCGCTCGCCTACCAGATCGGCTTCCCCACCGCGATCGACGGGCGCATCGACCGCATCGTCGACAACATGGCGATCGTGCGGCCCACCTTCATGGGGGCCGCCCCCCGGATCTTCGAGAAGGCCTACGCCCGCATCTCCACGGTGCTCATGGAGGGGCCGCCGCAGAAGGTCGCCATCGCCCGCTGGGCCCTCAAGGTGGGCCGTCAGGTGGCGGCGCTGCAGGAGGCCGGCGAGCCGGTCCCCGCGACGCTGCAGCTGCAGCACCAGCTCGCCGACCGGCTCGTGCTGTCCAAGGTCCGGGCCCGCTTCGGCGGCCGGATCCGCTTCATGATCTCGGGGTCGGCCAAGCTGGACCCGGAGATCTCCCGCTGGTTCGCCTCCGTCGGGCTGCTCATCACCGAGGGCTACGGGCTGTCGGAGACGAGCTCCGCGTCCTCGGTCAACCGGTCCGGCCCCGGCAACTACTCCTTCGGCACCGTGGGGTGGCCCGTGCCCGGCACGGAGTTCCGCACCGCCGAGGACGGCGAGATCCTGATGAAGGGCCCGGGGGTGATGCGCGGCTACCACAACGACCCCGACCTGACCGCACAGGTCCTGGTCGACGGTTGGTTCCACACCGGCGACATCGGCGAGATCGACCAGCGCGGCTTCGTCCGGATCACCGACCGCAAGAAGGACGTCTTCAAGACCTCCGGCGGCAAGTACGTCGCGCCCTCGCAGATCGAGATCCAGTTCAAGGGCCTGTGCCCCTACGCCAGCCAGTTCATCGTCTACGGCGCCCAGCGCAGCTACGTGACGGCGCTCGTGGCGCTGGACGAGCAGACGATCATGCCCTGGGCCGAGCACCACGGCCTCGCCGGCCGGTCGTATGCCGAGGTGGTCGCCTCTCCCGAGGTCGAGCAGCTCGTGCAGGGCTACGTCGACCAGCTCAACGCCGGCCTCAACCGGTGGGAGACGATCAAGCGCTTCTCGATCCTGCCGCGGGACCTGTCGGTCGAGTCCGGCGAGCTCACCCCCAGCCTCAAGCTCAAGCGCAAGGTCGTCGCCGAGCGGTTCGCCGACCAGATCGAGGGCAACTACCGCGCCTAGTGGGAGCATGGCGGTCATGTACGTCCCCGCCCACTTCGCCATGACCGACGACCAGGTGCGCGGGCTGCTGCGCACCTGCGAGCTCGGGGAGCTGGTCACCCACGACGACGAGGGGCTGCACGCCACCCCGCTGCCCTGGCTCTACGACGAGCAGGCCGGGCCGCTCGGGACCCTGGTCGCCCACGTCGCCCGCACCAACCCACAGTGGCGGCACGCGGGCTCGAGCGAGGTGCTGGTGCTGCTGCGTGGTCCCGACCACTACGTCAGCCCGGGCTGGCTGCCGTCCAAGGCGGAGCACGGCCGCGTCGTCCCGACGTGGGACTACGTCACGGTGCACGCCTACGGGCCGCTGCTGGCCGTCGACGAGCCGGAGCCGGTGCGGGACGCCGTGACCCGGCTGACCGCCCGGCACGAGTCCGGGCGGTCGCAGCCGTGGACCCCCGACGAGGCCCCGGCCCCGTGGCTGGAGGGGCAGCTGCGCGCCATCGTGCGGGTGGAGGTGCCGATCACCCGGTGGGTCGCCAAGGCCAAGATGTCGCAGAACAAGGCGGCCGCCGACGTCGAGGCGGAGATCACGCAGCTGCGCCGGGCCGGGATGACGGGGGCGGCGGCATACAAGCAGGTCGTCTCCCTGCCGGCAGCCCGGCGCCGGGAGCAGCTGCTGGCCGACGTGGGCCGGAGGCGCCGCGCGGGCGACTAGAGTTGGCGCGTGCATCGATGGAACGCCCTGTCTCAGATCCCCCCGGACCTCGGCCCGACCGTCGTCACCCTGGGCAACTTCGACGGCGTCCACCGCGGGCACAAGGCGGTGCTGCAGCGCGTCCTGGAGCTGGCGGCCGATCGCCGGGCCACCACCGTGGCCGTGACCTTCGACCCGCACCCGGTGGCGGTGCTGCACCCGGAGCGGGCGCCGGTCCCGGTCACCTCGCTGGAGCACCGGCTCGACCTGATCGAGCAGGTGGGCATCGACGCGGTGCTGGTGCAGGAGTTCACCCACGAGCTGGCGCAGATGTCGCCGGAGGACTACGTCCAGGCCGTCTTCGTCGACGCGCTGCACGCGTGCGCCGTCGTGGTGGGGGAGGACACGAGGTTCGGCCACAAGAATTCCGGTGACGCGGCGACGCTGCGTGCGCTGGGGGAGCAGCACGGCTTCGAGGTCGTGACGCTCAGCGACATCGGGGACGGGCAGCGGTGGTCCTCCAGCATGGTGCGTCAGCGCGTGCTGGACGGCGACGTCGCGGGCGCCGCGGCGGTCCTCGGGCGGCCCCACCGGGTCGTCGGCCGGGTCGTCCACGGCGACCACCGCGGCCGGGAGCTGGGCTATCCCACGGCCAACCTCAGCCAGGACGCCTACGGCCTCGTCCCCGAGGACGGCGTGTATGCCGGCTGGCTGCTGCGGCTGGACCTGGACACCGAGACGGTCGACCGGCTGCTGCCGGCGGCGATCTCGGTGGGCACCAACCCGACCTTCGAGGGGACGCAGCGGCGGGTCGAGGCCTACGTGCTGGACCGCACGGACCTGGACCTCTACGGCGAGCAGGTCGCCGTCGAGTTCGTCGAGCGGCTGCGCCCGACCCTGAGGTTCAGCTCCGTCGACGAGCTGCTCGCGGTCATGGCCGACGACGTGGCCCGCTGCCGTGAGGTGCTCTCCTCCTTCGTGCCCAGCTGAGCCCGGCTCCCCGGGTCGCCTACCTACTCGTGAGTAGGTAGGGTTGGGCACATGGCCCTGACGGACAAGCTGCCCGCCTCGTTGACCGCGCGCGTGCCGCGCACCTACGCCGACCTCGCCGGGTTCCTCGGCTCCGCGGAGGCGATGCGCCGGTTCATGAACCTCTGGCCGCCCTTCCTGTGCTCCAGCATCCACATCACGGCCATCGACGCCGACTTCCGGCACGTCCGGGTGCGGCTGCGCAAGCACCGGCTGACCGCCAACTACGTGGGGACGCAGTATGGCGGGTCGCTCTACTCCATGACCGACCCCTTCTGGATGCTGATGGTGCTCCGCAACCTCGGCCCGGGCTACGTGGTGTGGGACAAGGCCGCGGAGATCGAGTTCGTCTCGCCCGGCCGCACCGAGGTGTCGACCGAGTTCCGGCTCACGGAGGAGCACCTCGCGCAGATCCGTCGCGAGACGGCCGACGGTGGCAAGTGCCTGGTGTGGTTCGACAACGAGGTGGTGGCCACGGACGGGTCGGTCGTGGCCCGGGTCCGCAAGCAGGTCTACGTCCGCCGCAAGCCGGGCAGTGACCGTGACAGGCGGGGAGTGAGCACTGGCCGGTGACCGGTGACCGGTGACCAGTGAACGCTGACCGGTGAGCCCTGACCGGATCGGTCAGCGCTGCAGCGCGGCCACGATCTGGCCGGCGATGAGCTGCTGACCGTCCTCGTCGGGGTGGTCCCCGTCGGGGGAGAGCAGCGGGGTCGCGTCCTTGGACCCGTCGCCGCGGAAGGACTGCCGCAGGTCGATCATGGTGGCGCCGGCGCGGGCGCTCGACCCGCGGATCGCGTCGTTGATCGCCAGCGTGGTGCGCTCGAACCACGCGTAGGAGGCTTGGTCCTCGGTGCTGTGGGCGACCTGGCCGTCGAGCCCGACGTTCCAGTAGCTGGTGGTGAGGACGCAGGCCCCGGGGCGCTGCTGCAGCGCCTTGATCTGGGCGAGCGTGCTGTCCAGGCTGCTGCTCACGCGGCGGGTGACCGCGGCGACGCACGCGTCGGCGCAGTCCTGGCCCGGGTCGTCACCGACGTCCTCGAAGGCGTCGTTGGCGCCAGCGGTGATGACGACGACGTCGGCGGTGCGGATCGCCTCGCGCGTGGCCGCGTCGTGCTGCACCTGGTCGGCGAGCTGGACGGCGGTGAGGCCGTCCTGGGCGAGGTTGGTGCTGCTGACGTCCACGCCCGGACGGGACAGCTGCTGCGCCACGAGCGCGCCGTAGTCCGGGCCGCTCTGACCCTCGCCCGCGGCCACCGAGTCACCGAGGACCACGATGTGGCGCACGGGCGCGACCGGCTGGACGACCGGGACGACAGGACGGACCGCCGCCGCGGCGACGCGGGCGGCGCTCGGGTGGGGGAGGGCACCAGCATGGTGCAACGCAGGCATGATCACGACCGCGGCGGTCGCCATGCCTGCGCCGGCGAGGAGGGGGACCTTGGGGCGCATCCCCACCAGGATAGGGGGTTGTGGGCCCAGATGGTGAGCAACCGGTCACCCTGCGTCGGACAACCTCAGGCGTCGCGGTCGCCGGGGGTCGGTGCGCCCCCTGCGGAGCCCTTCGGGCTGGCCGGCCGTCCGACCTCCGGGGTCAGGGGATCAGCGGGCTGGGCGGGATCAGCCGGGCCGAGGGCGTCGACGGTCAGGTCGATGGCGTCGCGATCCTCCAGGTCGGCCGGCTCCAGGGTGCGCAGCTGCTCCAGCGAGGGCTCGTCCTCATCGCGCAACCGCCACGCGTGACGGCCGATCGCGGCCTCGAGCATGTTGCGGGCGAACCGCCCGTTGCCGAACGCCGGCCCCCGCGGCGTCGCGGCCAGGATCTCCCGGAACCGCTCGATCGCCCCGTCGGACAGGTCGTAGTCGTTCTTGGCCGCGAGCTCCCGCAGGATCCCGACGAGCTCGTCGTCGGTGTAGTCCTCGAACTCGATGACCGTGCTGAACCTGCTCTGCAGGCCCGGGTTGGTGTCGATGAAGTCGGCCATCGGCTCCGGGTAGCCCGCCACGATGACCACGAGGTCGCCGCGGTGGTCCTCCATCTCCTTGACGAGGGTGTCGACCGCCTCCTTGCCGTACTGGTCCCCGCCCAGCGAGTAGGCCTCGTCGATGAACAGCACCCCGCCGAGCGCGCTCGCGACGACCTCGGCCGTCTTGGTCGCCGTCTGGCCGAGGTATCCGGCCACCAGCTCGGAGCGGTCCACCTCGACCAGCTGCCCCTGGCTCAGCAGCCCCAGCGCACGGTAGATCCCGCCGACGAGCCGCGCCACGGTCGTCTTGCCGGTCCCGGGGTTGCCCGTGAAGACCAGGTGCCGCGTCAGCGTCGCGGTGCGCAGCCCGGCCTTGTCCCGCTTGGCCTCCATCTGCAGCACCGCGACCTGTCGGTGCACCTCCCGCTTGACCCGAGCCAGCCCGACCAGGGCGTCGAGCTCGGCGAGCAGCTCGTCCACCGACTTGTCCGGCTCCCTGGGCGTCGACGGCTGCGCCTCACCAGCCCGTATGCCGGGTCCCTCCGGGACCGGCCCGGCCACCCCGCCCGGCGCCGCCCCGGGGCCGGGCTGGGGCCCACCAGGCTGCGGGAGGTCGTGCTGCGGCCCGCTCTGCTCCGACCCGCCGGGCGGCGACGGCCACGTCGGTGCCGGGGGTGCGGTCGGGGACGGGTCGGTGCCACCGGGGCTGCGCAGCCCCGGCAGCCCCGGCAGGCCAGGCAGACTCGGCAGCCCGCGCAGCGCCTGCAGCGTCGCCTCCTCCAGGGACCGCAGCTGCTCCCGGAGGGCGTCGCTCGTAGTCCCCGGCGCCCGGCCCACGCCCACGCCCGAGGCGGGGGTGGGGGACGTGGTCGGGGCTGGGGGAGCGGCGGGGGCGGTCGGCATACGGCCCCCGGGCACGTTCGCGCCGGCCGCCGCCAGCTGCGCCTGCCCGGTCGTCGTGGCGCGCCCGACCGCGCCGGCGTCGGCGCCGGCCACCGTGCAGGCGGCGGCTGCGACCTCCGCGAGCGCGTGGGCGTAGGCGGCGGCGTGCGCGGAGGCGTCCCGCGTCAGCTGGTCGAGCAGCGGGGTGGGGCTGCTGGCGTAGCGCCGGCCACGCGGCGCCAGGTCGAAGAACTCGGCGGTGGACCGCCCGAGCGCCTCCGCCCACGCCGCGTGGACCTGGCTCGGGGCCGCAGTCTGCAGCACGGCGGCCGACAGCGCCAGCCCCTCGTCGCGCACGCGCCCCTCGTCGAGCCCGGCGCCCCGGCCGGCCGCGACGAGGGACTCCAGGGCCGTGCTCAGCGACGTCGCGGTCACTGGCCCAGCTCGAGCGAGCCCGCGGCGCGGCGCTCGTCGGTCCGGCGCACGCGCTGGAGGTAGTCCTGCGACTTGGCGACCTCGCCCTCGAGCGTGCCGATGGTGGTGGCCATGGAGTCCAGGGCCTCGGTGCGGAAGGTGTCGATCGCGTCCATGGTCGCGTAGATGTTCTGGAACGCCGCCTGCAGCTGGGGCAGGCCGATGGTGGCCGAGGCCGCCTGGCGCTGGATCTCCACGGAGTTGTCCCGCAGCAGCTCGGAGGTCCGCTCGATCATCGTGGAGGTGGTCTGGTTGAGGGCGGTGATCTGCTCCAGGACGAGCTTCTGGTTGTTGAGGGCCTGGGCGACGATCACCGCGGTGCGCAGGGCGGACACGGTGGTCGTCGACGCGCGGTCGACGCCCTTGATGAGCTCGATGTTGTTCTTGATCACGATGTCGATGGCCAGGTAGTTCTGGATCGACACGGCCAGCTGGGTGAGCAGGTCCTGGTGCTTCTGTCGGACGTAGAACAGGACGTCCTCGCGCAGCGCCTTGGCCTTGTCGGGGTCGCTGACGTCGAGCTGGGCGATCTGCGCGGACACCTTGGCGTCGAGCCGCTCGGCGACGTAGATGTACTGGTTGAGCATGCCCATGGTGGTCCAGAGCTGCTGCTTCTCCTGGTTGAGCGCGGCGTTGTCCTGCTGCAGCTCGGCCTGGCCGTTCTTCAGCGCCTGCAGGATGCCGTCCAGGTGCCCCTGGGCCGACTCGTACTTGCGGAAGTAGTCGGTGACCTTGTCGCCCAGCGGGATCATGCCGAGGAGCTTCTTGGAGCCGCGGGCCTGGCTCGGGTCGAGGTCCTCGACCGTGCGGCGCAGGTCCAGCAGCGTCTTGCCGACCCCCGACTCCTTGGACAGCCCGCCCTCCTGCAGCGCCTTGACCGGGGTCTTGAGCAGCCGGTTGGAGGTCTCGGCCGCCTTGCGGATCTCCACGTCGCCCATGGTGCGCACGTCGGTGGCCTTGGCCTCGAACTCCGGGCTCTTGGGCTGCGCGCTCGTCAGCGCCTGCAGGTAGTCCTCCACCTTGGCGTCCAGCCCGGGCATCGCCTCCTGCGGCACCGCCGGCGCCATCGCGGGGGCCTGGGTGGCCTGGACCGGGGCCGGCGCGGGCGGCGCCTCCAGGCGCAGCGCCGGCTGCTCGGCGGCAGCGGTGGCAGGAGGGGGCGTGAGCGGCTCGGTCATCAGGTCTCCTCGGCTGGTGCGTGACGTGTGCGTGCCAGGCGGTCGTACAACGACCCCCCGCGCGTCCTGGCTCCACCTTGGCACGAACCACCGACAGACGTCGCGAAGCGGGGGAGCTGGTTCGCCGATGAGGGGTCTGTCGGTGGCGTCTCTTACCCTGGAAGGCATGACCGTGACCCAGATCGCACCGGCCGTCGCGCGCCGCGGGGCGCCCGGCACCAGCTACTACGAGGCGCTCGAGCCGCTGCTGGAGCACGTCAGCAAGCCGATCCAGTACGTCGGCGGCGAGCTCAACTCCCAGGTCAAGGACTGGCACTGCGGTGGCCACGGGCCGGGCGGGGAGGAGCTGACGGTCCGGTGGGCGCTCATGTACCCCGACGCCTACGAGGTCGGTGTCCCCAACCAGGGGATGATGATCCTCTACGAGGTCCTCAACGAGCAGCCCCACGCGCTCGCGGAGCGCACCTACTCGGTCTGGCGGGACATGGAGGAGCAGCTGCGCGCGGCGGGCATCCCCCAGCTCACCGTCGACGGCCACCGGGCGGTCCGCGACTTCGACCTCTTCGGCATCTCGTTCTCCACCGAGCTGGGCTACACCAACCTGCTGGCGGCGCTGGACCTCGCCGGCATCCCGCTGCACGCCGCCGACCGCGGCGAGGACGACCCCATCGTCGTGATGGGGGGCCACGCGTCCTTCAACCCCGAGCCGATGGCCGACTTCGTCGACTGCGCCATCGTCGGCGACGGCGAGGAGGCGGTGCTGGCGGCGACCGAGCTGGTGCGGGCCTGGAAGGCTGCCGGTCGCCCGGGCGGGCGGTCCGGCATACTCCTGCAGCTCGCCCGGACCGGTGGCGTCTACGTCCCGAGCCTGTATGCCGTCTCCTACCGCCCCGACGGCCGGATCGAGGCGGTCACGCCCACGGCCCCCGGGGTGCCCGATCGCGTCTCCAAGCACACGGTCATGGACCTCGACGCCTGGCCCTACCCCAAGCAGCCGCTGGTCCCGCTCGCCGAGTCGGTGCACGAGCGGATGTCCGTCGAGATCTTCCGAGGGTGCACCCGCGGCTGCCGGTTCTGCCAGGCCGGGATGATCACCCGGCCGGTGCGGGAGCGGTCCATCACCGGCATCGGCGAGATGGTCGAGCGCGGCCTGGCCGCCACGGGTTTCGAGGAGGTCGGGCTGCTGTCGCTGTCGTCGGCCGACCACACCGAGATCGGGGACATCACCCGCGGCCTGGCGGACCGCTACGAGGGGACCCAGACCGGCCTGTCGCTGCCGTCGACCCGCGTGGACGCCTTCAACATCGACCTGGCCAACGAGCTCACCCGCAACGGCCGGCGCTCCGGGCTGACCTTCGCCCCCGAGGGCGGCTCCGAGCGGATCCGCAGGGTCATCAACAAGATGGTGACCGAGGAGGACCTCATCAAGACCGTCGCCGCGGCCTATGGGGCGGGGTGGCGGCAGGTCAAGCTCTACTTCATGTGCGGGCTGCCGACCGAGACCGACGAGGACGTCCTGCAGATCGCCGAGCTCGCCAAGCGCGTGATCGAGACCGGGCGCGAGGTCAGCGGGCGCAAGGACATCCGGTGCACCGTGTCCATCGGCGGTTTCGTGCCCAAGGCGCACACGCCCTTCCAGTGGGCCGGTCAGCTGTCGCCGGAGGGCATCGACGCGCGCCTCGCCAAGCTGCGTGACGCGATCCGCTCGGACAAGCGCTACGGCTCCTCCATCGGCTTCCGCTACCACGACGGCGAGCCCGGCCAGGTCGAGGGCCTGCTCTCGCGCGGCGACCGGCGCGTGGGCGCCGTCATCGAGGCCGTCTACCGCGACGGCGGCCGGATGGACGGGTGGAGCGAGCACTTCTCCTACGAGCGGTGGATGCGCTGCGCCGGCACGGCCCTCGAGGGGACCGGCGTCGACGTCGCGTGGTACACCCAGCGCGAGCGCGACGAGGACGAGGTGCTGCCCTGGGACCACATCGACTCCGGCCTGGACAAGCAGTGGCTGTGGGACGACTGGCAGGACGCGCTCAACCTCACCGAGGTCGACGACTGCCGGTGGACCCCCTGCTTCGACTGCGGGGTCTGCCCCTCCATGGGCACCACGATCGAGACCGGGCCGACGGGCCGCACCCTGCTGCCCCTGTCGGTCGCCAACCCGGGCACGTCCGCGCTGCGGGCGGCCTCGGCCGGGGCGGCTCCCGCCTCCGGGGCGGGGGGCGCGGGGATGCGGGTCTCGACCGACGACGGCTCGGACGACTGAGGCGCCGCGGCAGCCGGCATACGGCCTCTAGGCTCGACGGGTGAGCACCGTCTGCCGCCTGCACCCGCGCCGCGACCCCGCGGACCTCGACGTCCTCGTCGAGCTGAGGGCGGCGTGGGCGGCCGATCGCGGGCGCGAGGGTGACCTGGCCGAGCTGCGGCGGCAGATCATCGACTGGCTCACCGCGGAGGGGGAGTCGCGGCGGATCTGGGCGGCGTCCGACGACGACGAGCCGGTCGGCATGGTGTCGCTTCTCGTCTACAGCCGTATGCCGGACCTCGGCCGCCCCCAGGGCAGGTGGGGCTACGTCGCGCAGCTGTACGTCCGGCCGCACGCGAGGCGCCGGGGGGTGGCGACGGCGTTGATGGCGGCGCTGACGGAGCATGCGCGTGACGCCGGGCTGGACCGGCTCGTGCTGCACCCCAGCGAGCAGTCGGTGCCGTTCTACGCCTCGCTCGGCTACCGCCCGGCGCAGGAGCTGATGCTCCTCCCGCTGCTCTGACGGGGTCTGCCTCAGGAGGGGGTGCGGGAGCCGAGCCAGGCGCCGATGCGCGGCGCCAGGGCGGGCACCAGGCGCGCGATGGCGTCGGCGCCGCGCGCGTCCCGGCCGATGAGCACCCGCCCACGGCCCCGGGCGACGCCGTCCAGGATCGCGGTGGCGGCGTCCTCGGCCGTCGTGATCAGCACCTTGCCCTCGTAGTCGCGCAGCGCGCGTTCCTACTCGTCCGCGAGAGGGCGGCCGGTCTAACGGGCGTGCGCGAGGGCGGCCCCGATGATGTTGGTGCGGACGCCCCCGGGGTGGACGACCGTCACCCGCACGGGCGCGCGGGCCGCGATCATCTCGCAGCGGATGCTCTCGGTGAACCCGCGCACCGCGAACTTCGAGGTGCAGTAGCCCGCGAGGCTCGTCAGCGCGAGGTCGCCGTTGAGGCTGGACAGGTTGATCAGGTGGCCGGCGCCGGACGCGACCAGGTGGGGGAGGAACTCCTTGGTGCCGTGGATGACGCCCCACAGGTTGATGTCGATGGCGCGCTCCAGGTCCTCGTAGAAGCTCTAGAGCAGGGTGGTGCCGCCGGTGGTCACGCCGGCGTTGTTGTAGAGCTGGTGCACCTCGCCGTAGTGGCCGCTGACGTCCTGGGCGAGCCGCCGGACGGCGTCCCGGTCGCGCACGTCGACGCGGTGCGCCACCGCCTCGACGCCCAGCGCCTCCACCTGCTGCCGGACCCGGTCCAGGCCGTCCTGGTCCACGTCGGCGAGGGCCAGGCGGCAGCCGCGGCGGGCCAGGCCGAGGGAGAGCTCCTGGCCGATGCCGGACGCCGCTCCGGTGACGACGGCGACCTTGCCTCGGGTGCGGGTCATGGGCGGGACTCCTCGTGGTGCGTGGTGGGGTCGTGGCGGGGGAGCGCGAGGGGCAGGGCGCGGGCGCCCGGCAGCGACGCCAGGCTAGCGCCGTCCACCAGGATCTTGGCCCCGCGCACCCCGCCGCCCACCACCACCGGGCCGGCCGCGACCACCGCGTCATCCACGAGGATCACCCAGTCCTCGGGCAGCCCGATCGGGGTGATGCCGCCCTGGATCATGCCCGTCAGGGCCTCCGCCTCGTCCTGCGCGGCGAAGGACACCTTGCGCACCCCGAGCTCCTTGCGCACGACCTTGTTGATGTCGGCGCGGTCCGTCGCGAGCACCATCACCGCGGCGTGCACCACCGTCTCTCCGCGGCGGCCCGCGACGACCACGCAGTTGGCCGAGGCGTCGGGCGCGACGGCATACGTCTCGCAGAAGGTCGCGGTGTCCGCCAGGTGCGGGTCGATCGGGGCCACCCGCGCGCCGGGCACGAGCGGCGCGGCCGCGGCGACGGGCGGCGCCACCAGGTCGCCGTGGTCGGTCAGCGGGAGCCAGGTCAGGTTTCCTTCGGCGCTGGGCATGGGCCGACGGTAGCCGTCCCACCGACCGGGTCCGCCCTCCCGTCTCGGCCCGTGATCGGCCAGGATGGCCGTATGACGACCGCCGCATCCCTGACCACCGACCTGGTGCACGAGCTGGAGCGTGCCGGGGTCCGCGACGTGCGGGGGGACGACCTGACGCGCAGCCTGTACTCCACGGACGCGTCGCTCTACCGGGTGCTGCCGCGGGTCGTGGTGATGCCGCACGACGCGGCCGAGGTGGCGGCGGTGCTGGACGTGTGCCGGCGCACCGGGGTGCCGCTCACCAGCCGCGGCGCCGGGACGAGCTGTGCCGGCAACGCCGTCGGGCCCGGGGTGGTGCTCGACTTCTCGCGCCACATGGGGCGGGTGCTCTCGGTCGACCCGGCGGCCCGCACCGCCGTGGTGGAGGCGGGCACCGTCCACGCGACGCTGCAGCGGGCGGTGCGGGGGCACGGGGTCCGCTTCGGGCCGGACCCGTCGAGCCACACCCGCGCCACCGTCGGCGGGATGATCGGCAACAACGCGTGCGGCAACCGGGCGCTGGGCTACGGCCGCACCTCCGACAACATCGCCGGCATGGTGGCGCTCACGGCGGCGGGGGACGAGCTGCGCCTCACGACCGGGGTGGGCGGGGGCGCCCCCACGGTGAGCGGGGCGCCCGGACCGGTCGAGGCGGTGCGGGCCCTCACGCAGTCCCACCTGGCGACCATCCGCACCGAGCTGGGCAGGTTCGGCCGGCAGGTGTCGGGCTACGCCTGCGAGCACCTCCTCCCCGAGCGGGGCTTCGACCTGGGGCGCGCCCTCGTCGGCTCCGAGGGGACCCTCGCGGTGGTCACCGAGGCGACCGTGACCCTCCTGAGCGACCCGGCGGTCACCTCGCTGCTCGTCCTGGGGTTCGACGACATCTACGCCGCAGGCGACGTCGCCCCGCTCATGAAGCAGCTCGGCGCGGTCGCCTCCGAGGGGATCGACCGGCGGATCATCGACGTGGTCCGGGCGCGGCTCGGGGACGCCGCCGTGCCGGACCTGCCCGAGGGCGACGCGTGGCTCTTCGTCGAGCCCGTGGGGGAGACGGTCGAGGAGGTCCGCGAGCGCACGCAGGCGCTGATCGACGCGGTCGACGCCCGCTCGCACCGCGTGGTCGACGACCCGGTCGAGGCGCGAGCGCTGTGGCGCATCCGGGAGGACGGCGCCGGGCTGTCGGGGCGCACCCCGCGAGACCGGCCCGGCTACGCCGGCTGGGAGGACGCGGCGGTGCCGCCGGAGTCCTTCGGCGCCTACCTGCGCGAGTTCGACCGGCTGCTGGAGCACCACGGCCTGACCGGCCTGCCCTACGGCCACTTCGGCGACGGCTGCCTGCACATCCGGATCGACTTCGACCTCGACCGCCCCGGGGGGACCGGGCGGTTCCGGGAGTTCCTGCTCGAGTCGGCGGACCTGGTGGGGCGCTTCGGCGGATCGGTGTCGGGGGAGCACGGCGACGGCCGGGCCCGGTCCGAGCTGCTGCCGCGGATCTACTCCGCGGCCGCGCTGGAACTCTTCGCCGGGGTCAAGTGCGCCCTGGACCCGGACAACCTGCTCAACCCGGGCGTCCTCGTGGACCCCGACCCGGCCGACGCCTACCTGCGCGTGCCGGCGGCGCAGCAGGTCTCGGGGCTGGCCTTCGGCTACCCCGCGGACCAGGGCGACTTCTCCCAGGCCGTGCACCGGTGCACCGGGGTCGGCAAGTGCCGCGCCGACCACGCGCCGGGCGCCGTGTCGGTGATGTGCCCGTCCTACCTCGCCACCCGGGAGGAGAAGGACTCCACGCGGGGGCGCGCGCGGGCCCTGCAGGAGATGCTGAGCCCTTTCTCCGCGATCAAGGACTGGCGCAGCCCGGAGCTGCACGAGGCGCTGGACCTGTGCCTGTCGTGCAAGGGGTGCGCCTCGGACTGCCCGACCGGCATCGACATGGCGACCTACAAGGCCGAGGTGCTGCACCAGACCTACCGCGGCCGGCTGCGCCCGCCGTCCCACTACGCCCTCGGCTGGCTCCCCGCCTGGTCCCGTATGGCGTCTCGCAGCCCCCGCCTGGCCAACGCCCTCATGGCGGCGCCCGGGGTCGCGCGGGTGGGGATGCGGGCCGCCGGGGTGGACCCGCGGCGCTCGCTGCCGCGGTTCGCCGAGCAGACCTTCCGGGGGTGGTTCGCCGAGCACGGCGTCGACGCGTCGGCGGACGGCTCGCCCGGCAAGCCCGTGGTGCTCTTCGTCGACAGCTTCGTCGAGCACTTCTCGCCGCAGGTGGGGATCGACGCCGTGACGGTCCTGCGCGCGGCCGGCTACACGCCGATCGTGACGGGTCGGCAGGTGTGCTGCGGCCTGACGTGGATCTCCACCGGGCAGCTCGACAGCGCCCGACGCATCCTGACCAAGGCGGTGCGTGAGCTGGATCCCTATGTCGTGCAAGGCATCCCGATCGTCGGTCTGGAGCCGAGCTGCACGGCGGCGCTGCGCCACGACGCCGTCGACCTGCTGCAGACCGACGCCGCCCGGCGGGTCGCGGGCGGCGTCGTGACCCTCGCGGAGCTGCTCGCCGCCGACGAGACCTGGACGCCGCCGGACCTCACCGGGGTCGAGGTGGTGGCGCAGCCGCACTGCCACCACGCGTCGATCCTCGGCTGGTCGGCGGACGCCCAGCTGCTCGACCGCGCGGGTGCCGACGTGACCCGTCTCGGGGGATGCTGCGGCCTGGCCGGCAACTTCGGGGTCGAGCAGGGCCACTACGAGGTCTCGGTGGCTGTCGCCGAGCAGCAGCTCCTGCCCGCCATACGGTCGATGTCCCCGGGAGCGGTGCTGCTGGCCGACGGCTTCTCGTGCCGGACGCAGGCGGACGACCTCGCGGACCAGGAGGGCGTGCACCTCGCCACCCTCCTCGCGACCTACCTGCGGTAGCGGGATCGACCGGCCGTCCTTCACCAGGCTGATCCTTCGGCCCCCGGCGGGTCTGTGCCCTGCGGTGACGCACCTGCCCGTAGCGGTCACGTCCGCCCGCCCTCGCGCGCCGGGCGGACGTGACGACCTCAGGCAGATCCTGCGGCGGCGTCAGGCCGGGTCGAGCGCCTCGGCCCGGCGGCGGTCGGTGTCGACCAGCTCGCGTCGGTGCTCGCGCAGCGACCAGGCGACGGCGCCGACCCAGACGGCGGCGATCGCGGCATACGAGAAGGCTTGGACGGTCCCGGAGGCGCCGATCCAGTCGCTGCGCAGCAGGGTCCGGACGTTGGTCAGCACGATCAGGCCGCCGACGGCCGACCCGAGGATGCGCGGCGGCAGGTGGCGCACCAGCCACGCGGCGATGGGCGCGGCGACCAGACCGCCGAGCAGCAGCGCGAGCGCCATCCCCGGGACGATCGCACCGCCCCCGAGCCCCAGGAAGAAGCCCGCCGACGCCGCCACCGACACCGCGAACTCCGACGCGTCGATCGAGCCGATCACCTTGCGCGGCTCGAGCCGGCCGCTGGCGAGGATCGCCGGCGTCCCGATCGGGCCCCAGCCGCCGCCACCCGTCGCGTCGACGAACCCCGCCACGAAGCCGAGCGGCGACAGGAACCGCCGACGCAGCGGCTTGCCGAGGTGCTCGGTCGTCACGCTCTGGATCGTGAAGCGCACGAGGATGTAGACGCCCAGCGTCAGCAGCACGAGAGACATGACGGGGGCGGCGATCTCGGTGGACAGCCAGGACAGGACGGTGGCGCCGAGGAAGGCGCCGACCGCGCCGGGCAGGCCGATCCGTCCGACGACCTTCCACTCGATGTTGCCGAACTTCCAGTGGCTGACGCCGGACGCCAGCGTGGTGCCGATCTCCGCGAGGTGGACGGTGGCGGAGGCCGAGGCGGGGTTGATGCCGGCGGCGAGCAGCAGGGTGGACGACGTGACGCCGTACGCCATGCCGAGGCTGCCGTCGATGAGCTGGGCGATCAGGCCGACGATCGCGAGGATGATGAGGGTGGGCACGGTGGAGCTCCTGGGGTCGAGCGGGTGGGGTGGGCGGGCGCGGGCTCAGCGACAGAGCTGGCTGGCGACCCGCTGCAGGTCCACGTGGCGGCGCTCGATGCGCATCAGGTGCATGGCCCGACCCTAGGGTCGGCACGTTATGCCGTCAATAACCAAACCTTATGGATCTCACCAGCTGGTCGTATGCCGCCCCACGCCCTCCCGGCCACCGTCCGCACCACCGACCCCGCCCCGCCCCGCCGGCAGGCCAGCGCCCGGGGGCGTCTCAGCGCGTGTCGACCGCCTGCCGGACCAGCCCGTCGCTCGCCCGCACCGCGGCCAGCGCCACGACGAACGACCCGACGACCGAGGCGCCGAGCAGCCCGAACGCCCCCGCGTTGAGGGTCGAGGCGGCGACCGGCACCAGCAGCAGCAGTCCCTGCAGCGTCGCGACGGTCACCCCGACGCCGAGGGGGAGGGTCACCTCGCGGCGGCGGACGGCGCGCAGCTGGCCGAGGGTGGTGCCGGCCAGCGACTGGGCCCGCAGCGTCTCGCGCTGGTCGTAGACGGCCGTGGCGTGCACGACCCCGCTCGTGGTGGCGGCGACCAGCGCCAGGATGGTCAGGGCGACGGCGCAGCCGGTGACGAGGTCGGTGGCGAGGTGCGGGGTCTCCGGGCTGGGGTGCGCCTTCATGGCTGCGGCCATCGCGCCACCCAGCGCCGCGACCAGCACGCCCAGGCTGAGGGCCCCCACGGAGCGCCAGGTGGTCTTGGGGTCGTCCTGGATGCGCCGGGCGGCGAGCAGGGTGGTGGGACGCCGCGCCAGCCGAGCGGCGATCCGCGCGGCGAGCTGGACGCACCACGGGCCCATCACGTTGACCGCGGCCACCACGGCCACGAGCATCAGGATCCCCACGGCCGGGCCGGCCTCGCCGATCTCCTTGAAGCCGAGCACCCACGCCACCCCCAGCCCGAGCCCGAGCACGAGACGCAGCACCGACTGGGCCCGCGGCGTGGTCCGGGCGGTCACCCCGAGCGGCGTCACGACGACCCGCAGCAGCGTGGAGGTGGCCGCTGCCACCGCCAGCGCGACGATGCCGAGCACCACCCCCGCCACCGTGCCGAGGCCGAGCCACAGCGACCCGGCGCCGAGGGGGGCGCCCTCGAAGCGCAGCAGCCCCACCGGGACGAGCGCGAGGAGGTAGCCGACCACGCCGATCAGCGCCCCGACGGTGGCCTGGGTCGCGGCCTCGAGCAAGGTCAGGGCCGTGACCTGGCCGGAGGTCGCGCCGGCCAGGCGCAGCGCGGCGAGGCGTTGGTCGCGCCGGGCCAGGGCCAGCCGGGCGGCGACGCCTCCCAGGGTGAGGATGGGCACGACGAGCAGCGCGGTGGCCAGCAGCGCCAGGGCGACGTAGGTGCCGCCGGGGTCCTGCTGGTGGGCACCGGCGCGCTGCCCGCGCTCGACGAAGGCCTGCAGCCCACCGGCCGTGACCAGCAGCGACGCCGTGGCTACGGCGAACGCGACCACCGACAGCAGGCCGCTGAGGTGGTCGGTCTCGCGGCGTCCGGCGGCGAGCAGGCGGGCCAGGCGCCATACGACCTCCGCGCCCCTCATCGGGTCACCTCGGCGCCGTGCACCTCGGTGTCCCGGGCCTGGTCGCTCTCGACCCGGCCGTCGCGCAGCCGGACGACCCGCTGGCACCAGCCGGCGACGGCGGCGTCGTGGGTGACGACGACCAGCGCCGCCCCCTGCGCGGCGCACGCCCGGGTCAGCAGGTCCATGACCTCGTGACCGGTGTGCTGGTCGAGCGCGCCGGTGGGCTCGTCGGCGAAGACGACCCCCGGCGACCCGACGAGGGCTCGCGCGATCGCGACGCGCTGCGCCTGGCCGCCGGACAGCTCGCCCGGGCGGCGGCGCTCCAGACCCTGCAGGCCCAGCGGCCCGAACCACCCGGCGGCCCGTGACTCGGCCTCGCGCCGGGACGTGCCGGCGAGCATCAGCGGGAGCGCGACGTTCTCGACGGCGGGCAGCTCCGGCAGCAGCTGACCGGACTGGAAGACGAAGCCGAAGTCGCTGCGCCGCAGCCGACTCCGGGCTGCGTCCCCCAGCGAGGACAGGTCCCGGCCCTGCCAGGACACGGTGCCGGAGGTGGGGCGCACCACGCCCGCCAGCAGGTGCAGCAGGGTGGTCTTGCCGGAGCCGGACGGCCCCATGATGGCGACCGTGGACCCCGGCCACACGGCCAGGTCCACGCCGGCCAGCGCGGGCGGCACGTCCTGGCGGCCGGGGGAGTAGGACTTGACGAGGTGTTCGGCGACGAGCGAGGGCATCGGTCGGGCGCCCTGCGTGGCGACCGACCCGGGGTGCGGTGACGTGATCTTCTCCATGGCGTCGATGGTGCGCGGGCCGCGACGTCGCGCACATCCGACCACGGGAGCCGGTCGGGGTCATACCGGCGGCCTACGGGGCGCCCCCGGGATTCCCCTACCCTTGGGCCCCATGGCTCGTCAGCGCACCCCCGAAGGCCCCCCTCCGCCCCCGGCGGTCCAGAAGATCCGGCTGCGCTACGCCAAGCGCGGTCGGCTGCGCTTCTCCTCCTCCCGCGACTTCCAGCGCGCCCTCGAGCGGGCGCTGCGCCGCGCCGGGGTGCCGATGGCCTACTCCGCGGGATTCCACCCGCACCCCAAGATCAGCTATGCCAACGCCGCGCCCACCGGGACCGCCTCCGAGGCGGAGTACTTCGAGATCGCGCTCACCGAGCGCCTCGACCCGGCCGAGGTCGCGCGCGCCCTGGACGAGGCGCTGCCCGACGGCATCGACGTGCTGGACGCGGCGGACGCGCTGCCCGGCTCGCTGGCCGACCGGCTGCAGGCCTCCGAGTGGCTCGTCGAGCTGCGCGCCCTCCCCGCCGACGAGGCAGCCCGGGTCGAGCGCACCGTGTCGGCCTTCCTCGCGGCCGGCTCGGTGGAGATCAGCCGTATGACGAAGAGCGGCAACCGCACCTTCGACGTCCGGTCGGCCGTGCTCGAGCTCGGCGTCGAGCCCGGTGTCGCGCGGGCCCGCGAGGCCGGCGTCACCACGAGCGAGGGGGCGGTGCTGCTGCGGGCGGTCGTGCGGCATACGACTCCCGCGGTGCGACCGGACGACGTGGTGGCCGCCCTGCGGGTCACGGGTGAGGGGCTGCCGGACGTGACCCCCCTCATGACCAGGCTGGTGCAGGGGCCGCTGGAGGAGGAGACCCGCCGGATCGCCGACCCGCTGCGCTGACGCACGATGGCGCGGCGCCAGGGGGGCGCGGCCGCGCTGTGCGATACTGGCCGAGGTCACGGCGCGTCCACTCCGCGCCGCCGACCCGACGACATCGCAGCGACGACTCCGTGGCGAGCTGCAGCGAGGTGACCACCCGGTCGCCCGCCTCGCCCGGGACACCGGTCCTGTCGTGCAGTGCCGCCGGCACCGGACGAGTGACGCGCCTGGCGCGAGCCGACCGGTGTAGCAGACGACTTCCGTCGTCGGGGCACCCGCCTCGTCGACGACGACGACCGCACCACGCGGCGGCGAGGCGCTCCCGGCGCCACGGGTGGACGCGGCCCGTGGTCGAGAAGGGACCGCCGCGATGGCACCCGACCAGGACACCTTCCCCGCCGACGAGCAGGCCGGCGGCAGCACCGACACCCCGGCAGCGTCCGAGGCGACGCCGGCCCCCGACGCGCCGGACACCTCGACCGCCCCGGCCAAGCGGGCCACCCGGGCGCGCAAGGCCACCACCACCAAGCGGGCCCCCCGCAAGGCGACGGCCAAGGCCGCCACGCCCCCCGCCCAGCCGACCTCGGTCGACGCCGAGGCGGGCCAGGCCCACGACCTCGTCGGCACCCCCACGGCCGACCTCGACGCCGAGGACGCGCAGGCCGCGGCGGCTGCCGTGTCCGCCGTGGCCCCGCAGGCCGCCGACGCGGCGAGTGGCGACGCCACGACCACCGCGGCGAAGGCCCCCGCCAAGAAGGCCGCCAAGCGCACCCGTCGCGCCACCACCAAGGCGACCACCCCCGCCCCGGCCGGCAGCGAGGAGGCCGACGCGTCCGCTGCCGACGCCCCCGCTGCCGACGCCCCCGCTGCCGACGCCCCCGCCCCTGACGCTGCCGCCGACGCGGACCAGGCGCTGCGGGTCTCGGCCGCAGCCGCCGCGATCGACGCCGACGAGAGCGACGACGAGATCTCGGACATGGCGCTGGCCGTGCTCGACAGCGACCAGCTCAACGACCTCATCGCGACCATCCCCGCCACCCCCGCCGCCGACGAGGCGCCGCAGGCGGGCGGCTCGCCGTTCGGGCTCCTCTTCCAGGCCCCCGAGCCGACCGCCTCCCGGCGCCCGCGCCGCGCGACCTCCCCGAGCGTCGACCCCTCCAGCATCCGCCGCGACGACGAGCGTGACGAGGAAGACGACCTCGACGCCGACCTCGACAGCGACAGCGACACCGGCACCGGCTCGGGCGCCGACGACGCGGACCGCCCCGAGGCGGGCGAGGACGAGGGCCGCTCGTCCCGCCGTCGCCGCCGCGGGGGCAAGGGCCGCCGTCGCAGCGGCGACGACGCGGACCAGCAGACCGACGAGGCCACGTCCGAGGACGACGACACCGACGCGGACGCTGACTCCGATGCCGATCCGCAGGACCGGCAGGAGGA
This sequence comes from Arsenicicoccus sp. oral taxon 190, assembly GCF_001189535.1. NCBI lineage: Bacteria > Bacillati > Actinomycetota > Actinomycetes > Micrococcales > Intrasporangiaceae > Arsenicicoccus > Arsenicicoccus sp. oral taxon 190. Next base: position 2,175,091 of record NZ_CP012070.1, read on the forward strand.
GGAGACCTCCGGCGGCTCGCGTCGCTCGCGTCGCCGCCGTGGCCGCAAGGGCGGCCGTGACCAGGGCGGCGACACGGACGCCGACGACTCCGACGACCGGGACGCCGACGAGGCCGACTCCGACGACAACGGCGCCCAGGACGACGCGGACGAGGGCAGCAGCTCCAGCCGGCGCCGTCGCCGGCGCCGCCGCTCGGGGTCCGGCGGTGGCGACGAGGACCCGCCCGGCACCGTGACCAAGGTCCGCGAGTCCCGCCGCGGCGAGGCCACCGGGATCAAGGGCTCGACCCGCCTCGAGGCCAAGAAGCAGCGCCGCCGCGAGGGCCGCGAGGCCGGCCGGCGTCGCACGATCATCACCGAGGCGGAATTCCTGGCGCGCCGCGAGAGCGTCGAGCGCACCATGGTCGTGCGCGACTCGGGTGACCGCACCCAGATCGCGGTGCTCGAGGATGGCGTCCTCGTCGAGCACTACGTCTCCCGCGAGCAGTCCGCCAGCTCGACCTCCATCGCCGGCAACATCTACCTCGGGCGCGTCCAGAACGTCCTGCCCTCGATGGAGGCGGCGTTCGTCGACATCGGCAAGGGCCGCAACGCCGTGCTCTACGCCGGTGAGGTCAACTGGGACGCCGCCGGCCTCGACAACGGCCAGGCCAAGCGCATCGAGAACGCCCTGAAGTCCGGCGACACCGTGCTCGTCCAGGCGACCAAGGACCCGATCGGGCACAAGGGGGCGCGGCTGACGTCGCAGATCTCCCTCCCGGGTCGCTACCTCGTCTTCGTGCCGGGCAGCTCCATGACCGGCATCAGCCGCAAGCTGCCCGACACCGAGCGCTCGCGCCTGAAGAAGATCCTCAAGGACGTCATGCCCGCCGACGCCGGCGTCATCGTGCGCACCGCCGCGGAGGGCGCCAGCGAGGAGGAGCTGCGCGCCGACGTCGCCCGCCTCACCAAGACCTGGGACGAGATCCAGACCCGCGCCAAGGCCCGCAGCACCCACGCCCCCGCCCTGCTCCACGGGGAGCCGGACCTGACCGTCCGCGTGGTCCGCGACGTCTTCAACGAGGACTTCTCCCAGCTGGTCGTCCAGGGCGACGCCGTCTGGGACACGGTGTCGTCGTATGTCGAGTCCGTGGCCCCCGACCTCGCCTCCCGCCTCGAGCGGTGGACCGGCGAGAAGGACGTCTTCGCCGGTCACCGCATCGACGAGCAGCTGGCCAAGGCCATGGACCGCAAGGTGTGGCTGCCCTCCGGCGGCTCGCTGGTCATCGACCGGACCGAGGCGATGACGGTCGTCGACGTCAACACCGGCAAGTTCGTGGGCCAGGGCGGCAACCTCGAGGAGACCGTCACCAAGAACAACATCGAGGCGGCCGAGGAGATCGTGCGCCAGCTGCGGCTGCGCGACATCGGCGGCATCATCGTCGTCGACTTCATCGACATGGTCCTCGAGTCCAACCGCGACCTGGTCGTGCGCCGGCTCGTGGAGTGCCTCGGTCGGGACCGCACCAAGCACCAGGTCGCCGAGGTGACCTCCCTGGGCCTGGTCCAGATGACCCGCAAGCGGGTCGGGACCGGCCTGATCGAGTCGTTCTCCACCACCTGCGAGCACTGCAACGGCCGCGGCATCCTCATCAGCTCCACCCCGGTCGCCCCGGGCACCGAGTCCGGCGTCGACCACTCCCACGACAACGGCGGCCGTCGAGGTCGTCGCGGCAAGGGTGGCAACGGCGGCGGCAACGGCGGCGGCAACGGCAACGGTGGCGGCAACGGCTCCCAGGGCCGCGACGCCGACCACGCGGGCACCCAGAGCCAGCCCGCTGAGGAGTCCGGCCCCACCCCGGCCCAGATCGCTGCCGCCGCGCACGCCGCGGCCATGGCCGCCTCCAAGGCCGTGGTCGAGGACGAAGCGCCGGCCACCCCCGACGAGGTCGCCAAGGCCATCGACGAGGCCATGTCCTCGGTGCTCGGCCCGGAGGCAGCCGCCCCGCAGCAGGACGCCCCGCAGCAGGACGCCCCGCAGCAGGACGCGTCGGAGAGCGACGACGAGCGGGCGGTCGTCATACCGGCCATCCCGCTGACCGAGGAGACCGCGCCGACCGAGCAGCCCAAGCGGCGCCGGCGGGGCCGGGTCGTGGCGCCCGCCGGGCCGCCCCGCCCGCACGACGAGTGACCTGACGGTCAGCCCGCACGGCCCGGTCGGATCCCTGGGGGATTTGGCCGGGCCGCTGCTCGCGGGATACCCTGGTGAGTCGGTGCGTCCACCGTCCCCTGCGCTGCCTCGACGAGGTGTCCGGCGCGACCGGGGGCCGGTCCCCGAAGCGGCCACCGGTTCCACACCCTCATCAGAGAGCGAGTCTGCAACGTGTACGCGATTGTTCGCGCAGGCGGGCGCCAGGAGAAGGTCTCCGTCGGCGACGTCCTCATCATCGACAAGGTGAACGACAAGCCCGGCGAGTCCATCGAGCTCCAGCCCCTGCTGCTCGTTGACGGCTCCACCGTCACCAGTGACGCGGCCAAGCTTGCCAAGGTCAAGGTCACGGCCGAGGTCGTCAAGGCGACCAAGGGCCCCAAGATCACGATCATGAAGTACAAGAACAAGACGGGCTACCGCAAGCGCCAGGGTCACCGTCAGCCGACCACCCAGATCAAGGTCACCGCGATCGAGGCCTGAGCCTCATCGCCCCACAGCTAACGCAGACACGAAGGCAGGCTTAGTCATGGCACACAAGAAGGGTGCTTCCAGCTCCAAGAACGGTCGCGACTCCAACGCGCAGCGCCTCGGCGTCAAGCGGTTCGGCGGCCAGCTCGTCAACGCCGGCGAGATCATCGTCCGCCAGCGCGGCACGCACTTCCACCCCGGCGCCAACGTCGGCCGCGGCAAGGACGACACGCTCTTCGCGCTGTCCGCCGGCGCCGTCGAGTTCGGGACCAAGCGCGGCCGCAAGGTCGTCAACATCGTCGCCGGAGAGTGACGACCGCGGGCCCTGGGCCCGCTCACCCACTGACGCGAGGGTGCAGGCTCACGGGCCTGCACCCTCGCGGTCTGTCCACAGGCCACCAGGCCGTATGCCGATATCGTGGCCCCTGCCTCCCGCAGGCGCCCACCCGGAAGGACCCCTTCACATGGCGAGCTTCGTCGATCGCGTGACCCTGCACGTGCAGGCCGGCAACGGCGGCCACGGCGTCGCGTCGGTGCACCGCGAGAAGTTCAAGCCGCTGGGCGGCCCCGACGGCGGCAACGGCGGCCGCGGCGGCTCGGTGGTGCTGCGGGTCGACCCGCAGAAGACCACGCTGCTCGACTACCACCACAGCCCGCACCGCAAGGCCGGCAACGGCAAGCCCGGCGAGGGCGGTGAGCGCAACGGCGCCGACGGGGAGGACCTGGTGCTGGGCGTGCCGGCGGGCACGGTCGTCAAGGACCGCCGCGGGGCGCTGCTGGCCGACCTGGTCACCCAGGGCGAGGAGTTCGTCGTCGCGGCCGGGGGGCGGGGTGGCCTCGGCAACAAGGCGCTGGCGTCGACCCGGCGCAAGGCGCCGGGCTTCGCGCTGTTGGGGGAGCCGGGCGACGAGCTCGACGTGGTGCTCGAGCTCAAGACGCTCGCCGACGTCGCGCTGATCGGGTTCCCCTCGGCGGGCAAGTCCTCCCTGGTGTCGGTGCTGTCCAGCGCCCGCCCCAAGATCGCGGACTACCCCTTCACGACGCTGGTGCCCAACCTCGGGGTGGTCACCGCCGGGTCCTCGCGCTACACCGTCGCCGACGTGCCCGGGCTGATCCCGGGGGCCCACGAGGGCAAGGGCCTCGGCCTGGAGTTCCTGCGGCACGTGGAGCGCTGCTCCGTGCTGGTCCACGTCGTCGACTGCGCCACCCTCGAGCCCGGGCGGGACCCGATGTCCGACCTCGAGGCGATCGAGCGCGAGCTGTCGCTCTACGTCCCCGACGAGACGCTCGGCGGCCGACCGCTCACCGAGCGCACCCGCATCATCGTGCTCAACAAGGCCGACGTGCCCGAGGCGGAGGAGCTGGCGGAGTTCGTCAAGCCGGACCTGGAGGCCCGGGGCCTCGAGGTCTTCGTCGTGTCGGCGGTGGCCCGCACCGGCCTCAAGGAGCTGGGCTTCGCCCTGGCCCGGCACGTGGAGGCCGCCCGGCGCGAGGTCGAGCAGGTCGAGCCCAAGCGCGTCGTGCTGCGTCCGCGCGCCGTGGACGACACCGGCTTCACCGTCCGCCGGGAGAACACCTCGGACGGCGTGCTCTACCGCGTCGCCGGCGAGCGGCCGACCCGTTGGGTGCGCCAGACCGACTTCACCAACGACGAGGCCGTCGGCTACCTGGCCGACCGGCTGGCGCGGCTGGGCGTCGAGGAGGAGCTCTACAAGGTCGGGGCCGTCGCGGGCGACACCGTCGTGATCGGTGCCGAGGACGACGCCGTCGTCTTCGACTGGGAGCCCACGGTGGCCTCCGGGGCCGAGCTGCTCGGTCGACGCGGCACCGACCTGCGGCTGGAGCAGGCCGAGGGCGCCCCCCGCCCCACCCGCGCCGAGAAGCGCGAGGAGCTCGCGGACCTCAAGGCCGCCCGCCGCGCCACCGCCGCCGAGCTGGACGCGGAGCGCCGCGCCGGCCACTGGGCGACGCTGCACGACGAGGACTGACGCCTCGTGAGCCACACTGGCGGCCGGGGGCCGGTCCACGACACGATCACGGCGGCCGGGCGCCTCGTGGTCAAGGTCGGCTCGTCCTCCCTCACGGGCAGCGACGGTGACCTGGACCCGGGTGCGATCGGGCGGCTCGTGGACGCCCTCGCGGCCCGGCGCGCCGACGGCTGCCAGGTGGTGCTGGTGTCCTCCGGCGCCATCGCCGCCGGCCTCAACCCGCTCTCGTTGCCCAAGCGACCCCGCGACCTCGCCACCCAGCAGGCCGCGGCGGCCGTGGGGCAGGGGGCGCTGGTGGCGGCATACACCGCTGCCTTTGCCCGTCACGGCGCGCGGGTCGGGCAGGTGCTGCTGACCGAGATGGACGTCACGCGCCGCTCCCACTACGTCAACGCCCGCCGGACCCTGGTCCGGCTGCTGCACCTCGGGGTCGTGCCCGTCGTCAACGAGAACGACTCCGTGGCGACCCACGAGATCAGGTTCGGGGACAACGACCGCCTCGCAGCGCTGGTCGCCCACCTGGTCAAGGCGGACGCGCTGGTGCTGCTCTCGGACGTGGACGCGGTCTACGACGGGCCGCCGTCGCGGCCCGGGGCGCGACGGATCCCGGTGGTGCGCGACGAGCGCGACCTCGAGGGCGTCGTCGTCGCCGGGTCCGCCAGCAAGGTCGGCACCGGGGGCATGACCACCAAGATCGAGGCGGCGCGGATCGCGACGGGGGCCGGGATCCCGGCGATCGTCACGTCCGCGGAGCGGGCGGCGGAGGTGCTCGCGGGGGAGGACGTGGGCACCTACTTCGCCGCGCCCGACCTGCGCCCCCGGGGCCGGTTGCTGTGGCTGCGGCACGCCTCCGCGGCGCAGGGGCGGCTGGTGCTCGACGCCGGTGCGGTCGACGCCGTGGTGCGCCGGCGGACCTCGTTGCTGCCCGCCGGGATCCTCGCCGTGTCCGGGCACTTCGCCGAGGGCGAGGCCGTCGACCTGGTCGCCGAGGACGGCCACGTCGTCGGGCGGGGCCTGGTCAACTACGCGTCCTCCGAGCTGCCCGCGATGCTCGGACGGTCCACCCAGGACCTGGGGGCCGAGCTGGGGGAGCAGTACCGCCGGGTGGTCATCCACCGCGACGACCTCGCCCTGCTCTGACCGGCCGTGGAGGGTCGCCTCCGCCGGGGTGGCTCGTGCCGGCGCGCCCGACGCATCCGGCAGGGCGGCCCCGAGACGGGGCGACGGGTCCTCGTCCGGTGCGGTTGGATGGCCGTATGCCGCCCACCGACCCCATCGACCCCGCCGCCCGCGAGCTCGTCACCGCCCTGACCACCCGCGCCCGCGCCGCCGCGCGCGAGCTGGCGCTGCTGCCCCGAGGCCGCAAGGACGAGGCGCTGCGGGCCCTGGCCGACGCCCTGGTCGACGCCACGGACGAGATCGTCGCGGCCAACGGCCGCGACGTCGAGCGGGAGACCGCCGCGGGGATGCGGCCCAACCTCATCGACCGGCTCACGCTCGGCCCCGACCGGGTAGCGGCCGCGGCGCAGGGGCTGCGCGACGTCGCCGGTCTGCCCGACCCGGTGGGTGATGTCGTGCGCGGCAGCACGTCCCCGACCGGCCTGCAGGTCCGCCAGGTGCGGGTGCCGATGGGCGTGGTCGGGATGATCTACGAGGCGCGGCCCAACGTCACCGTGGACGCGGCGGGTCTGGCCCTCAAGTCCGGCAACGCGGCCATCCTGCGCGGCGGCAGCGCGGCGGAGCACACCAACCGGGTCCTGGTCGCGGTGATGCGCCGAGCCCTCGCCACCCTCGACATCACCCCGGACGCCGTGCAGCTGCTCGACGCTCCCGGCCGCGACGCCGTGCGTGCCCTGATGACGGCCCGGGGCGAGGTCGACCTGCTCATCCCGCGTGGCGGGGCGGGGCTCATCCAGACCGTCGTCACCGAGTCCACCGTGCCGACCATCGAGACCGGCGTGGGCAACTGCCACGTCTACGTCGACGCCGCGGCCGACCTGGAGATGGCGGAGCGGATCGTCCTCAACGCCAAGACGCACCGCACCAGCGTGTGCAACGCCGCCGAGTCGCTGCTCGTGCACCAGGACGTGGCGCCGCAGGCCCTGCCCCGGCTGCTCGGGGCTCTCGGGGCCGCCGGGGTGACGATCCACGCCGAGCCGTCGCTGCGCGAGGTCACCGAGCGCGCCGGCGCCACGTGGGTGGAGGCGACCGACGACGACTGGGCCGCGGAGTACCTCTCCCTCGACCTCGCCGTGCGCGTCGTCCCCAGCCTCGACGAGGCCCTCGACCACGTCCGACGCTGGTCCAGCGGCCACACCGACGCGATCGTCACCGCCGACCGCGCCGCCGCCCGGCGCTGGGTCACCGAGGTCGACTCGGCGGCGGTCATGGTCAACGCGAGCACCCGCTTCACCGACGGCGCCGAGCTCGGGTTCGGCGCGGAGATCGGCATCTCCACGCAGAAGCTGCACGCCCGTGGGCCGATGGCTCTGCAGGAGCTCACGAGCACCAAGTGGGTCGTCGAGGGCGACGGCCAGGTGCGCGCCTGAGCCGGCCGGCCGCCACCCCGCGGCCTGACGTGCGCCTGCACTTGCCCCTGGACTTGCTCCTCGACGTGTCGGCGGACGCGGCCCGTCTGCTCTAGGTTGGGCGCACCGGAGTCGAGAGAGGACGTGCACAGGTGGAAGGTCACGAGGTCTGCAAGCTGGCCAGGCTCGAGGACGCGCACTGGTGGTACCGCGAGCGCCGGCACATCCTGGGGAGGCTCATCAGCGGTATGACGCCCGGCCGCGCCCTGGACATCGGGGCTGCGGGGGGCGGCAACACGCGGGTCCTCCTCGACGCCGGGTGGCAGGCGGTGGCGCTGGAGTACACCCAGGACGGGGCCCTCGCGGCCGCCGACCGGCGGGTCCCGGTGATGCGCGCCGACGCGACCGAGCTGCCGCTGGAGTCCGGGTCGCTGGACCTGGTCATGGCCTTCGACCTGCTCGAGCACCTCGTCGACGACGACGCCTGCGTGCGCGAGGCGCACCGCCTGCTCAAGCCGGGGGCGCCCTTCCTCGTCGCCGTGCCGGTGGACCCCAAGCTCTGGTCCGACCACGACGTGGCGGTGGGCCACGTCCGTCGCTACCTGCGCCCGGAGCTGTTGGACCTGCTGCGGCGCAACGGTTTCGACATCGAGCGCCGGTTCGCCTGGAACGTCCTGCTCCGCCCCGTCGTCGCGCTGCGCCGCCGCACGAGCCAGGGCAGCGACCTGCAGGACACCCACTGGGCGGTCAACGCGGCGCTGCGCTCGATCATCACCGCCGAGCGCTACCTGCCGATCAAGGACCTGCCCGGCGTCACGGAATTCGTGGTGGCACGCCGTCGATGAAGGGCGCGTCCAGCGGCTCGTCCAGCGGCGCTGCTGACGACGCCGTCGACGATTGCGATGCAGGCGAAGTCGCGGGTGCCGACGCCGGTGCTGACGCCGACGTCGCGCCCGCGGGGCGGCCGGTCGCCATACGGGCGTGACGGGGGAGCGCGAACCTGTGCTCGTCGTGGTCCCGCGCGGAGTCGTAGGCGATGAAGTAGGTGGGGCGGTCCTGCATCTGCTGGTACATCCGCCCGAGGTACTCCCCGAGGATGCCGAGGCACAGCAGCTGCAGCCCGCCCACCAGCGCGATCATCCCGACGGTGGAGGCCCAGCCCGCGATGGCGTGCCCGGTGAAGCGGCCGATCACGGCATACGCGATGAGCAGCAGCGAGGCGATGAAGCCGCCGAAGCCGAACCACGTCGCGAGCCGCAGCGGCTTGAGGCTGAAGCCGATGATGGAGTCGACGGACAGCATCACCATCTTCATGAAGGGGTACTTCGACTCGCCGGCGGCGCGCTCCTCGCGCTTGTAGGACACGCTCGCGGAGGGGAAGTTGAGCGCCGGCACCACGAACCTCAGCACCCGGCCGTGCTCGGGCAGCGCGTTGATCGCGTCGACCGTGGCGCGCGACATCAGCCGGAAGTCGCCGGCGTTGCCCGCGGTCTCCATGCCGGTGAGCCGGGAGTGCACGGAGTAGAACGCCTTGGCGGTCTCGCGCTTGAAGACGGTGTCGGTGGAGCGGTCCGCGCGGACGCCGTAGACGACGTCGACCCCTTCCTCCCGGGCCACCCGCAGCATGTCCTCGATGGTCTCGGGGGGGTCCTGCAGGTCGGCGTCCAGGGTGACGACGTAGTCGCCGTGCGCGGTCACCAGCCCCGCCGAGATCGCGGCCTGGTGGCCGGAGTTGGCGCGCAGCCGCACCACGCGCAGCTGCTCCCACTCGCGGCGGTAGCGCTGCAGCAGCAGGGCCGTCTGGTCCTTGGAGCCGTCGTCGACCGCAACGACCTCATAGGTGGTGCCGAGACCGTCGAGCACGGGGCGCAGCCGCTGCACCAGCAGGGGCAGCACCTGCTCCTCGTTGTACATGGGGATCACGACGGACAGCTCAGGGACCATGCCGACCAGACTAGGACCCTGGGGCGGTGCCGACGCTGTGGGGCGCCGGTGCGCCGCCTGTGTCGTCGCGCGGGTCCGGCCCGTATGCCGCCCGCCCCGATCCCGCCTCGATCCAGCCCCGGCGTTTCGCGGCGTGGCTGCGGCATACGGGTAACATGACCCCATGACTTCTGCCCTGATCCTCGCCGAGGGTGAGCACCACGCCGAGAACGCCATGACCCTGCCCTTCGCCGACTTCTGGTTCGGCGTGCTGGCGCTGACCGTGTTCATGGCGCTGCTGGCCATCACCTGGGCGTTCCGCAACACCGCCGCCAAGCTCGGTCAGGGTGGGGTCAGCGACGCGACGCACGGCAGCCACACCTCGCCGGGAGCGCACTCCTGAGCCTGCGCATCGGCGTGATGGGTGGGACCTTCGACCCCATCCACCACGGTCACCTGGTCGCCGCGAGCGAGGTCCAGGCGTTGTTCGACCTCGACGAGGTCGTCTTCGTCCCGACGGGTCGTCCCTGGCAGAAGGACGCCGCGTCGGTCTCGCCCCCCGAGCACCGCTACCTGATGACCGTCATCGCGACGGCCTCCAACCCGCGCTTCTCGGTGTCCCGGGTCGACATCGACCGGGAGGGGCCGACCTACACCATCGACACGCTGCGCGACCTGCGCCGGCTCAACCCCGACGCGGAGCTGTTCTTCATCACCGGCGCCGACGCCCTGTCCAAGATCCTGTCGTGGAAGGACGTCGACGAGATGTTCGGCATGGCGCACTTCATCGGGGTCACCCGGCCCGGCTACCACCTCAGCGAGTCCGGGCTGCCGCAGGACCGGGTGAGCCTCACCGAGGTCCCGGCCATGGCGATCAGCTCGACCGACTGCCGCCAGCGCGTGGCCGAGGGCAAGCCGGTGTGGTACCTCGTGCCCGACGGCGTCGTCCAGCACATCAACAAGTACACCCTCTACGCCAGCGCGGTGCCCTCGGTGTCCGGCGACCCGGCGTTGTCGGGCATCTCCACGGGGCCGCGCCCCACCAGCACACCCACCACGGAGGATCCTGCGTGACCGCCACCCCGCGTGCTCTCGAGCTCGCCAAGGCCGCCGCCCTCGCGGCGGACGACAAGCGTGCCCGCGACATCATCGCCCTGGACGTCAGCGACCAGCTGGCGCTGACCGACATCTTCGTCCTGGCCTCCGCGCCCAACGATCGCCAGGTCCGCGCGATCGTCGACGCGGTCGAGGACAAGCTCCGCGAGCTGGGCGCCAAGCCGGTGCGCCGCGAGGGCGAGAAGGACGGTCGGTGGGTGCTCATCGACTTCGTCGACGTCGTCGTGCACGTGCAGCACACCGACGAGCGCGAGTTCTACGGCCTGGAGCGGCTGTGGAAGGACTGCCCGGTCGTCGACCTCGAGCTCCCCGACCCCTCCGGTCGTGAGGACGAGGACGACCCGTATGCCGACGCCCCCGCCCGCCTCACCGGGTGGCCGGGCCTGCGCGACTGACCCATGGCGCGTCGACTCATCGTGCTGCGCCACGGCGAGACCGGGCACAACGCAGCCGGGATCTGGCAGGGGCAGCTGGACGTGGCGCTGTCGGACGTCGGCGTCGCGCAGGCGCGAGCCGCGGCGCCGTTGATCGCGGCGCGACGACCCGACCTCGTCGTCTCCTCGGACCTGGCGCGGGCCGCCGCCACCGCCGACCTGGTGGGGGAGCTGCTGGGCGTCGAGGTGGAGCGGGACGAGCGGTTCCGCGAGATCCACGTCGGGGAGTGGCAGGGCCGCTCGGGGGACGAGGTGCGGGCGGAGTATCCCGTCGAGGCCGAGCGGATGCTCACCGGCGACGACTTCAGGCGGGGCGGCACGGGGGAGTCGGTGGCCGAGGTGGCAACCCGGACCCTCGCGGGCGCCCTCGACGTGATCGACCGCCTCCCCGAGGACGGGATCGCGGTGATCGTCTCGCACGGCGTCGCCGCTCGGGCGCTCGCTGCGGAGCTCGTCGGCCTGCCGCAGAAGCAGGCCTGGCTGCAGCTCGGGGGGCTGCGCAACTGCCACTGGGCCGAGCTCGGCCAGGTGCGCTCCGGCGGCTGGCGCATCGACGCCTGGAACCTCGGCGCCCCCGACGCGGTCGAGGGCGCGCCCTGGCCGACCGAGCGCTGAGGAGGTGGCCGGCGGGGCGTGGCTCCCGACCGGCCGGTCGATTTGGTCGCGGCGGTGAACTCTGGCTAAAGTAATCCAGTCGCCGCGAGCGTGAGCCCGCGAGCGTCAACCCACGGGATCCGTCCTGTGAGGGGCTGTAGCGCAGTTGGTAGCGCACCTCCATGGCATGGAGGGGGTCAGGGGTTCGAATCCCCTCAGCTCCACCCACCAGCACGACAGATGCCCCGCCTCGGCGGGGCATTCGTCTTTCTCCGGGCCGAAGTTCTCCGGGCCGAAGTTCCCCGGGCCGAAGCGCTCCGGGCCGACACGGTGGTCGGGAGGGGCGGGCGGTTCGGCATACGGGCGCGCCACGAGGCCGACCCGCACCCTGCGGTAGCCTGGGCCGGTGGCCCATCAGCAGCTCCTTGTCGGGCCGCGCTGACCACGTCGGACGACCAGCGCGGCTGCCCCTCCCTGAGCGAGGGGCGTTTGTGTGTCCGGAGCAGCGAGCCACACCGAGGACCCAGGGAGACAGACGATGACGGACACGGCCGAGACGACGCGCGACGAGCACCCCTACCGCTACACCGCCGCGCTGGCCGGGCAGATCGAGACCAGCTGGCAGGACCGCTGGGAGCAGGACGGCACCTACCACGCGCCCAACCCGGCGGGTCCGTGGGCCGAGCCGGACAATCCGCTCACCCACGCGCAGAAGCTGCTGGTCCTCGACATGTTCCCCTATCCGAGCGGCGCGGGCCTCCACGTCGGGCACCCGCTGGGATACATCGCGACCGACGTCTACGCCCGCTACCACCGCATGACCGGCAAGAACGTCCTGCACTGCCTCGGCTACGACGCCTTCGGCCTGCCCGCCGAGCAGTACGCCGTGCAGACCGGCCAGCACCCCCGCAAGACGACCGAGGACAACATCGTCATCATGGCGCGCCAGCTGCGCCGCCTCGGCCTCGGGCACGACGACCGGCGCGCGATCCGCACCATCGACCCCGACTACTACCGCTGGACCCAGTGGATCTTCCTGCAGATCTTCAACAGCTGGTATGACGAGTCCGCCGTCCGGCCCGACGGGGGCCTCGGCAAGGCGCGCCCCATCGCCGAGCTGCTGCCGTCGCTGGCCGACGGGTCGCGCCCGCTGACGGGCGACTTCGCGGGCCGCGCCTGGGGCGAGCTGAGCGAGGCCGAGCGGGCGACGGTGGTCGACGGCCACCGCCTGGCCTACGCCGACGAGGCGCCCGTCAACTGGGCGCCCGGCCTCGGGACCGTCCTGTCCAACGAGGAGGTCACCAACGACGGCCGCTCCGAGCGGGGCAACTTCCCGGTCTTCCGCAAGGCGCTGCGCCAGTGGAAGATGCGGATCACCGCCTACGCCGACCGGCTCGCCGACGACCTGGACCGCGTGGACTGGCCCGAGAAGGTCAAGACCATGCAGCGCAACTGGATCGGCCGCTCGCACGGCGCGCGCGTCACCTTCACGGGCCCGGCCGGCCAGCCCATCGACGTCTTCACGACGCGTCCCGACACGCTCTTCGGCGCCACCTTCATGGTGCTGGCGCCCGAGCACCCGCTCCTCGCCGAGCTGGTCACCGACCGGTGGCCGAGCGACATCCCCGTGCACTGGACCGGTGGTGCGGACACGCCGGGCGAGGCGGTCTCGTCATACCAGCTCGCGGCGTCGCGCAAGAGCGACGTCGAGCGACAGATGGACGACAAGACCAAGACGGGCGTGTTCACCGGCGCCTACGCGACCAACCCGGTCGACGGGCGGCAGGTCCCGATCTTCGTCGCCGACTACGTCCTGATGGGCTACGGCACCGGCGCGATCATGGCGGTGCCCGCGCACGACGAGCGGGACTTCGAGTTCGCGACGGAGTTCATGATCCCGATCGTGGACGTGGTCGCGCCCGCGGACCGCGACCCCTGGCCCGGCTCGGTCAACAACGGCGAGGCGTATGTCGCTCCCGGGGTCGCCGTCAACTCCCGCAACGACGAGGTGAGCCTGGACGGGATGGGTCTCGACGAGGCCAAGGCGACGATGATCGCGTGGCTGGAGCGCACGGGTCGCGGGCAGGGGACCGTGACCTACCGGCTGCGCGACTGGCTCTTCAGCCGGCAGCGCTACTGGGGCGAGCCGTTCCCCATCGTCTTCGACGAGGACGGCGTGGCCCACGCGCTGCCCGAGTCGATGCTGCCGCTGGAGCTGCCGGAGATCCCGGACTACGCGCCCAAGACCTTCGACCCCGACGACGACTCCTCCGAGCCGGAGCCGCCGCTGTCGCGAGCTCGTGACTGGGTCGAGGTCGAGCTGGACCTCGGTGACGGGCGGGGCGTGCAGCGCTACCGCCGCGAGACCAACACCATGCCCAACTGGGCGGGCTCGTGCTGGTACTTCCTGCGCTACCTCGACCCGGCCAACGCTGCCGCTCTCGTCGACCCCGAGGTCGAGCGCTACTGGATGGGGCCGCGGCCGACCCCCGTCGCCGGCGCACCCGAGGGTGCGCTCGACCCAGGCGGCGTGGACCTCTACGTCGGTGGCGTCGAGCACGCGGTGCTGCACCTGCTCTACGCCCGCTTCTGGGTCAAGGTGCTGCACGACCTCGGCCACCTGACCTCCGAGGAGCCGTTCCGGCGCTACTTCTCCCAGGGCTACATCCAGGCCGCCGCCTACCGCGACGACCGGGGTCAGCCCGTGCCGGCCACCGAGGTCTCCGAGAGCGCCGACGGCGTCTTCACCTGGCATGGCAAGGTCGTGCACCGCGAGTTCGGCAAGATCGGCAAGTCCCTCAAGAACGTCGTCTCCCCGGACGAGATGTATGACGAGTACGGCGCCGACACCTTCCGCGTCTACGAGATGGCCATGGGACCGCTCGAGCTGAGCAAGCCGTGGGAGACCCGCGCGGTCGTCGGGTCGCAGCGGTTCCTGCAGCGGCTGTGGCGCAACGTCGTCGACGAGCAGACCGGGGAGGTGCACGTCGGCCCCGGCGAGCCGGACCTCGCGACGAGCCGCCTGCTGCACCGCACGATCGACCAGGTGGCGCGCGACTACGACGGGCTGCGCTTCAACACCGCCATCGCCCGGCTGATCGAGCTCAACAACGCGCTCACCAAGCTGGACGCCGTGCCCCGCGCGGCCGCCGAGGCGTTGGTGCTCATGGTGGCGCCGGTGGCCCCGCACCTCGCCGAGGAGCTGTGGTCCCGGCTCGGGCACGAGTCGTCGGTGGTGCACCAGCCGTTCCCGGAGGCCGACCCGGCGCTGCTCGTCGACGACACCGTGACCTGCGTCGTGCAGGTGCTGGGCAAGGTCCGCGACCGGCTCGAGGTGGCCGCCGACATCAGCGAGGGCGACCTCGAGGCGGCGGCGCTCGCGAGCGAGCGCATCCAGGAGCTGCTCCAGGGCAAGACCGTGCGCAAGGTCATCGTGCGGGCCCCCAAGCTGGTCAACATCGTCGCAGGCTGACCCATGACGACGCTCTTCCCCTCCGTGGGGCTCGTCACCGACTCGACCGCCTACCTGGCGGCCGAGTCGGTGGCCGACCACGGCATCGACGTGGTGCCGCTGGTGCTCGTCGCCGACGGGCGGCAGTACGTCGAGGGGACCATCGCCCCGGACGCGTTGCCCGACATCCTGCGCAAGGCCAAGAAGCTCGGCACCTCGAGGCCGTCGCCGGCGGACTTCCTGCAGGCCTACCGCCGCGCTGCCGAGAGGGGCTGCGAGGAGGTGCTGTCCGTGCACCTGTCCTCGGAGCTGTCCGGGACCATCGAGGCCGCCGTCCTCGCCGCCTCGCGGGCCCCTATCCCGGTGGAGGTGATCGACTCCCGCTCCATCGGCATGGGGATGGGGCACGCCATCCTGACCGCAGCCCGGCTGGTCGAGACGGGGGCGAGCGCGGCCGAGGCGGGTCGTGCCGCGCGCCGTCGGGCCGAGGACACGACGCTGACCTTCTGCGTCGAGTCGCTCGACTACCTGCGCAAGGGCGGCCGGATCGGGGGCGCCGCAGCGTTCTTCGGCACCGCGCTGGCCATCAAGCCGCTGCTCTCCCTCGACGACGGGCGCATCGAGCCGGTGGCCAAGGTCCGCACCGCCACGCGCGCGGTCAAGCAGATGATCGACCGGTCCGTGGCCGCGACCGAGGCTGCCCCGCACGGGGCGGACGTGACCGTGCACCAGCTGGACGCCGACCTGCGGGCGGACGAGATCGTGGAGGCGCTGACCGCGCGCTGCCCCGAGGGCACGAGCATCGGGGTCGAGGTCCTCGGACCGGTGGCGGCCTGCCACGTCGGGCCCGGCACGACCGCGGTGGTCGTGGCGCCTCGTCCCTGACACGTGAGGGGGCGGGGCGCTCTGCCGGGGTGAGTCGCTCTGCGGGGGCGGGCCGCTCTGCGGGGGCGGGACGCTCGGCAGGGCTGGCCGGTCTGCGGGGCGGGCCGGTCTGCGGGCTCCGACCTCGCACCTGAGCGTGGTTGTCCACAGGCGGCCGCGACCACCGTCGAGCTGTCCACAGCCCCGGATGCCGCCGTGGTGAGGCGCCGAGTCCGTCCCTAGCGTCGTGAGCATGCGACGACGACCGCCTCCTCCCGACCTCGACCGCCTGGCGCGGCTCGCGGGCCCTCGGTCGCCGGCGGAGCCCGAACGGGCCTCGCGCGAGGTGCCGGGTGCGCCTCGCTGGTGGCTCGACCTGGAGGAGACCCCGGTCGGGCCGGCGACCATGCCGGACAACGTGCTGGAGAAGCTGCACGGTGCCGAGGCCCTAGCGGCTCGAGGTCGCCGCTCGCCGCAACCACCGGCCGACCCAGGCAGGCACCGGCCGCCCGCCCCGCCGGCGCTCAGCTGGCCCTCACGCCTGGCCGATGCCCGGTGGCAACCGCGGTGGACGGCGGTGCTGGCGGTGCTGCTCGTCCTGGTCGTGGCCGGGGTCGGGTTCGGCATCCGGGTCGCGCTGGCGCGCAGCCAGGGCGAGCCGCAGCCGGTGGCGCCGGCCACGTCGGTAGCGGCCCCCACGGAGGGCGTCCACAAGGCGACGCCGCCGGGCGCGCCCGCGTCGGGGAGTGCCACCCCGGCAGCGACGACGACCGGCGTGGTGGTCGACGTCGGAGGTCAGGTGCGTCGCCGCGGGGTGGTCCGGCTGGGAGCCGGGTCCCGAGTGGTGGACGCGCTGTCCGCGGCCGGGGGACCGCTGCCCGGCGCCGACCTGGCGGCGCTCAACCAGGCCAGGGTGCTGGTGGACGGGGAGCTGGTCTTCGTGCCGCGGCCGGGGGAGGCGCCCCCGGCTGGCGCGAACCAACCGGCCTCCGGCACCGGCGCCACTGGCGTCCCCGGAGCGGCCGGGGGTGGACCGCCCGGGGCGGGCGCCCCGGTGGACCTCAACCGAGCCACCGCCGAGCAGCTCGACGCGCTCCCGGGCGTCGGCCCGGCCATCGCCGCGCGCATCCTCGAGTGGCGCGCGCAGCACGGTCGGTTCAGCAGCGTCGACGAGCTGGGCGAGGTGCAGGGCATCGGGCCCAAGATGCTGGAGCGGCTGCGCGCCCTGGTCCGGACATGAGGGGGCAACGATCCCCCGGGAGGGCGCCGGCTGACGCGTCCGCGCAGGAGCGAGACGCTCACGAACGAGGTGTCCACGAGCGGGCCGCCCAAGAGCGGGCTGGCCGCGAGCGAGCCGCGCACGAGCGGGCCGCCCAGGAGCGGGCCGCCCAAGAGCGGGCTGGCCGCGAGCGAGCCGCGCACGAGCGGGCCGCCCAGGAGCGGGCTGCCCAGGAGATCGCCGAGGTGCGTCGCCGGGAGCGCCGCCGGATGGTCCGCAAGGCCGCGGGCCTGAGCCCGGCCTCGTCCGGGCCGCGCAGACCGTCGCGGTGGCTGGAGGACATCCGTCCCTCCACCCCGTCGGACCTGCGACTGCTGCTGCCGGCGTGCGTGGCGTGGGCCACGACCGCGGCGCTGCTCGCGGCTCCGCCCTGGCTGCTGGCCGCGGTCGTCGCCACGAGTGCCGGCGGGGCGCTGCTCGTGGCTCGTCGGCGTTCCGCCCGGGGGGCCGCGACCGTGGCGCTGTGCGGCGTCGTGGTCGCCCTGACCGTTGGTGCCGTGGCGGGGCACCGGGGGCTACGGGGCGCGGGTTCGCTGGACGAGCTCGCGGACCAGCGGGCCGTGGGCAGGCTGCAGGCCGAGGTGGTCTCCGACCCCCGGACGGTCGGTGGCGGGTCGGAGCGGGCGTCCAAGACGATGGTCCGGCTGCGTCTCACCTCCCTGACCGCCCGCGGCGCGACCAGCCAGCTGTCGACGCCGGTGCTGGCCTTCGGTGACGACCGGTGGAAGGCCGTCCGGTGGGGGCAGCAGGTCGACGTGCTGGGCAGGCTGCAGCCGGCCCAGCCCGGTGATGACGTCACGGCGATCGTGCAGGTCCGGGGCCCGCCCCGGGTGACCGTCGAGGCGTCGGCGGTGGTGCAGGGTGCCGAGCGGGTGCGGGCCGGGCTGCGGGACGCGGTCGCCGGTGTTCCCGAGGATGCGGCCGGTCTCGTCCCGGGGCTCGTCATCGGCGACACCTCCCTGACACCGCCCGACCTCGTGACCGCGATGACGGCCGTGCAGATGAGCCACCTGTCGGCCGTGTCGGGTTCCAACGTCAGCGTGGTCCTGGCGGCCTTCACCGGTCTGTGCGGGGTGGTCGGGCTGCCTCGGCGGCTCCGGCCGGTGGTGGCGTTGGTCGGGCTGGCCGGGTTCGTGGTGCTGGCACGGCCCGAGCCGAGCGTGGTGCGCGCTGCCGCGATGGGCGCCGTCGGCGTGATCGGCATCTCGGCCAACCGGCACCGGGCGGCCTTTCCGGCCCTCGGGGCCGCCATCGTGGTGCTGCTGTGCTACGACCCGTGGTTGGCCCGTTCCTACGGCTTCGCCCTGTCCACGCTGGCGACGCTCGGCCTGCTGCTCTTCGCCACCCCGTGGGGCGAGGCGATCGGACGGTTCCTGCCCGGCCCGATCCGGAGCTGGGGTCCGGCGCTGGCGATCCCGCTCGCGGCCCAAGTGATGTGCGGCCCGGTGACGATCCTGCTGCAGCCCAGCGTCAGCCTGGTCGGGGTGCCCGCCAACCTGGCGGCGGCGCCGTTCGTGGGACCGACGACGGTGCTCGGCATCGCCACCGCGCTCGTGGCGGTGGTGAGCGTGCCCGTGGCACACCTGCTCGCGTGGCCGGCGGCGCTGCCGGCGTGGCTGATCGCCCGCATCGCCCGGCTGGCGGCCGACGTGCCGCACAACGCCGTGCCGTGGCCCGGCGGCCCACCGGGCGCTGCGCTGCTGGCTGCGATCACCCTGGTCGCCGTGGTCGGGGGGCCGCGGATCGCCTGGTGGGGGCGTGCCCGCCCGGTGCTCGTCGTGGCGCTGGTGCTGCTCGTCGTCGCGCTCACCATGCCGACCACCAGCGCGACCTGGCCGGTCGCCGGTTGGCGGGCCGTGGTCTGCGATGTCGGCCAGGGGGACGCCATTGTGCTGCGGTCGGGTGAGGGACGAGCGGTGGTGGTGGATACCGGCACGCCGCGATCCGGCATACGAGATTGTCTGGGGCGCTTGGGGATCCGACAGATCGACGCGCTGCTGCTGACGCACTTCCACAACGACCACAGCGGCGGGGCGGAGGAGGTGCTCGACGGCTGGCCGGTGTCGACGCTGCTGGTGACGGCCACGCGCGACCCGGAGGCACAGGCGCGCATCGTGGACCGGGCCGCAGCCGCGCACCACCTGACGCCGGTCGTGGTCGGGGCGGGGGACGAGCTGAGGTTCGGGGAGGTGCAGGCCACCGTGCTCGGTCCGCGCCGGCAGATCCGGGAGGGATCGGTCGCCAACAACGCGAGCGTCGTGCTGCTCGCGGACGTCGCGGGGACCACCCTGCTGCTGACCGGCGACATCGAGACCGAGGCCGCTGCGGACGTGCGGACCGCGTGGACGCAGCTGGCCCGGCACCCCGACCTGGACGTGCTCAAGGTCGCGCACCACGGGTCTGCCAAGCAGGACCAGCGGCTGCTGGCCGAGCTGCACGCCCCGCTGGCGCTGATCAGCGTCGGCCTCGACAACGACTACGGTCAGCCGGCGCCCTCAGCGCTGGAGACGCTGCGTCGAGGCGGCTACCAGGTCGCGCGCACGGACGAGTCGGGTGATCTCGCGGTGCTGGGCCACGGCCCGACGCTGCGGCTGGCCCGGCGTGGCCGGTGAGGTGGGGCGGCCCGGTGGTGAAGGCCGGATCCTCGGGGTCAGGACTGCTGGAACGCGCAGGCGCTGTGCTGCAACGCCTCGATCGTGGCCTTGACCGCAGGCACCTTCTGCAGGTCCGGCGTGGTGATCGCGAGGATGTGGCGCCGGGACGCGGGCTCCATGTCCCGGATCGCGACGTCGGGGTTGCTGGCGCGCCGCAGCATCAGGTCGGGGATCAGGGCGACGCCGAGGCCGGCTCCCACGAGCCCGAGCTGCGCGACGTAGTCCTCGGTCTCGAAGCTCAGGTTGGGCGTGAACCCCGAGTCCGAGGCCAGCCCGACCATGTGCACCCGGCATCGCGGGCAGCCCGCGATCCACGCCTCGTCGCCGAGATCGGCCATCCGCACCACCTGCTGCCGGGCCAGCGGATGGTCCGCGGGCATCGCCAGCCGCACCTCGTCGACCAGCAGGGGAGTGGTGACGAGCAGGTCCAGGTCCGCGTCGTCCGCCGGCACCGACGTGCCCTCGTAGGTGAACCCGACGACCAGGTCGCACTCCCCGGCCCGCAGTGCCGCGATCGCCTCGGGGGGTTCGTTCTCGCTGAAGGTGACGGTCAGGTCCGGGTGGGCGCGGTGCACCTCCGCGAGAGCGCCGGGGACGATGGTGGCGGTCGCCGACGGGAAGGACATCAGCCGCACCCGTCCCGCGCGCAGCCCCGCGATCGCGGCGACCTCCTCCTCCGCGGCGTCGAGCGCGGACAGCACCCCGCCGGCGTGCCGGGCCAGGACCTGGCCGGCCTCGGTCAGCCGCACCTGCCGGCCGATCCGGTCGATCAGGACGGTGCCGGTGCGCTGCTCGAGGCGGCGCACCATCTGGGAGATGGCCGGCTGCGTGTAGCCCAGGGCGGCCGCCGCGCCGGTGAAGCTGCCCTCGTCGGCGATGGCCTTCATGACTCGGAGTCCCGCGGCATCGATCATGAGGCCAGTCTATAACGGTGAGTTATAAAATCGTCTGTGATCTGCACGTCAGCCTATGGATCGGCGTGCTCATAATGGAGCCGTGCACGCGATGATCCTCGACCAGCTCGCCCGCCTGGTGCACAGCGGTGGCGTCGTCGCCCTCACGGGGGCGGGGATGAGCACCGAGTCGGGGATCCCGGACTACCGCGGCCCCGACGGTCAGCGCCGCGTGCAGCCGATGACGTATGCCGAGTTCACCGGCACCAGCGCCGCCCGGCAGCGGTACTGGGCGCGGGCCTTCGTCGGGTGGGAGCGGTTCTCGGCGGCCCGGCCCAACGCCGGGCACCGCGCGCTCGCGGCCCTCCAGCGGACCGGCCTGATCACCGACGTCATCACCCAGAACGTCGACGGTCTGCACCAGGAGGCCGGGTCCACCCGCGTCCTCGAGCTGCACGGCACTCTCGCGGTGGTGCGCTGCCTGACCTGCGAGGACCGCACCAGCCGCGAGGAGGTCCAGCGGCGGCTGACGGAGGCCAACCCGGGCTTCCAGGTCCGCAGCGACGAGGTGCGCCCGGACGGGGACATCGCGCTGCCGGACGCCGTCGTGGGGGGGTTCCACCTGGCCCGGTGCGTCGTCTGCGGCGCCGACACCCTCAAGCCGGACGTCGTGTTCTTCGGCGAACCCGTGCCCCGCGACCGGGTCGACGAGTCCTACCGCCGGGTCGAGGCGGCCGAGGCGCTGCTGGTGCTGGGGTCGAGCCTGAAGGTGATGAGCGGCTACCGGTTCGTCCGCCGCGCGCACGCCCTCGGGATCCCGGTGGCGATCATCACCCGGGGCCGCACCCGGGGTGACGACGAGGCGTCCTGGCAGCTCGACGCGCCGCTCGGCCCCGCCCTCACCGGCATCGCGACGCGGCTCGGCATCGAGGAGGACTTCGGGCCCGTGGTGGACGGGGAGTACGCCACCGGCCTGCCCCTCGGCCTGACCTGACGCCGAGTGACGGGCGAAGCGGCATACGCGGGGTTTGTCGGTGCCGTGTGATGAGGTGACCCCATGAGCGAAACCGCTAGGGAGCGCTACCGCTTCGAGCCGGCGCCGCAGGCCGTGCGGGCCGCCACGGACCAGGTGGAGGCGGGCAAGCACCAGCGTCCCGGCGTGGATCTGGGGCAGCCGCCCGTCGTCCCGTGGGCCGGGCGGCACGGCGCCGGGCTGTGCCTGTCCGGGGGCGGCTTCCGGGCCGCGTTGTTCCACCTGGGGTCGCTGCGACGGCTCGACGAGCTGGGCATCCTCGGCGGCCTGCGGACCGTCTCGGGGGTGTCCGGAGGCTCCATCATCGCCAACCTGCTGTGCGACCCGCGGCTGCGGTGGCCGGGACCCGGCTCCGCGGACCCGCGTGTGGGGGGCTTCGAGGACCACGTGGCCGAGCCGCTGCGGCGCCTCGCCGGCACCAACGTGCGCACCCCCGCGATCCTCGGGCGGCTGCGACCCGACCGGTGGTTCGTGCAGGACGGGGGCGTGCGGGCGATGGCCGACCGGTTTGCGCAGGCGGTGGAGTGGTGGAGCACCCCGCTCGCGGAGGTCGGCGTCGCGGGACCGGCCACGGTGACGGGCGCCACGGACATCGCGTATGGCGTCGACTGGCGCTTCTGGGACCCGACTGCGGTCGCGCCGTACGGCTGGATGGGGGACTACCGCGTGGGCTTCGCCCCGCCGCCGGCGTGGCTGCGGGTGGCTGACGTGGTGGCGACGTCCTGCGCGTTCCCGCCGGTCTTCGGCCCACGACGGATCGACGGACGCGCTCTGGGGCTGCAAGGGGGCACGCCGGGGCGGGAGACCGCGGCCACCCGCCAGGCGATCCTGGCCGGCATCCCGCTGTCCGACGGCGGGGTCTACGACAACCTTGGGCTGGAGCCGGTGTGGAAGGACCACGCCACCGTGCTGGTGTCCGACGGAGGCGGGGTCTTCCGGGCGCGGTCCACGCGCACGCCGTTCGGCCTGATGCTGCGGACCGTCCAGATCGCCGGCGACGGCGGCACGTCGGTGCGCGTCCGCTGGCTGCACTCCTCGATGCAGCGCGGCGAGATCGCGGGCGCGACCTGGGGGCTCGACGAGGTCATCGGCTACCCGCGGGACGTCGTCGAGGCCGTCAACGCGATCCGCACCGACCTCGACGGCTTCAGCGTCGGCGAGCAGCAGGTGCTGGAGCGGCACGGCTACCTCGTGACCGACGCGCTGGTGCGCGAGCACGCCCCCGAGCTGATCGCGAGCGACGTCCCCGCGCGGGCGCCGCACCCCGAGGTCGCATCCCCGCAGGTCGCCCTCGCGGCGGTGCGGGGGTCCGACCGGCGCACCGTGCTGGGCCGAGGCCCGTGGCGCGCCGATCGGGCCGGTCAGAAGGGGTAGGTCGCGATCCGGCTCTGCATCGTCACCCACTGCAGGTGACAGAAGCTGTCGAGGCTGGCCCGCGCGCCGCCGAAGTGACCGCCGCTGCCGGACGCCTTGATCCCGCCGAAGGGGATGACCGCCTCGTCGTCGACCGTCTGGTCGTTGATGTGCAGCATGCCGGTCTCGATGCGGTCCGAGAGCTCGTATGCCGCCATCGCGTCCCCCGTCAGCACCCCGACGGACAGGCCGTACTCGCTCGCGTTGAGGAGCTCGATGGCCTCGTCCACCGTGTCGTAGGTGGTGATCGGGGCGACCGGGCCGAAGATCTCGTCGGTGAAGGCGACGCTGTCCCGCGCGACATGCGTCAGGACGGTGGGGCGGTAGAACAGCCCGTCGTAGGTGCCGCCGGCCTCGACGCGGGCGCCGGCGTCGACCGCCCGCCGGACGATGTCGTGGACGCGGTCCCGCTGGCGCTCGTCGATGATCGGGCCCAGGGCGTTGGTGGGGTCGGTGGGGTCACCGACGGTCAGGGCGTCGGCCTTGGTCGCGAGCAGCCGCGCGTAGTCCTCGGCCAGGGAGGACGGCACGAGGTGCCGGCCTGCGGTCATGCAGATCTGGCCCTGGTGCAGGAACGAGCCCCACGCGCCGGCCGACGCGGCGGCCTCGACGTCGGCGTCGGGCAGCACGAGCAGCGCGTTGTTGCCGCCCAGCTCGAGGTGCACCTGCTTGAGCAGGCCGGCCGCGGCCTGGCCGATCCGCCGGCCGGCGGCGGTGGACCCCGTGAAGGACAGGCACGGCACCTGCGGGTGGGCGACCAGGGCCTCCCCGAGGTCGGCCCCGCCGGGCAGGACGTGCAGCAGCCCCTCCGGGAGCCCGGCGTCGGCGAGGAGCTGGGCGAGCGCCATACCGCCGGCGACGCTGGTGCGCGGGTCGGGCTTGAGGACGACCGCGTTGCCCAGCGCGAGCGCCGGAGCGACCGAGCGCATCGACAGGATGGCCGGGAAGTTGAACGGCGAGATGACGCCGACCACGCCATACGGGACGTAGCGCGCGAGGGAGAGGCGCGGCTTCATCGAGCGCAGGACCTCGCCGTAGGGCGCCGACGCGGTCGCGGCGGCCTCTTGCAGCTCGGAGACGACGAGCCCGACCTCGAAGGCAGCCTTGCCCTGACCGGATCCCGCCTCGCGGACCAGCCAGGGCTGCAGCCGCTCGGGCTCGGCCTCGAGGAGCTGGGCGGCCTTGAGCATCACGGCGGCTCGGGCCGGGTAGGGCTGGGCGGCCCAGGCGCGCTGCGCCGCCCGGGCACGCTCGACGGCGTGGTCCAGGTCGGCGGGGGAGGCGGTCCCCACGTGCCCGAGCGTCTCGCCGGTGGCCTTGTCCGTCACGGGTGACGGCTCCCCGGAGCCGTCCGTCCAGGAGCCGGTCCAGATGGCGCGCTCCCACGGCGCGGTTGTGGAGCTGGTCATGCGGGCCTCACTCATCGTCGGGTGGGTGTGTGCGCCCAGCCTGCCATCCGCGGGCCCGGCTCGTCGCGGGTGCCGACGGACGGATCAGACGGCGCGCAGGACCGCGGTGACCTTGCCGAGCACCGTGGCCTGGTCGCCGTCGATGGGCTCGAAGGCGGGGTTGTGCGGCAGCAGCCACACGTGACCGTCCTTGCGCTTGAAGGTCTTAACGGTCGCCTCGCCGTCGAGCATGGCGGCGACGATGTCGCCGTTGTCCGCGTCGGGCTGCTGCCGCACCACGACCCAGTCCCCGTCGCAGATCGCCGCGTCGACCATGGAGTCGCCGACCACCTTGAGCAGGAAGAGCTGGCCCTCGCCCACCAGCTGACGGGGGAGCGGGAAGACGTCCTCGACGACCTCCTCCGCCGTGATCGGGACACCGGCGGCGATGCGACCCAGGACCGGGACGTATGACGCCTCCGGCCGCTGGTCCCCCGACGCGGTGACGTCCACGCTGTCGTCGATCGTGGAGTGGAAGGCCTCCGGCGCCCACTCGGGGGCCACGACCTCGATGGCGCGCGGGCGGTTGGGGTCGCGCCGCAGGTAGCCCTTGCGCTCGAGGGTGAGCAGCTGGTGGGAGACGCTGCTGACGCTGGCGAGGCCCACCGCGTCACCGATCTCGCGGATGCTCGGCGGGTAACCGCGCCGCTCGACCGTGTTGCGGATGAACTCCAGGATCTTGCGCTGCCGGGCGGTCAGGCCGTCGCGGCCGTCCCGGTCCGGCAAGGTCGTCACCTTGGCCATGGGTCTCGCTCCTCGCTGTCGCCACAGGGCTCTGACCTGCGGATCTCGTGTCTCGGAAGCACTCTCCGAGGGGGTATGTCAGTGGTCCCTGCTTGAGTATCTCCCGTGGCCACCAGGCTATCGGGGTCGATTGGACGTTTCAAACACAAGTTCGACGCGAGTCTTCCCCTCGCCCCCGGGAATGCGGTACGTTCGTACACGCGTTCTATCGAACGAATGAGCGAGCCACCCCGGCTCGCCGGAGAAGGAGGACACGATGAGTGCAGCAGCTGCGTGGAGCGACCCGGTCGCCCCGGCATGCGCGCCCGGTCGTCCCCACCTGCGTCTGGTGCCGACCGGTGACGACGTGACCGAGCGGGCACGCCGCCGTCCTCGGATCACCCGTCGCGGTCGTCTTGCCCTGACCATGACCGTGCTGGTGCTGATCGCCCTGGCCGCAGCCTCGGCGTGGAGCGCCTGGGCGGTTGCGGCGCCTGCCGGCCCCGCCCGTTCCGTGACGGTCGCCACGGGGGAGTCGCTGTCGCAGATCGCGGCTCGGGAGATGCCCTCGGTCCGCACCGACCAGGCAGTGCTCCAGCTCGTCGCGGCCAACCACCTGCCGTCCGACCAGGTCATGGCCGGTCAGCGGCTGGTCGTCCCTGCGCCGTAGCCGCATCGTCGCCGGGAACTCCCGGCGGAAGGCCGCGCGTTGGACCACCTGACGCGCCGTCAGGGCGAGGACCTGCGTCGTGGCGGTCACATCAGGGGGTGTGACCGCCGCGACGCGACGGGTCGTCATCCCTGGTCCACGAGCTCGTTGCGGCTGGTGCGCACGTCGATCGGCTGCGCGGGGCCGGGGATGTCCACGGTGCTGGCGATGGGTGTCCAGGCGCCACCGTCGACGCTGTACTCCCCGGCATAGGTGGCGGTGATGCCGATCTCGAAGCGTCCCGCCTTGGTGTAGGCATGCTTCACGTCGCCGCTCGGGTAGGTGCCTCCCATGCTGGGCGTGGGTCCCACCACGCCGTCGTCACCGAAGTCGTAGACGTAGCGGACGCCCACCGGCCGGATCGCCACGCGGTGGCCGAGGAGGCCGACGGTGTTCACCTCCCCGGGCTCGTATCCCGCAGCCTCCCAGGTGAGCTCCACGTAGGTGGGCAGCGTCACGAGGGTGCGTCCACCCACCGGCTGGACGTTGGCCTGCGGCTTGGCGAACGGCGTGTTGGTGAAGGCCTGCACGATCATTGCCTCGGTGAGCACCGGCTGGGGCGGGGGAGCGGGCTGGCCTGGCGCCGCCGGCGCGGGGGCAGGCCCTGGTGCTGCGGGCGTGGCGGGGTCGGGGATGGAACCGGGGACCGCCAGCGTCCACTCCGACGGGCTGTCCGCCTTCAACAGCGGCCTGCTCAGGCGATATGGGGCGATCGGCGTTACCAGGGCGCTATGGGTGCTGTACGTCGGTTGGCGTGGTGTCGCCTCCGGGGCGACGTTGTCGCTAGATCTGGCCGGCGCGGGACGATGAGCGATCTCGGCTGGTTTGGTGATTCGAGCGCGGATCTGTGCGCCCCCTCCTGTCAATGACCCATGCGTTGACCACCCCCCACCATCAGCGCTCACCAAGGCGACCACCCAGGCCGTCATCCTGGGCTCCCGACTTCCGCGACTCGCCAACCGGAACCGGTGTACTGGAGCGCCAGGTCAGACTTGTTGATCGTCCTAGGCAGCGTTTGATAGGTCGATCCGTCCGCGTTCATGATTTTGACTGGCAGTTGCTCCGTGACAAGGAGTATCCGCGTCCGGTCGAGCTCGTCCGTCCCCAGGGGCTTGATCGATATGAGAGACAACGGGTCCGATTCCACCCGGCGATGTTCGATCATGAAGCGATCTGCGTCCTTGGCGAGGCTGGTGCATCCCGCGCAGTCGCCAGCGCTCAATGCCCTAATCGCTGCACCGTTCGCGGAGCGCCAGGAGGAATTGACCGTGGTCACCCAGTACCGGGTGAACGCCTCGGCGCCCTCGGGGGTGTGCGCGCGGGCGGCTGCGGGGATGGCGGCCGGCCCGCCAGCTGGCGAGGATGACCCGGCGGCGCCGCTGATGGTAGCGCTGGCGGTCGGGGTCGTGCTGGCGCTCCCGCTGGGGCTTGCGGATGCGCTGGCGCTCACGGGCTTGCCGGCCGTGGTCGGCGGCATCTCGTGCGTCGGGCTCGACCGTGGGGCGGAGGTGCTCGAGCATGCTGTCAGGGCAGCAGTCAGGGCCAGGGCGGTGAGGGTGCCACGACGTCGATGTCCACGCATGTCAGCGAGCCTAGACGGGCTGCGGCCGGCGGGGTTGTCGTCATACGGGCATCTGTGGATAACTCGGACGTGCGGGCTAGCGGCGGTCCTTGGTCATCACCGAGACGGCGTAGATGAGGCACCCAGCGGCAACCATGACGAGCAGCCCGCGCATGCCGCTGTTGCGGATGAGCATGGCCGCCGCGAAACAGAGCAGGCCGATCAGGAGCGGGGTCGTGGCTCGACGGTCCATGGCGGCAGCGTACGACGCCCGGGTCCGGACAGTCCGGCGCGCCCCGCAGCACTGGGTGGGTTCGACCGTCGTAGTCGGTGGTGTTTCCCACCCGGTCCGGCCGCGGAGGCCGGCCAGCTGGCGCCCCGACGCCACTGGGTGGGTTCGACCGTCGTAGTCGGTGGTGTTTCCCACCCGGTCCGGCCGCGGAGGCCGGCCAGCTGGCGCCCCGACGCCACTGGGTGGGTTCGACCACCGTCGTCGGTGGTGTTTCCCACCCGGTCCGGCCGCGGAGGCCGGCCAGATGGCGCCCCGACGCCACTGGGTGGGTTCGACCGCCGTCGTCGGTGGTGCTTCCCACCCGGTGCGGTGGCGCCCGCCGCCCAACCCCCTCGCCGCACCTGGCCCCCCAGGCGGTCCAGCCCGACCACACCAACCCATCACGCAGAGTGAAGCCGCAGCCACGATGGGTGCAACACGCCGCATGACCTGCGGCGACACGGCACGCGGGTGACCTGTTTGATCACGTGCGCATCACGGGCATAAGATCACTACATCTAGTGGTTACACGGATGTAAGTCGTCCACATGTAGTCCCCAGGCTGGGGCTCGTTAACCACAGGTTGTCAACAGGACATCCACAGCACCGTCCACAGGCCACCCGGGGGAGGAGTCACCGTGCACTGCCCGTTCTGCCGCAATACCGACAGCCGCGTCATCGACAGCCGCACCACGGACGACGGCTCCGCCATCCGTCGCCGCCGTCAGTGCCCCGCCTGCCAGCGGCGGTTCACCACGGTGGAGTCTGCCAGCCTGACGGTCATCAAGCGGTCGGGGGCCAGCGAGCCCTTCAGCCGCGCGAAGATCCAGGACGGCGTGAGCAAGGCCTGCCAGGGGCGCCCGGTCAACGAGGACGACCTCGCCCGCCTGGCGCAGCGCGTGGAGGAGTCCATCCGGTCCCAGGGTCACGCCGAGATCGACGCCCACGAGGTGGGGCTGGCGATCCTCGGGCCGCTCCGCGAGCTCGACGAGGTCGCCTACCTGCGGTTCGCCAGCGTCTACCAGGCCTTCGAGTCGCTCGAGGACTTCGAGGCGGCGATCGCGGTGCTGCGCGCCGAGCGTGAGCCGACCGGCCACGAACCCACCCCGACCCGTCCACCCAGCACGTCCTAGCAGGTCAGCAGGGCTTGTCAGTGGTCACCCCCACACTTGACCGTATGACGCCAGAGCCCGCCTCCACCCCAGCTCCACAGCCTCGCCACGCCGTGTGACGGGGACCCGCACCAGACCAACCGCCACCTTCAACCAGGGAGTCAGGACCATGACCGAGACCGTCGGCGCACGCTCCGGAGCACGCAAGTCGGCCAAGAAGGGCCTCACCATCGAGCGCATCTTCACCACGCCCGGCGTCCACCCCTACGACGAGGTGACCTGGGAGAAGCGCGACGTCGTCCAGACCAACTGGAAGACCGGTGAGACGATCTTCGAGCAGCACGGCGTGGAGTTCCCCGACTTCTGGTCCGTCAACGCGTCGACGATCGTCACCACCAAGTACTTCCGCGGCGCCGTCGGCACCGACAAGCGTGAGCAGGGCCTCAAGCAGCTGATCGACCGCGTCGTGCTCACCTACGCCAAGGCGGGCAAGGATCATGGCTACTTCGCGACTCCCGAGGACGCCGAGATCTTCGAGCACGAGCTCACCTACGCGCTGGTGCACCAGGTCTTCAGCTTCAACTCCCCGGTGTGGTTCAACGTCGGCACTGCCAGCCCGCAGCAGGTCAGCGCCTGCTTCATCCTGTCGGTCGACGACTCGATGGACTCGATCCTCAACTGGTACAAGGAGGAGGGGTTCATCTTCAAGGGCGGCTCGGGCGCCGGCCTCAACCTCTCCCGCATCCGCTCCTCCAAGGAGCTGCTGTCCTCCGGCGGCACCGCCTCCGGCCCTGTCTCCTTCATGCGCGGCGCCGACGCCTCCGCCGGCACCATCAAGTCGGGCGGCGCCACCCGTCGCGCCGCCAAGATGGTCGTGCTGGACGTCGACCACCCCGACATCGAGGAGTTCGTCGAGACCAAGGCGCGCGAGGAGGACAAGATCCGCGCGCTGCGCGACGCCGGCTTCGACATGGACCTGGGCGGCAAGGACATCGTGTCCGTGCAGTACCAGAACGCCAACAACTCCGTCCGCGTCTCCGACGAGTTTATGCAGGCCGTCGAGGACGGCACCGACTTCGGCCTGCGCGCCCGGATGACCGGCGAGGTCATCGAACGTGTCGACGCCCGGGCGCTGCTGCAGAAGATCGCCAAGGCCGCCTGGGAGTGCGCCGACCCCGGCATCCAGTACGACGACACCATCAACGCCTGGCACACCAACCCCGAGACCGGCCGCATCACCGCGTCCAACCCCTGCTCGGAGTACATGTCGCTCGACAACTCCTCCTGCAACCTCGCCTCCCTCAACCTGCTGAAGTTCCTCCGCGAGGACGACACCTTCGACGCCCGCACCTTCCAGAAGGTCGCCGAGCTCGTGATCACCGCGATGGACATCTCCATCTGCTTCGCCGACTTCCCGACCGAGTCGATCGGCGAGACGACGCGGGACTACCGTCAGCTGGGCATCGGCTACGCCAACCTCGGCGCCCTGCTGATGGCGACCGGCCACGGCTACGACTCCGAGGGGGGCCGCGCCCTCGCCGCCTCCATCACCTCCCTGCTCACGGGCGCCTCCTACAAGCGCTCCGCCGAGCTCGCCGCCGTGGTCGGGCCGTATGCCGGGTACGCCCGCAACGCCGACGCGCACAAGCGGGTCATGGCCCAGCACCGGGACGCCAACGCCGAGGTCAAGACCCTGGACGAGATGGACTCCTCCATCCACGACCTCGCCACCAAGGCGTGGGACGACGTCCTCGCGCTCGGCGACAAGCACGGCTTCCGTAACGCTCAGGCCTCCGTGCTGGCCCCCACCGGCACCATCGGCTTCATGATGGACTGCGACACCACCGGCATCGAGCCCGACTTCTCCCTGGTGAAGTTCAAGAAGCTCGTCGGTGGCGGGTCCATGCAGATCGTCAACCTCACGATCCCGCGCGCTCTCAAGAAGCTCGGCTACCAGCAGGAGTCGATCGAGGCCATCGTCGAGTACATCGCCGAGCACGGCCACGTCATCGACGCCCCCGGCCTCAAGCCGGAGCACTACGAGGTCTTCGACTGCGCGATGGGCGCCCGCGCCATCTCCCCGATGGGCCACGTGCGCATGATGGCCGCGTGCCAGCCGTTCCTGTCCGGCGCGATCTCCAAGACCGTCAACCTGCCCGAGTCCGCCACGGTCGAGGAGATCGAGGACGTCTACGTGCAGGGCTGGAAGCTCGGCCTCAAGGCGCTCGCCGTCTACCGCGACAACTGCAAGGTCGGTCAGCCGCTGTCCGACGCAAAGAAGAAGACCGAGGACCGCATCGAGGAGCGCGCCGAGGAGAAGGTGGTCGAGAAGGTCATCTACCGCCCGACCCGCAAGCGCCTCCCCAAGCGTCGTCCCTCGCAGACGATCTCGTTCTCCGTCGGCGGGGCCGAGGGCTACCTCACCGCCGGGTCCTACCCCGACGACGGCCTCGGTGAGCTCTTCCTGAAGTTCGGCAAGCAGGGCTCCACCCTGGCCGGTGTCATGGACGCCTTCTCCATCGCCGTGTCCGTGGGCCTGCAGTACGGCGTGCCGCTGGAGACCTACGTCGACAAGTTCACCAACCAGCGCTTCGAGCCGGCCGGCCTGACCGACGACCCGGACGTCCGGATGGCGCAGTCGATCATGGACTACGTCTTCCGTCGCCTGGCGCTGGACTACCTCGACTTCGAGACGCGCTCGATGATGGGCATCTACTCCGCGGAGGAGCGGGCCCGCCAGCTCGAGACCGGGTCCTACGAGCCGACCTCCGACGAGGACGACAGCGAGTACGACGAGGAGATCCAGCAGGACGTCGCCACCTCCAAGACGCCCCAGGAGAAGGCCCGCGAGGCGAGCGAGCGGTTCGGCGCCTCGCACGCCCGCCCGGCCGAGGTGAAGTCCGGTGCCGGCGCCGCCGACGCCCGTGAGGTCTCCCAGGAGATCCACTCGTCCGCCGAGCTGATGGAGAAGCTGCAGGGCATGGCCTCCGACGCGCCGATCTGCATGACCTGCGGCACCAAGATGCGTCCCGCCGGCTCGTGCTACGTGTGCGAGGGCTGCGGCAGCACCTCCGGCTGCAGCTGATCGCCGACCAGGCCGATCGCCCTGGGCCCCGTGGGAATTCGTTCCCGCGGGGCCCAGTGCCACGTTGACGGTTGAGCAAGGTCCACCGCCTGCACCCGCGACTCGACCACGACCCCGACGCGACGAGACGGACCATGTGACGCCGCACATGACCCCGGGGCACGGTCTCGTGCTCGACCGCAGGCCAGATACTGGCGTCGTTCAGTTCCTGTGGTTACCAGTTTTGGCGAAACTGGTAACCACAGGCCACGCGTTGTGTCCGAGCTCTGGCTCCCGGATGATCAAGGCGGACGACATGATCACGCAGCTGCAGGTCGCCCTGCGCACCGGCGTCACGTATGACGTCTTCGGCTACACCGGCGAGCAGGTCTGCCACGACGTGCTGGACCACTACGAGCGCTACGCCCACGCGCGGGCCCGCACCGCACCGGAGGTCGAGCCCGTCTGAGCCGAGCCAGGCGCGCCCCGAGCGCACCGGACCACTGAGGCCCCCGTCGACGACGGGGGCTCAGTGCTGCGGGCCCAGGTGGCGACCGGCAACCGACGTCATGTCGCCCTGAGGTCTGGTTGAACCTGCTCGGCTCAGGTGTGCACCTGATGGCCGAGGGTCCGGGAGATGGCGTGCGCGGTTTCCCGCATGACGCCGCTCAGCGCGCGCATCCGCGCGGCGGGCATGTAGGGATTGGTCGCGGACATGCTGATCGCGGCCACGATCGATCCCGACGCGTCGCGCACAGGTGCGGCGACGCAACGGATGCCCACCTCGTTCTCCTCCAGATCCCAGGCGACGCCGGCATCGGCATACGTGCTCATCCGCCGCAGGAAGTCCTCGCGTGACTGTGCGGTGACCGGCCCGGCGTGGTCGCGGTCGTGCAGGTCGGCCCACTGGCCAGGGGCGTCGATCAGCAGGGCCTTGCCGACACCGGTCCGGGTCAGGGGCATGCGCTGGCCGACCCGGGAGCGCATCTCGGCACCCCGGGACCCCGAGATCTTGTCCAGATAGAGGACGGCGTCCTCGTCGCGCACACCCAGGTGCACGGTGTCGTGCTGGGCGTCCACGAGCCCCTGCAGGATGGGGCGGGCGAGGGCCGTGACGGGGTTGGCCTCGACGGCCCGGAAACCCAGCTCCATCAGAGTGGGCCCAAGGGAGTACTCACCGTCCTGGTAGCGCAGATACCCTGCGAGAGTAAGAGCTTAGAGCAGCCGGTGGCAGGTCGACCGGGTGATGCCGGTGGCGTCGCTCGCGCGTTGCAGGGTCCGCGCGCCCACCGCGACCGCTCGCACCAGGACGAGTCCACGCATGAGGGTCTGTGCCCCCTGAGGGTCCGCGGCGAGGGCGCGCGCCTCGGGGGAGGAGAGGGGTTGGCTCGCTGGTCCCGTGGTCACGGGCCAAATATCCCACATAAAGGGATGCGCCTTGAGAGTGTGGGACGGCCGCATCAGGCTCGGGTCAGGCCAGCGACGGTCGCGGGCTGGAGGAAGGGACCTGATGAGCACTGCAGCACTGATCGGCCTGGACTGGGGCACGACCGCCTTCCGGGCCTACCTCTTCGCCAGCGACGGCGCCGTCCTTGACCAGGCCGCCTCCTGCGAGGGCATCAACGCCCTGCAGCGGCACGGGCGTGAGGAGTTCGCCAAGGCTCTCGACCGCCTCGTGGGCCGGTGGTTGACGGACGCGATGGACATCCCCATCCTCGCTGCGGGCATGGTGGGCAGCCGGCAGGGCTGGCTGGAGACGCCCTACGTCCCGGCCCCGGCCGACCTGCGTCTGATCCCGGACCGCCTCGCCCGGGCGCCTCATGCCCGCGCCCGAGTGCTCATCGTGCCCGGGATGGTCGACGCCGGACCCCTCCCGTCGGTCATGCGCGGTGAGGAGACCCAGCTGGTGGGCGTCCTGGCCGAGCACGTCTGGGCGGGCGCTGACTCCTCCCGCCGACTGGTCGTGCTGCCCGGGACGCACACCAAGTGGGTGTCTCTCGAGGGCCCGGCCGTGGTCAGCATCGCCACCACGATGACCGGGGAGATCTACGATCTCCTGCGCTCCGGCAGCATCCTCGCCAGCACCATGGAGGACGCCGATCGTCCGTACGACGAGGTCTTCCGGGCCGCCGTGCACCTGGCCCGGGACTCCGGGGTGGGGGCCACCTCGACCGTCTTCTCCACCCGCAGCCTCGGGCTCCTCGAGCGCCTGGCGCCCGGCCAGCAGGCGGATCACCTCTCCGGGCTGCTGATCGGGCACGAGCTCCTGGACCGCGAGCGGGTCTGCGGCGCACCGGAGGTCTGGACGCTGGCCGGCTCCGACGAGCTGTGCCGCCGTTATCAGCTCGCGGCTGCCGAGCTGGGCTGGCCGCCGGCCGCGCTCGGTGCCGCGTCCGCCCAGCGCGGCCTGTGGCGCATCGCCACGGCCGCTGAGCTGGTGAACCGCACTCCTGCAGGAGGACTCGCATGACCATCGATACCACCCGAGCCGGACACGGTCTCATCGCGATCCTGCGAGGCGTCCGCCCCGCCGAGGCAGTGGACGTCGCGACCGCGCTCTACGACAAGGGGATCCGCGTGATCGAGGTCCCCCTCAACTCCCCGGACCCCACCGACTCGATCACCGCGATCCGCGACGCGCTGCCGGGCGACGCGCTCGTGGGGGCGGGCACGGTGCTGACGGTCGACGACGTCCGGCGCGTCCACGAGGCGGGGGGCCAGCTCGTGGTCTCGCCCGCGATGGACCAGAGCATCATCCGCGCCACGGTCGATGCCGGCTTGGTCAGCTGCCCCGGAGTCGCCACCCCCACCGAGGCGTTCGCTGCCCTGGCCGCAGGAGCCCACGTGCTCAAGGTCTTTCCCGCCGAGCAGGTCGGCATCGCAGGCGTCAAGGCGTGGATGTCGGTGCTGCCCAAGGGGACAGCGGTGGTGCCGGTCGGCGGCATCACCCCGGCGTCGATGGAGGAATCGTGGCCGATCGGGGTCACCGGGTTCGGGATCGGGTCGGCGCTTTATCGCGCGGGCCTGACGCCGAGCGAGGTGGCCGACCGCGCAACAGATTTCGTCGCGGCACTCGCCGCGCTCACCAGCAAGGAGCAGTCATGAAGATCACGAAGGTCACGACCTACCAGGTGCCACCCCGCTGGTGCTTCGTCAAGGTCGAGACGGACGAGGGCGTCGTCGGCTGGGGAGAGCCGGTCCTCGAGGGGCGGGCAGCCAGCGTGGCCGCCACCGTCGACGAGCTTGCGGACCTGCTGATCGGGCAGGACCCGCGCCACATCGAGGACCTGTGGACCCTGATGTACCGCAGCGCGTTCTATCGCGGCGGGGGGATTCACATGAGCGCGATCGCCGGCCTCGACCAGGCCCTGTGGGACATCAAGGGCAAGGCCCTCGGCGTGCCCGTCTCGGAGCTGCTCGGTGGTCAGGTCCGCGACAAGATCAAGGTCTACTCGTGGATCGGTGGGGACCGCCCCGCCGAGACCGCCGCTGCCGCCAAGGCCGCGGTGGAGCGAGGCTTCTCGGCCGTGAAGATGAACGGCACCGAGGAGATCCAGTTCATCGACTCGTGGGACAAGGTGCAGCTGTGCCTGGACAACGTCACCGCGGTCCGTGAGGCCGTCGGGCCGCTGATCGGCATCGGCGTCGACTTCCACGGCCGCGTCCACAAGCCCATGGCCAAGGTCCTGATGAAGGAGCTCGAGCCCTACCACCTGCTGTTCATCGAGTAGCCCGTCCTCTCGGAGAACCTCGACGCGATGATCGACGTGCTGCACGGCGTCTCGACGCCGATCGCACTGGGCGAGCGGTTGTTCTCCCGCTGGGACTTCAAGGACGTCCTCGCCAGCGGGGCCGTCGACATCATCCAGCCCGACCCCTGCCACGCCGGCGGCATCACCGAGACCCGCAAGATCGCCATGATGGCCGAGGCCTACGACATCGCCCTCGCGCTGCACTGCCCCCTCGGGCCGATCGCCCTCGCCGCCTGCCTGCAGATCGACGCGGGCTGCTACAACGCGTTCATCCAGGAGCAGAGCCTCGGCATCCACTACAACACCACCAACGACCTCCTCGACTACCTGGTCGACCCGAGCGTCTTCGCCTACGAGGACGGCATGGTCCGTATCCCCACGGGACCCGGCCTCGGCATCGAGGTCAACGAGGAGTTCGTCCAGGAGCGCGCCGCCGTGGGCCACCGCTGGCGCAACCCGGTCTGGCGCCACCGCGACAGCAGCTTCGCCGAGTGGTGAGCCGTATGACGTCAACCGCCCGCTAGACCAGCACCCTTCACGACGCCGCGGCCGCATCCGGTCGGCCGCTGCGTCATACGACCTTGCCGTCGTGCGCACGAAGACGCGCGCCCTCCAGAGAGAAGCCGCATGAGCACCGCCGCCCGCACCGCTGCCGACCCCATGACCCAGCGCCCCACGAGGAAGCGCTACCTGATCATGGTGATGCTGTTCGTCACCGTGGTGATCAACTACCTCGACCGCAGCAACCTGTCCGTCGCCGCGCCGGGGATCGCGAAGGACCTGCACCTGACGACCTTCCAGCAGGGCCTGATCCTTTCGGCCTTCGGCTGGACCTATGCCGCCGCGCAGATCCCCGGCGGGTGGCTGGTCGACCGCGTCCCGCCGCGGATCCTGTATCCCGCCGCCCTCATCCTGTGGTCGCTGGCCACCTGCCTGATGGGCGTGGTCGGGAGCTTCGTGGGGCTGATCGTCCTGCGGCTCGCCGTGGGGGCCTTCGAGGCACCGGCCTACCCGATCAACAACAAGGTCGTCACGGCGTGGTTCCCTGAGCGGGAGCGCGCCGGCGCCATCGGCTTCTACACCTCCGGCCAGTTCGTCGGGCTCGCCATGCTGACGCCCGTGCTGCTCTGGCTGCAGACGACCTTCGGCTGGCACATGATCTTCGTCGTCACCGGCCTGGTCGGGATCGTCTGGGGCGTCGTGTGGTTCGTCGTCTACCGCGGGCCGCGCGACTTCCGCGGCACCAACCAGGCCGAGCTCGACCACATCGCGGCGGGCGGCGGGCTGATCGAGGTCGACCAAGAGGGCAAGGCTAAGGAGCCCTTCCGGTGGAGCGACCTCGGGGTGGTGCTCACCAAGCGCAAGCTGTGGGGCGTCTACCTCGGCCAGTTCTGCCTCACGTCCACGCTGTGGTTCTTCCTCACCTGGTTCCCCACCTACCTGGTGAAGTACCGCGGCATGGACTTCATCAAGTCCGGCTTCCTCGCGTCGCTGCCCTTCCTGGCCGCCTTCGTCGGCGTGCTGTTCTCCGGAGTGCTGTCCGACTGGATGATCCGTCGTGGTGCCTCCCTCGGCACCGCCCGCAAGGTGCCGATCATCACGGGCCTGCTGATCTCGATCGCCATGATCGGAGCCAACTACACCGACAGCACGACGCTGGTGATCGTCTTCCTCGCGATCGCGTTCTTCGGCAACGGGCTCGCCTCCATCACCTGGTCGCTGGTCTCCGCCCTGGCGCCGGCCCGGCTGCTCGGGCTGACCGGTGGTGTCTTCAACTTCATCGGCAACCTGTCCTCCATCGCCACGCCTCTGATCATCGGTGCGCTGGTCACCGAGACCGACTTCACGCCCGCACTGGTCTATGTCGCCGTGCTGTCCGCTCTGGGGGCGCTGTCCTACCTGCTGCTCGTTGGCAGGGTGGAGCGCATCGAGTGCTGACGGATCGTCGTACGCCGTGAACGCGACGGGCTGAGGACAGGTGGGCCGATCCGGCCGTTTCCGCACGGGTGACCCCCGCCCCTGCCTACCCTGCACGCAACGAGGGTTGCGAGGGGGCAGCGATGACGGCTCGGACGATTCCGGTGGATCCGCAGCACGACACCAACAGCGAGCGGGAGGTGTGGGAGCGGCTGGTCCGCACCCTGCCCGACGACGCGGTGGTCCTGTCGGGGTTGCGGCTCACCGACGAGGACAAGGACCACGAGGCCGATCTCATCCTGCTGCTGCCCGGGGAGGGGGTCGTCGTGGTCGAGGTCAAGGGAGGCAGCTGCTCGCTGGACGACGAGGGCCGGTGGTGGACGACCTCGGGTCACGGCCGTCGACGGATCTACCCCGTCGATCAGGCGCGTCAGACCCGATACGCAATCAGGCGTTATGTCGAGCAGGACCCACGGTGGCGCGACTCGTTGCGCACCCGGATCCGGTGGAGCCATGCCGTGGTCATGCCCTACACGTCGATCGACGACGACTTCGCGACGCCGGACTGCCCGCGGTGGCTCATCCACGGCCGTCAGGATCTGGGCGGCCTGGCAGATCGGTTGCGCGCCATACCTGCTCGTGACTCCGGGCGCCGTGCCCCGACCTCCGCCGACATCGACCTGATCGTCGAGATCCTGCGCGGCAGAAGGCTCCCCGTCGAGGATGTCACCGCCGACGCGGACGAGCGCGCCTCTCGCGCAGACCGACTCACCGTGGAGCAGGCGACGCTGCTGGGGGTGACGCGGCTGCTCAACCGGGTCGAGGTGCGCGGAGGCGCGGGGAGCGGCAAGACCGTCCTGGCGCTCGCCCAGGCCAAGGATCTGACGCGCGGCCGCGAGGAGCGGGCCCCACAGCGGGTGGCCCTGCTGTGCTACTCGATCGGTCTGGCGGAGTACTTCCGTCGAGAGCTGAAAGGCTTGAGCCGCAAGCGGGCTCCCGCCTTCGTGGGGACCTTCGAGGAGCTGGGTCGGTCCTGGGGCGCCGAGGGCGGCACCCGGCAGGACGGTGACTTCTGGGAGCGTCGCCTGCCCGACCGTATGACGGAGCTGGCCGCCGCCCTGCCCGACCACGAGAGGTTCGACGCCGTCATCGTCGACGAGGCGCAGGACTTCGCCGACGGGTGGTGGCGGCCACTCATGAACGCGCTGAGGGACGAGGAGACCGGCGGGCTGTACGTCTACACCGACGAGAACCAGCGCGTCTTCGCGCGATTCGGCCGGCCGCCGGTGCCTCTCGTGCCCCTGGTCCTGGACCACAACCTGCGCAACACCCGCCAGATCGCCGACGTCTTCGCGCCGCTGACGCCCATGCGGATGCGCCCGATGGGTGGGGACGGGCCTGCCGCCCGTCTCGTGCCGTGCTCCGCCGAGGAGGCGGTCGGTCGCGCCGACGACGTCGTCGAGGAGCTCCTGGACCGGGGGTGGCGTCAGCAGGACGTCGCGCTCATCACCACGGGCTCGCGCCACCCCGTGCAGGTGGAGCGGTTCGACGAGGCGGATCCGCGCGCCTACTGGCGGTCGTTCTGGGAGGACGACGACGTGTTCTACGGCCACGTGCTGGGCTGCAAGGGGCTCGAGCGACGCGTGGTGGTGCTCTGCGTCAACGAGTCCGAGCCACGCGACCGTGCCCGGGAGAAGCTCTACGTCGGGATGTCCCGAGCCACCGACGAGCTGGTCGTGGTCGGCGACCCCGAGGTCATCCGCCAGGCGGCCGGCAACGCGGTCCTGGACCGCCTCCTCGCGCCCTGACCTGGGCGCTCAGCGCACGCTGACCCCGCGGGTCAACCTGCACCGCAAGGACGTTCGCGACGTCTGGTCTGGGCTTCACTGGTGCCCGCGCCCTCTCGGCGGGACCGAGGGCACGTGCGTATGGCGCAGCACCGTCGGCCGCCAGCTGCTGGAGGCGGCGTTCGCCGCGGCCGAGCAGCAACGTCAATGGCGTTGGCTCACTGTGAGTGCGCCGGGCTGCTGGGGGTCGACCGGAAGCTCGAGCGAGGGACGATCCTAGGGTCGATCTGGGCGCTGTGGCAGCGGACTCGCGAGACGGCGTCGTCCGACACTCCGCCGCGGCGTGTAAGCGCTCCCCGGCGTGAGGGGCAGCTGCGGGAGTGTCAGTCGTCGAGTGGTCGAGGGCGGCGCGACCGACCTTGGCGACGCAACGCACTCCGAAGGTCGACGACGGCGCCCGGCCGAACCCTCACGTCTTGACACGACTTTGTGAGGGGACTAAAAATGTGGAATCGATTTCATGGAATCGATTCCAAACGTCTGGCTCGAGGAGGTGCCGGCATGGCGACGCTGCGGGACGTGGCGCAGGCAGCGGGGGTGTCCCCGGCCACGGCCTCGCGCGCTCTCGCCGGTGGCGGCTCGGTCAGCCACGCGGCCAAGGAGCGCGTGGCGAAGGCGGCCGCCGACCTCGGCTACCAGGTCAACGTCCTCGCCCGAGGACTGCGGACGCAGCGCACCCACACCATCGGCCTGCTGCTCCCGGACGTGCGCAACCCCTTCTTCACCGAGCTGGCCTACCACGTGGACAAGGTTGCGGCCGAGCACGGGCTGACGGTCATGATCGGCAACGCCGACGAGCAGACCGAGCAGCAGGATCGCTACCTCGATGTCCTCGTCCGCCACCAGGTCGACGGCATCATCGCGGTCCCTCAAGGCGAGGCGAGCGAGGTCCTGCGACGGACCGCGGCGAGCATGCCGACGGTGTTCATGGACCGCGACCCGGGGGTGCCTGGGACGCCGACCGTGACCAGCGACAACCGCGCGGGCATGAGCGCCCTGGTCGACCACCTCGTGGGGCTGGGGCGTCGCAGGATCGGTGTCGTCGCCGGTCCCCAGTCGACGAGCACCGGCCGCGAGCGGCTCCTGGCCATCGTGGACCGGCTCGCCGAGCACGGGATCGAGCTGGAGCACGACCAGATCGTGGAGGGGGATTTCCAGCTCGACAGCGGGGTCCTCGCGACCGAGCGACTGCTCCGTCGCGCCGCCCTCGACGCGATCGTCGCGGCCGACAATCTCATGGCCATGGGCGCCTTCATGGTGCTCCGTCGCCACGGCATCCAGGTAGGGGTCGACATGGCCCTCGCCTGCGTGGACGACATCGAGTGGTTCGAGCTGGTCGACCCGGCCCTCACCGTCGTCGCCCAGGACATCGCCGGACTCGGGGAGGCCGCGGTCACCAGCCTGGTGCACCAGATAGATCACCAGCCGGCGCCGTCCGCAGTCGTCCCGATGCGGCTCATCGCGCGGGCGTCCTGCGGCGAGCGGCAGCCGAGCGGCATACGACCTGAAGACAAGGAGGGGGCGCATGGGTGACGTGGTGCTCCAGCTGGAGGGTGTGAGCAAGTCCTTCGCGGGCGTGCCCGCGCTGCGGGACGTGGACCTGGAGGTGCGCGCCGGTGAGGTGCACGTCCTCCTCGGCGAGAACGGCGCCGGCAAGTCCACGCTCATCAAGATGATCGCCGGCGTGCACGAGCCGGACGGCGGACGGATCCTGGTCGACGGCAACGAGGTCCGCATCCCAGACACCAGGGCGGCGGAGCGGCTGGGGATCGCCACGATCCACCAGGAGCTCAACCTCGTCCCGACCCTGTCGGTGGCCGAGAACCTCACCCTCGGGCGCACGCCCCGCAAGCACGGCCTCGTCGACCGCGCCGCCATGCGCCGGATCGCGCGCGAGGCCGTGGCCCGCGTCGGCCTCGACGTCGACGTCGACCGGCCTGTCGGGACCCTCGGCATCGCCCGCCAGCAGCTCGTCGAGATCGCCAGGGCGCTCTCGCAGGACGCCCGCATCCTGATCCTGGACGAGCCGACCGCGGCGCTCACCCGCACCGAGACCGACGTCCTCTTCGACATCGTGCGCGAGCTGCGCGAGGCCGGAGTCGCCATGGTCTTCATCAGCCACCACCTCGACGAGATCGAGGAGATCGGCGACCGCATCACCGTCCTGCGCGACGGCGCCTATGTCGACACCGTCGCGGGTGGCACCGGCGAGCCCGAGCTGGTCCGGCTGATGGTCGGTCGCAGCATCGACGATCTCTATCCGCGTCGCGTCAGCGAGCTCGGGGAGACTCTCCTGTCGGTCGAGAACCTCACCAGCCCAGGGCTCTTCGAGGACATCAGCTTCCAGGTCCGCGCCGGTGAGGTGGTGGGTCTGGCCGGTCTGGTGGGTGCCGGGCGCACGGAGGTGCTCCGGGCGATCGCTGGTGCTGACCGGTATGACGGCGGCACGGTGACCGTGGGCGGCCGCCCCCTGCCGCAGCACGACGTGGCCGCCGCGGTCCGGGCCGGCGTGGGTCTGGTGCCCGAGGACCGCAAGTCCTCCGGCCTCGTCCTCGGGGCGTCCATCGTCGACAACCTCGGATACGCGACGCTGCGCTCCTCGTCGAAGGGCGGCCTGGAGGACCGGGGCGGGCAACGCCGTCGAGGCACCGAGGTCGCCGACACGCTCCGGCTGCGCCGCGCCTCCATGGACCAGGCCGTCAAGGGCCTGTCCGGCGGCAACCAGCAGAAGGTGGTCTTCGGGCGGTGGTTCATGGCCGGGTCCCGGGTCCTGCTGCTCGACGAGCCGACCCGCGGCGTCGACGTGGGCGCCAAGGTCGAGATCTACGAGCTCATCAACACCATCACCAGCAACGGCGGCGCCGTCGTCCTCGCGAGCAGCGAGCTCCCCGAGGTCATCTCGATGAGCGACCGCGTCCTCGTCATGGCGCGCGGCCGCCTCACGGGCGAGCTGCCCGCCGCCGAAGCAACCCAAGACGCGGTCATGTCCCTGGCCGTCAAGGAGGTCGAGTCCACCCGTGCCCACTAACACGCCAGCAGCGGCCACCAACGCGCCCGCCCCGTCGGCACGCCGCGGTCGCGCCCGTGCCACCGACTTCCTCGCCGACAACGGCGCGCTGGTCGGCCTTGCCCTGGTCTGCCTCGTGATGTTCATCGCGACGCCGACCTTCCTCACCACCCAGAATCTCTTGAACGTCGGCGTGCAGGCAGCGGTCACCGCCATCCTCGCCTTCGGCATGACCTTCGTGATCGTGACCGCCGGGATCGACCTGTCCGTCGGCTCGGTGGCCGCCCTGTCGTCGATCTGTGCCGGCTGGGCCGTCACCAGCGGCGGGATGCCGGGCTGGCTCGCCCTGATCGTCGGACCGCTCGTCGGTCTCGCGGCGGGCCTGGTCTCCGGGGCGGCCGTGGCCTACGGCAAGCTGCCGGCCTTCATCGCCACCCTCGCGATGCTCTCCGTCGCTCGCGGTCTGGCCCTCGTGGTGTCCGGCGGACGGCCGATCGAGATGCCCGCCGCCGTCTCGTGGCTCGGCAGCGACCTCGGACCCGTGCCCGTCCCGATCCTCGTGCTCGTCGTGGCGGCGCTCGTGACGGCGTTCGTGCTCAACCGGACGGTCTTCGGCCGCTCCCTCTACGCCATCGGCGGCAACGAAGAGGCTGCCCGGCTCGCCGGGCTGCCGGTGAAGCGCACCACCGCAGCGGTGTACGCCCTGTCCGGCCTCTTCGCAGGGATCGCGGGCCTGGTCCTCGCCGGGCGACTCGCCTCCGCCCAGCCCCAAGCCGCCAGCGGATACGAGCTCGACGCGATCGCCGCGGTGGTCATCGGGGGCGCCAGCCTGTCCGGTGGCGTCGGCAAGGCGTCGGGCACCCTCGTCGGCGCCCTCGTCCTCGCCGTCATCCGCAACGGCCTCAACCTGCTCAACGTCACGGCCTTCTGGCAGCAGGTCGTCATCGGCCTCGTGATCGCCCTGGCCGTCGGCATCGACGTCCTGCGCCAGAAGCGGTGACCCCGTCGAGCGCCGGCTGTCGGCATACGTATCGATCCACCTCAACGAAGAGTCAAGGAGTCTGACCCATGTCCCTCATCAAGATCACTGGAGCCGTCGCCGTCGCCGCGGCGCTCACCCTCACCGCCGCCTGCAACCGGGGGAGCTCGAGCGACTCCTCGAGCGCGGGGGGCTCGGGCGGCGGGGCAGGCAAGTCCATGACGCTCGCCCTGTCCACGCTGAACAACCCCTTCTTCATCGACGTGCGCGACGGGGCCCAGGAAGCAGCCAAGGCGGCGGGGGTCAGCCTCGACGTGGTCGACGCGCAGAACGACGCCGCCACGCAGGCCAACCAGCTGGCCGACGCCGCCACCAAGTCGCCGGCAGCGGTCCTGATCAACCCGGTGGACTCCGACGCCGCAGCCGCCGCGGTGAAGCCGGTGCTCAACGCGAAGGTGCCGGTCATCGCGGTGGACCGTGCGGTCAACGGCGCCGAGGTCGCCAGTTCGGTCTCGTCCGACAACGTCGACGGCGGCAAGCAGGCGGCCAAGGCGCTGGCTGCGTCGATCAGCGGCAAGGGCGAGATCCTCGTCCTCCAGGGCGTGCCGGGCACGTCGGCGAGCCGCGACCGAGGTCAGGGATTCGAGGAGGGCATCAAGGCCTTCCCGGACATCAAGGTGGTCGGCAAGCAGCCCGCCGACTTCGACCGGACGAAGGGGCTGAACGTCACCACCAACCTGCTGCAGAGCCACCCCGGCGTCGTGGCGATCTTCGCCGAGAACGACGAGATGGCCCTCGGGGCCGTGCAGGCGCTGGGCGCCAAGGCCGGCCAGCAGGTGAAGGTGTTCGGCTTCGACGGCACCGCCGACGGTCTCAAGGCGATCAAGGAGGGCAAGATGGTCGGCTCCATCGCCCAGCAGCCCAAGGAGCTCGGCAAGACGGCCGTGCAGATGGCGCTCAAGGCAGCCAACAAGGAGTCCGTCGAGAAGGCCGTGCCGGTCCCGGTCAAGAGCGTGACCTCGGCCAACGTGGCCGAGTACCTCAAGTGATCGACGAGCCCGCCGCCTCCGACCCGGCCGAGCCCGACGCCCCCGTCGCGCCCGGCCGGGTCGTGGTCCTGGGGTCGCTCAACGCGGACGTCTTCGCCCGCGTCGAACGGCA
The DNA here is from genome assembly GCF_001189535.1 of Arsenicicoccus sp. oral taxon 190. Classification (NCBI taxonomy): domain Bacteria; kingdom Bacillati; phylum Actinomycetota; class Actinomycetes; order Micrococcales; family Intrasporangiaceae; genus Arsenicicoccus; species Arsenicicoccus sp. oral taxon 190. The sequence goes on from NZ_CP012070.1 coordinate 2,219,471, forward strand.
CCCCCGGCCTGGTGAGACGGTGATCGGGGCAGGGGGCGAGACCCGCGCCGGCGGCAAGGGCGCCAACCAGGCGGTGGCGGCGGCCCTGTGCGGGGCCGACGTCTCGATGGTGGGTGCCGTTGGGTCCGATCCCTATGCCGCGGTCGCGCTGTCGGGGCTCGAGCGCGCGGGCGTCGACGTCTCGGGCGTGCGCCGTGTGGCCGGCCCGTCGGGGCTGGCGGTCATCACCGTGTCCGACGACGGAGAGAACTCGATCATCGTCATCCCGGGAGCCAACGGGCAGGTCTCCGACCCCGAGCTGGCGCACCTGTCGACGTTGTCGGCAGCCGACCTGCTGATCCTGCAGGGGGAGGTGCCCGTCGAGGTCGTCGGCGCCGCCGCGCGCGCTGCGACCGACGCGGGCGCCCGTGTCATCGTCAACCTCGCACCCGTCGTGGACCTCGCCCCCGAGGTGCTGCGACTCGCCGATCCCCTCGTGGTCAACGAGCACGAGGGCGCGGGCGCGCTCGAGATCCTGGGGACCTCCGGCCGGTCCGCCGGCGGTGCCACGGGCCTCGTGCAGGGGCTTCGGGACACCGGCATACGGTCCGTCGTGATGACCCTGGGCGGCGCCGGCGCCGTGGTCGCCGACAGCGAGGGCGTCACGACCATGCCTGGCCGCAGGGTGGCGGTCGTGGACACCACGGGGGCCGGTGACGCCTTCGTCGGGGCGTTGGCCGCTGCACTCGCGTCCCGCATCGGGCTGCGAGAAGCGGCCCAGATGGCGAATCTCTTTGCGTCCGAGGCCGTCCAGCACGAAGGCGCCCAGGACTCCTATCCCGACCGGAGGGCGCGATGAGGAAGGGAGGCATCCTCCACGCCGAGCTCTCTCGTCAGCTCTCCCTGCTGGGGCACACGGACACCTTCGTGGTAGGGGACTGCGGACTCCCGCTGCCCCGCTCGCTGCCCGTCGTCGACCTGGCGCTCATGGGTGGCCAGCTCGACTTCCGGACCGTGCTGGACGCCGTCCTCCACGAGGTGGTGGTGCAGCGCCACGTGGTGGCGACGGAGGCGTGGGGCTCGCCGGCCGGGGAGTGGCTGGACGATCGCGCGGCGGCCTTGGGCGAGCGCGTCAGCGCCTCCCACGAGGAGCTCAAGGCGCGAATCCCGCAGTGCTCCTTCGCGATCCGCACCGGCGAGCAGACGCCCTATGCCAACGTGATCCTCGAGGCCGGCGTCCCCTTCTGAGCCCGCTCCGCGGACGGCTCCAAGGGTCGATGCTCCGCTGCCCCTGATTGACCCCGCGCCCCGATTATTGACCCCGCGCCCCGATGGTGCAATGCTCCAACGCATGACTCCAACGGCGGAGCAAAACTCTGACAGTGGCAACGGCAGCGGGTCCGGCAGCGGGTCCGGCCTCCTCGCCCGCCTCCGCGGTGTCCTGCCCTCCCTGCCCGCGGGCCCCGCCCGGGTCGGGGCGGCGATCCTCGAGGACCCGGCCGCGGTCTCTCGTATGACGCTGCGCGAGCTGGCCCGGGCGACCGGCACCAGCGACGCCACCGTGCTCCGTCTGGCCGATGCCATCGGCGTGGACGGCTACCGCGAGCTGCGGCTCGGCCTTGCGGAGGCCGTCGGGTCCATGGCGTCCGCCGGGAGGGACGGGCACCTCACCGCCGACATCACCCGCGACGACCCGCCGGGTCGGGTGCTCGCGGCGCTCGCCGAGGAAGAACGCGCCGTGATCACCGACACCGCGGCCTGTCTCGACCCCGACGCGGTCGCCACCGTCGCCGACGCCCTCGTGGCCGCCCGGCGCGCTGTGATCGTCGGCATCGGTGCCTCGGGACTCGTCGCGCTGGACCTGTCGGCCAAGCTCGAGCGCATCGGTCTGCCCGCCCGCGGCGCCGCCGAGGTGCACCAGGCAGTGACCGCCGCCGTGCTGCTGGGTCCGGGCGACGTCCTCGTGGTGGTCTCGGCCTCGGGCTCCACCGTCGACGTCCTCGAGCCGTTGCGCATCGCCCGGGAGCGCGGTGCCCTCACCGTCGCCCTGACGTGCCACCCCCGCAGCGCCGTGTCGGCCGCCCACCACGTCCTGATGAGCGCGCCCGGCCGGGAGCAGCCGGTGCGTCCTGCGGCGATGAGCTCACGCACGGGCCAGCTCTTCGTGGTGGACGTCCTCTTCACCCTGGTCGCCCAGCGCTGCTTCGACCAGGCCAGCGAGGCCATCGCGGACTCCTACCAGGCGCTGCGCCACCGCCACGGCGCCGCTGCAGCCGCCCCCACGCGCCACCGCGGCCCCGACCCCGACCCCGACCCCGACCGCAACCCTCACCAGGAGGCCTGAGGATGCCCGAGCAGCCCGACCTGTCGACGCTCACCACCGAGAGCGTCGACGACGCTCATGCCGACCTGGACACCCTGTCCACCCGGGAGCTCGCCGTCGCGATGAACGCCGCCGATGCCGGCGTGACCGACGCCGTCGCCCGGCAGCTCGACGCCATCGCCGCGGTCGTCGACGCGGTCACCGAGCGGCTGCGCGCCGGTGGCCGACTCGTGTATGCCGGTGCGGGGACGGCCGGCCGCCTGGGGGTCCTCGACGCGTCGGAGTGCCCGCCGACCTTCGACACCGACCCGTCGCTCGTCGTCGGCCTCATCGCCGGCGGGGACGTGGCGCTGACGACCGCCGTCGAGGGCGCCGAGGACGACCAGGACCTGGCGGTCCAGGACCTGGACCGGATCGGGCTCGGCGAGGCGGACGCCCTGGTCGGGTTGTCGGCCTCCGGCCGCACGCCCTACACCGTCCGTGCCGTCGAGGAGGCCCGACGGCGCGGCGCCCTCGCCGTCGGCTTCGCCTGCAACGAGGGGTCACCGCTGGCGGCGGCAGGCGACCTCGCGATCGAGGTCGTCGTCGGCCCCGAGCTGGTCGCCGGGTCCACCCGGCTCAAGTCGGGCACGGCCCAGAAGCTCGTGCTCAACATGATCTCGACCATGACGATGGTCCGGCTGGGCAAGACCTACGGCAACCTCATGGTCGACGTGCGCGCCACCAACGCCAAGCTGCGAGCCCGCGCCCACCGGATCGTCACCACCATCACCGGGGCGCCTGCCGCAGCGGTCGAGCGTGCCCTCGACGAGCACGACGGCCGGGCCAAGCCGGCCGCCCTCGCGCTCCTCACGGGACTCACCCCGCCGCAGGTCGACGCCGCGCTCGCCCGGCACGACGGGGACCTGCGGGCCACCCTCACCACCCTGACGAAGGAGTCATGATGGCCGACCCACGCACCATCGCCACCCAGGCGGCCGCTGCCCTCGGCGGCCCGCGCAACATCGCCGACGTGGAGAACTGCATCACCCGGCTGCGCGTCACCGTCCGCGACCAGGACGCCGTCGACCAGGACCGGCTGCGCGCCATCGACGGGGTCCTCGGCGTCGTCATGGACGACACCGTGCAGGTGGTGCTGGGGCCAGGACTGGTCAACGACGTCGCCACCGCCATGGAGGCAGATCGCGCCGAGCCCAACCGTGCCGAGGCGCCCGGCGCGACAACGGCATACGGCACCGACGCCGCGAGCCTGCGCGACCGGGGGCAGCAGATCCGCAGCGACCGCAAGCGGCGCAACCAGACCCCGGTGAAGGCCTTCCTGCGCCGCATCGCCAACATCTTCCTGCCGCTGATCCCGGCCCTCATCGCGTGCGGCATCATCGCGGGGCTCAACGGGGTGCTGATCAACCTCGTCACCCGGGGTGCGGCACCCTGGGCCGCCCCGATCACGCCGGTGCTGGCCGCCGTGGCCAGCGGATTCATGACGCTCATCGCGGTCTTCGTGGGCATGAACGCCGCCAAGGAGTTCGGCGGCACGCCCATCCTCGGCGGCGCGGTGGCCGCCATCATCCCCTTCGCCGGGGTCGCCAAGGTCACCGTCGCGGGCGAGAAGCTGGCGCCCGGCCAGGGCGGGGTCATCGGCGCGCTCCTCGCGGCGATCCTCGCTGCCTACCTCGAGCGCTGGGCCCGTCGATGGGCGCCCGCCTCGATCAGCATGCTCCTCGTGCCCACGTTCGTCGTGCTGGTCGCCGGTGTGCTCACGATCTTCCCGTTGATGACGGTGTCCGGCTGGGTCGCCAGCGGCATCGGGACCCTGGCCAACGGGTTGCTCCAGCACGGGGGCGCCTTCGCGGGGCTGGTCCTGGCGGGCCTCTTCCTGCCGCTGGTCATGCTCGGTCTGCACCAGGCGCTCATCCCGATCCACACCACCCTCATCCAGCAGACCGGCTACACCGTGCTCCTGCCGATCCTGGCGATGGCCGGAGCCGGTCAGGTGGGCGCCGCCATCGCCCTCTACCTGCGCCTCAAGCACAACGCCGGCATCCGTCAGACCATCCGCTCAGCGCTGCCCGCCGGCTTCCTGGGCGTGGGAGAGCCCCTGATCTACGGCGTCACCCTGCCGCTCGGGCGGCCGTTCGTGACCGCCTGCATCGGGGGCGCGGTCGGCGGTGGGTTCGTGGGCCTGTTCAACCAGCTCGGCGTCTCCGTCGGGTCCACGGCCATCGGTCCGAGCGGCTGGGCGCTCTTTCCGCTCACCAACGGCAGCCGGGGGATCGGCGCCGCCATCGCCGTGTATGCCGGCGGCCTCCTCGTCGGTTACCTGGCCGGCTTCCTCGCGACCTACTTCTTCGGGCTGAGCAAGGAGGACCTGGAGCGGCTCAACGCCGAGGCGACGACCGAGCCAGCCCCGCCCACCGTGTGATCTACTCGGCGGTACGCCGTCGCGTAGCCGTCCAAGGGACGCCGCCGCGACAGCGCAGCGCGGACACCGTCGTCTCACCGCACCAAGGGGGCCACACCCATGGACCTGTCGCTCGACGAGCAGCAGCGCAGCTTTCAGGCGCTCGCGCGGGACTTCCTCGACCGGGAGGCCGTGCCGCACCGGATCGCCTGGGACCGCGCCGAGTCCATCGACACCGCGATCATCCCGGCGATGGGTGAGATCGGGTTCTTCGGCCTCACGATCCCGGAGGCCTACGGCGGCCTCGGCAGCGACTACGTGACCTACTGCCTCGGCCTGGAGGAGCTCGGTCGCGCCGACTCCTCGCTGCGCGGCGTCGTGTCGGTCTCGGCCGGGCTCGTCGGCGGCTCGATCCTGGGCTACGGCACCGAGGAGCAGAAGCAGCGCTGGCTCCCCGGCATCGCCGCCGGCACCACGCTCGGCTGCTTCGGCCTCACCGAGCCGGGCAACGGCTCCGACCCGGCCACGTTGACCACCAAGGCGGTTCGCGACGGCGACGACTACGTCCTCGACGGTCAGAAGATCTTCATCACCAACGGCTCCTGGGCCGACGTGTGCCTGGTCTTCGCCCGCACCGGCGGACCGGGAGCCAAGGGCATCTCCGCCTTCCTGGTGCCCACGGACACCGAGGGGTTCGAGCGCCGGGAGGTCAAGGGCAAGCTCGGGCTGCGGGGTCAGGCCACCTCCGAGATCTTCCTCACCGGGGTGCGGGTGCCGGCCGACGCGCTGCTCGGCGAGGAGGGGCAGGGCTTCCGGGTCGCGATGCAGACCCTCGACAAGGGCCGCGTCTCGGTCGCGGCCGGGTGCGTCGGGATCGTCCAGGGGTGCCTGGAGTCCGTGGTGGACTACACCACCCAGCGCGAGCAGTTCGGCAAGCCGATCGCGTCCTACCAGCTCATCCAGGACATGATCGCCGAGATCTCCGTCGACGCCGACGCGTCACGCCTGCTGGCCTGGCGCGCAGCGGATCTCATCGACCGCGGCGAGCCCTTCGGCGTCGCCGCCTCCACCGCCAAGTACTTCGCCTCCGAGGCCGCGGTGCGCTCGGCCAACCGCGCCATCCAGTGCTTCGGCGGCTACGGCTACATCGACGAGTACCCCGCACAGAAGTACCTCCGCGACGCCCGCGTCATGACGCTCTACGAAGGCACCTCCCAGATCCAGAAGCTCCTCATCGGCCGCGCGCGGACCGGGATCAACGCCTTCGTCTGACGAGCCCTCAGCCCCCGATGATGCGCCGTATGCCGGTCCGGTAGGCGAGCCAGGCCGCACCGCCGACCACGGGGTCCAGGACTGCCGGCAGCCCCGCGACGAAGATCCGCTGCCGCCAACGGACCTCGCTCACGACGCCGTCCTGCGACCCGGTCCTGTCCTGAACGGTGACGGCGATCGCCCCGCGGATCACCCTGCCGCGCTTGTGGATCCGGCACTCCCAGGCGCCGTCCGGCGGGGTGGCGACGTCGACCACCTCCATGACGTCGTCGAACCCCACGGGCCCGACGGAGGTGCGCGCCACGACCCGGGAACCCGGCTGGGCCATCGGGTCGCTCGTGCTCGTGACGACCGTCAGCGGGATCGCAGCGGTGTGGCGGGACGGGGACCACAGGCGGCGCCATACGACCTCCCGGGGGAGCGGGACGGTGAGCGTGATCGCGATCTCGGCCATGGTGGTCCCCTCAGTCGGCGACGACGCGAGCCCGGTGGGGCTTGGTCGGCAGCCGGGTGGTGTCGAAGGCCAGGTTGTGCGGATCCACCTGCAGCCCAGGCTCGCTCATGGCGGCCACGGTGATGGCGAGGACCCCGACCGCGATCTTCTCGCCGGGGCAGCGGTGGCCGGTGCGGACGTCCCCGCCGCCCTGCGGCACGAAGTGCTCGATCGACTCGCGGTCCACGTCCAGGAAGCGGCGCGGGTCGAAGGTGCGCGGCGAGTCCCAGTGACGCTCGTCGCGGTTGGTGCCGACGATGTCGATGAAGATCCGGTCCCCGGCCTGGATCTGCTGGTCCTGCCAGGTGAGGTCCCGCCGCGCGATGGACGGCAGCATCGGCACGAAGGGGTAGACGCGGCGGACCTCCTCGGCGAAGGCCGTGGCCTCCCGGCCGCCCACCAGCGTGCCCCGCTCGGCGGACTCGCGGGCGATCCGCTCGGTCCACCAGGGGTTCTCGTGCAGCGCCCGCGCCGCGAACGCCGCGAACCGCGACACCGCGATGGTGGGCCGGATGACGTTCTGCAGCTCGACCGCGGCGGTGTGCTCGTCCAGCAGCTCCCCGCGCAGGTCCCGGTGCTCGCTGATCACCTGCAGGGCCGTGCCCGGCTGCGGCCGGAGCGCGCCGCTGCGGGCGCGGCGCACCAGCGACGCGGCCCAGCGGTCGCAGCGCGTCCTGTTGAGCCAGGCCACGAGGTGGGCGGGGGAGAGCGAGCCGAAGCCGTCGACGATCTGCGCGAGCCGCCGCGCCCAGCGGTCCTGCTCCGCGGTCGGGACGTCGACGCCGGCCCAGGTCATGATGGCCCGGCCGTAGGCGACGACCGCGGCGTCGTAGACGTCGCCCCCACCGTCCCGGCGCCACTGCTGGAGGGTGCGCCGCCACTCCTGCTCGACCAGCGGCATCAGCCGCGCCACCTGCGCGTCGTCGTACGCGATCCCCACAAACATCGCCTTGCGGTGCCGGTGCTCCTCGTCGTCGAGGCCGTGCACGGCACCGGCCCCGAAGAGCGGCCCGCGGATCGGCAGGGGCATCGCGCCGTGCCGCTTGACGGCGCTGGTGTCGTAGAACAGCCGGACCCCCTCGTCGCCGCGCACCAGCAGCGCCCGCCGCCCCAGCAGCCGCATCGGGATCCGGGCCACCGAGCGCGGGTCGAGGTCGCGCAGCTCACGCCGCCACGCGTCCGAGAAGCCGTAGCCCCGTCGGAGGAAGTCGAGGGTGCGGTCCTGCCGGGTGGTGCTCATCGCTGCTCTCCTCACGGCTGTGGCGGCCTCGGCGTCGCCGGGGCATCACCGGCGCGCATACCCGCGGGTGGACCGGCTACCCGCCCGGGCAGCCCTCGACCCCGGGTGCTGTGAGCCATCTCTCCCCGCGCCCGGACCCCCTCCCAGGCTCTACTAAGGTTTGCCTAAGTAAGGTCTACCTATCCCCGTGATAGCCCAGACCGATCGGAGTGCCATGCCTACCCCTGTGCCCGCCCCCGCGCGCCACCTCACCCCTCGCACCCTCGGCGGGGTCGCCGTGCTCACGGCCGCCACGCTCGCCACCGCCGCCTGCGGCTCCGCGGATGCCTCGGGCGGCTCCTCGAGCGGCTCGAGCGGCTCCTCCGGCGGCTCGTCGCAGGCCTCGGGCCGCACCGTCACCGTCACCCACGCCAAGGGCACCACCGAGGTCCCGGTGCAGCCCCGCAAGGTCGCCGTCCTGGACATGGGGGTGCTCGACAGCATCCGCTCGATCGGCGCGGGCGACGCGGTGTCGGCCGTCACCAAGCAGGCGATGCCCACCTTCCTGCAGGACTTCTCCGCCGGCCGCTACGCCGACCTCGGGCCCATGAAGGAGCCCGACCTGGAGAAGCTCGCGACCGACAAGCCCGACCTCATCGTCGTCGGCGCCCGCGCCACCGCGAAGTACCCCGAGCTGTCCAAGATCGCCCCCACCATCGACCTGACCATCAGCTCGAAGGGCGACTTCGTCACCAACGCCAAGGCCGCCAACACCACCCTCGGCCGGATCTTCGCCAAGGAGAAGGAGGTCGCCGCCAAGCACGCCCAGCTCGACGCGGCCGTGACGCGCGCCCGGTCCAAGGCGAGCAACGCCGGCACCGGGCTGATCCTGATGACCAGCGGCGGCAAGGTCAGCGCCTTCGGGCCGAGCTCGAGGTTCGGCCTGATCCACCAGGTGCTGGGCGTCAAGCCCACCGCGGCGCAGATCAGCGAGGACCGCCACGGCCAGGCCGCCAGCTTCGAGTTCGTCAAGGCCGCCAACCCGGCCCACCTCTTCGTCGTGGACCGCGACGCCGCGATCGGCGAGAGCGGCAAGGCGGCCGCGCAGATCCTGGACAACCCCCTCGTCAAGGCCACCCCGGCCGGCGCCAACGGCCGGATCACCTACCTGGACGGGCAGCGGTGGTACGTCACCGGCGCCGGCCTGGACAACCTCGCGGCCATGGTCGACGAGGCCGCCGCCGGCCTGTGACCGTCGCGACCGCGGCCACCGGGCGCCGCGGACCCCGGCAGAGCGCGCTGCTGCTCGCCGGGGCCGCGGTGGTCCTCGGGCTCGCCCTGTGGTCCCTCTTCGTCGGCGTCGCGGACGTCACCCCCGGCGCGTTGCTCGACCCGGCCCGGCGCGGCGAGGCGCTGGACCTGCTGGCGGTGAGCCGGATCCCGCGCACGATCGCCCTCGTGCTGGCCGGCGCCGGCCTCGCGGTCTGCGGGCTCATCATGCAGCTGCTCACCCGCAACCCCTTCGTCGAGCCCGCGACCACCGGGACCATGGAGTTCGCCTCCCTCGGTCTGCTCGCCGTGGCCCTCACCTGGCCGCAGGCCCCCGTCGTGGTCCGTATGGCGATCGCCGCCGCCTGCGCCCTCGCCGGCACCGCGGTGTTCCTGCGTCTCGTCCGCGCCGTCACGATCCGCGACGTCCTCGTCGTGCCGCTGATCGGCCTGGTGCTCGCCGGGATCGTCAGCGCCGTCGCCACCTTCGTCGCCTACCGCGCCGACCTGCTGCAGAGCCTCAACGCCTGGCTGACCGGCGACTTCTCCGCCACCATCCAGGGGCGCTACGAGCTGCTGTGGCTGGCCGGGGCGCTCACCGTCGTCGCGACCGTGGTCGCCGACCGCTTCACCGTCGCCGGGCTGGGGGAGGAGGTGGCCACGAGCCTCGGGCTGGACCACCGCCGCACCATGGCGCTCGGCATGACGATCGTCGCGGTGACGACAGCGGCGGTCGTGGTGACCGTCGGCATGCTCGGCTTCATCGGCCTCGTGGTCCCCAACCTCGTCGTCCTCGCCATCGGCGGCAACGCCCGGCACGCCGTCCCGTGGGTCGCCCTCGGCGGCGCGGCGCTGGTCCTCGGCTGCGACCTGCTGGCCCGCTCCCTGGTGGCACCCCACGAGCTGCCCATCGGCACGGTGCTGGGCGTCGTGGGCGCCGCCGCCTTCCTGACGATGCTGGTGCGAGGGATCCGCGGTGTCCGGTGAGGTACGCCTGCGGGTGGCCGGGTGGTGGGTGCTGGCGGCGGCAGCCGCCACGGCATACGCGCTGTGGGGCGTGACGGGCGGGCTGACCGACGCCGTCGTCAGCTTTGTGCTGCCGCGACGGCAGACGACGCTCGCGACCATGACGGTGGTGGGCACCGCCGTCGGGCTGGCCACCGTGCTCTTCCACACCGTGACCGCCAACCGGATCCTCACGCCCTCGATCATGGGCTTCGACGCGCTCTACCTGCTGGTGCAGACCGCCGCCGTCGCCGGCCTCGGCATCACGGCCAGCACCTCGCTGGACCCGGTCGCGAGCTTCGGGGTGCAGGCGGGCGTCATGACGGCGCTCGCGGTGCTGCTCTACCGCTGGCTGCTCGTGGGGCTGGGCCGCAGCCTGCACCTGGTGGTCCTCGTCGGCGTCGTGGCGGGCGGCCTCTTCCGGGCGCTGTCGACGCTGCTGACCCGGGCCATGGACCCCACCGAGTTCATCGTGCTGCAGGACCGCTACTTCGCCGACTTCCACGGTGCCGACCCGCGACTCATCGGGGTGTGCGCGCTGATCGTGGCGCTCGCGCTGGCCTGGGCGCTGCGCAGCGCCGCCCGGCTGGACGTGCTCGCCCTCGGCCGCGAGCTGTCGGTCTCCCTCGGCCTGGACCACCGGCGTGCCCAGCTCGTCGTGCTCGCGGTCGTCGCGCTGCTCGTCGCCGCCGCCACCGCCCTGGTCGGCCCCACCAGCTTCTTCGGCCTGCTGGTGGCCCACCTCGCCTACCAGACCGTCGGCACGCACCGGCACGCCGGCGTGCTCCCCGCCGCCTGCGGCGCCGCCGTCGTCACCCTCGTCGGCGGCCAGCTCGTCTTCGAGAAGCTCCTCGGCCTGGAGGGATCGCTGTCCCTCGTGGTCGAGCTGCTCGGCGGCATCGTCTTCCTCGTCCTCCTGCTCCGAAGGGCCCGCGCATGACCACCACCACCCCCGGGATCTCCGTCCGCGGCGTCACCAAGGCGTATGCCGACACGCCCGTCGTCGACGACGTCACGCTGCACCTGCCCGCCGGGGCCCTGACCTGCCTGGTCGGGCCCAACGGCGCCGGCAAGTCGACGCTGCTGTCGATCGTCGCGCGGCTGCTCGCCGCGGACGCCGGGTCGGTGCACGTCGACGAGCTGGACGTGTCGCGGTGCGAATCCTCCGTGCTGGCGCGGCGACTCGCCATCCTGCGGCAGGAGCACCACCTGGCGGTGCGGCTGCGGGTGCGCGACCTCGTCGGCTTCGGCAGGTTCCCGCACTGCGGGGGGCGGCTGCGGCCGATCGACGTCGAGCACGTGGACCGGGCGCTGCACTACCTGGACCTGGCGGACCTCGCCGACCGGTTCGTCGACGAGCTGTCCGGCGGCCAGCGGCAGCGGGTCCTGATCGCGATGGTCCTCGCCCAGGACACCGACTACGTCCTGCTCGACGAGCCCCTCAACAACCTCGACATGCGGCATGCCCTCGGCATCCTGCGGCTGCTGCGGCGCGCGGTGGACGAGCTCGGCAAGACGGTGGTCGTGGTGGTGCACGACCTCAACGCCGCCGCGGCCTTCGCCGACCGGATCGTGGCGATGCGCGGGGGGCGGGTCGTCGCGGCCGGCACCCCGGAGGAGGTGATGCAGGAGCCGCTGCTCGAGGACGTTTTCGCCGTGCCCGTGACGGTCGGTCGCGTGGACGGCCGACCGGTCGGGCACTACCTGCGTCGCTGAGGCGACCCCGCCCTCCGCGTGGCGGCACCCAGGTGCTTCACTGGTCCGGTCCGCCGGTGCTCACCGCGGCTCGACAGGAGGCATGGATGTCCCAGACCGTTCGCCCACCGCTCGTGTGGATCCTCGCCGTGGCCGCCCTGCTCGCCGCGGCTGTCGTCGGGGTCGTCAGCTGGGTCTACGCCTACGCCCTCGAGCACGAGCTGCTCGCCGAGCGGCTCGTTGTCCCCGAGCACGTGGGCTGGATGTACTGGTTCGGCGTGATCCTGATGCTCCTCGGCGGCGTCGGGGCGCTCGCCCTGCTGCTGCTGCGCCACCGCCGCCTCACCACCGCCTGACGGCCGACTTCTGGGCACCGGCACGCAAAACGCGGCGGAGGTGGGTCGCAGCAGCGCCCCGGGGTGGCAGCATGGCCGCATGACCCGATCCGACACCGGCGCCGGCGAGGTGCTCGCCGAGCTGCGGACCCTCGGCCCGACGACCCGCCGCGGCCTCGTCGACGCCCTCGGCTGGTCCCGCGTCACCGTCGGCAAGCGGCTGGACGAGCTGCTGGCGTCCGGGCTGGTCGTGAGCACCGGCTACGGCGCCTCCGAGGGCGGCCGCCCGGCCGAGACCTTCGCGCTCAACCACGACTACGGGCTGCTGCTCGGGCTGGACATCGGAGGCGCCTTTACCCGTCTGGCCATCACCGACCTGGGCGGGCGCTTCCTCGCCGAGGACGCCGCTGACATCGGCCTCGCCACCGGCCCGCTCGGCGTGGCCGGCTGGGCCGACGAACGGGCGGCCCGACTCCTCGCGGGGCTCGGCAAGGACGTCGACGACGTCCGCGCCGTGGGGGTCGGGGTGCCCGGACCGGTCGACATGCGGGCCGGGGTCATCGGGGCACCGCTGCGCGAGGCCGCTTGGGAGGGAGTCGCCTTCACCGACCTGCTCGCCGTGCGGGGGCAGGTGCAGGTGGTCGACCGGGACGTCAACCTGATGGCGGTGGCCGAGCACGCCGCGGTCGGCGAGGGGCGGCACACGGTCGTCGTCCGCGTCGGGATGGGGATGAGCTGCGCCTTCGTCCTCGACGGCCGCGTCTACCGCGGCGAGCGCGGCGGCGTCGGGGTCCTCACGCTGCCCGGGCCGGACGGTCGGCTGCGGCGGCTCGAGGAGGTGGCCAGCGGTTACGTCATACGAGATCGCTTGACCGCAGAGGGGACTCGCGTCTCGACCAGTCTGGAGATCGTCGACCTGGTGCAGGCCGGGCACCCGCTCGCCTGCACCCTGGTCGGGGAGGTGGGCGACGCCCTCGGGCGCGCGCTCGCGGAGGTCGTGCGGCTGCTCAACCCCAGCACCGTGGTGATCGGGGGAGCGATGGCCGACGCCGGCGGCGTGCTGATGGCGCCGCTGCGCGCCGCGATCGAGGCGGGGGCGGGGAGCTATGCGCTGCAGACGCTGCGGATCCGTGGTTCGCTCTTGGGTGGGCGCGCCGGCACGACGGGCGCGGTCACCCTGGCGGCCGATGCGCTCCTGGAGCCGACCCGGGTGACCCGGCTGGTCGAGTCCCTCGCCTGAGCCACTTTAGTCAACCTATAGACAAAAGCCGTCGAGGCGCCTACCGTTGTCGTCAGCGGAGCACGACACCCCCCACGGATGGAGCACAGCATGCGCACCGAAGCCGCCGTCATCCACGGCAAGGGCAAGATCAAGGTCGCCGAGGTGGAGCTTCCGCCCATCGGCCCGGACGAGATCCTGATGAAGGTGATGTCCGACAGCATCTGCATGTCGACCTACAAGGCCACCATCCTCGGCGAGGACCACAAGCGCGTCCCGCCCAACATCGCCGAGGTCCCGGTGATGGCCGGTCACGAGTTCGCCGGCGAGATCGTCGAGGTCGGCGCGGACTACCAGGACGACTACCAGGTCGGCCAGCGCATCGCGATCCAGCCCGCCATGGGTCTGCCCAACGGCTACTCCAGCGGCTACTCCTACCCCTACTTCGGGGGCGACACGCACTACACGATCATCCCCAAGATCGCGATCGACAAGGGCTGCGTCCTGCCCTACGACGGCACCTACTTCGCGAATGCCGGTCTGGCCGAGCCGATGTCGTGCATCATCGGCGCCTTCCACGCGCAGTACCACACCAAGCCGTTCGTCTACGAGCACTTCATGGGCCCGGTCAAGGGCGGCCGTATGGCGCTGCTCGGGTGCGCCGGCCCGATGGGGATCGGCGCGATCGACTACGCCATCAACGGCCCCTACAAGCCCGCCCAGGTCGTCGTCGTCGACATCGACCAGGCGCGCCTGGACCGGGTGGCGTCGCTGCTGACCGTGGAGGACGCCCGCGCCAAGGGCGTCGAGCTGCAGTACGTCAACACCTCCGAGGGCGACCCGGTCGACACGCTGCGGGCCCTCACCCCGGACGCCAAGGGCTTCGACGACGTCTTCGTCTTCGCCCCGGTGCGCGCGCTGGTCGAGCTCGGCGACAAGATCCTCGGCTTCGACGGCTGCCTCAACTTCTTCGCCGGCCCCACCGACAAGAGCTTCGTCGCCGACTTCAACTTCTACAACGTGCACTACGAGTCGACCCACATCGTCGGCACGTCCGGCGGCTCGACCGGCGACATGGTCGAGTCCCTGGAGATGTCGGCCCGCGGCGAGCTCAACCCGTCCTTCATGGTCACCCACGTCGGCGGCCTGGACTCGGTCCCGGAGACCGTGCTGACCTACCCGACGATCCCGGGCGGCAAGAAGCTCATCTACCCGTGGGCCCGCATGCCGCTCACCGCGATCGAGGACTTCGCCGAGCTGGGCAAGGACGACGAGTTCTTCGCGGGCCTCGCGGAGATCTGCGGTCGCAACAACAACATCTGGAACGAGGAGGCCGAGCGTTACCTCCTCGAGCACAAGGCGATCCCCGAGCACACCGCCTGACCGGTGCACGCGGCCCCCTCCGTCCTGCGGAGGGGGCCGCTGCCGTATGGCCCGCGCTCTCACGGGGCTCGCGCAGCTGGTAGGCCCGGACCTCGCCCAGCATCCGATGCTGGTGCTCCTGCACCCGCTCCCGGTCCACGAGGCGAGGCAAGAGCAGGTCGTCCAGGGTCGTTGTGGGGGCGGCGTCAGGGCGAGGCAGGGGTCAGCGGCTGCAGGAGGACCGGCCCCTCCTCGGCGTGCAGGGTCCAGCCGCGGGTGCCCACGTCCCGCCAGGTGGCGGGCGCCGAGCCGTCGTGCGGGTAGACCTCGACGACCTCGCCGTCGCACCACAGGTCCGCCGGACCCGCGCCGTCGATGACGGTGGTGCGCCCGGCCAGCCGCCACGGCCCGGACCCCGAGACCCGGACCCTGCCGTCGGCCACGGTGACCGGACGGTCCGGGCAGTCCGTCTCGGGGCCGAGGAGGGACTCGACCGCCGGGTCCAGCCGGCTGCGCAGGGCGTCACCCTCCACGCGCAGGCGACGCGCGAAGGTGAGGCACCCGGCCACGAGGTCGCCGCCCGGGCGGTCCCCGACGGCTGGGTCGTCCGGGTTGCCCGGGTTGCCCGGGTCGACCGGGTCCGCGGGGAGGTCGTCCTGCCGCACCCACCCCATGAGCAGCGACTCCGGCTCGTCGTGCAGCACCTGCGGGGCGTAGAACGCGTCGCCCGTGTCGAGCGGTCCGCCCTGGCGCGCCGCGAAGGTGGGTCGGCCGTCGGCGCCGGTCCCGAGGTCGCCGGTGAGCCAGACCGCGCGGTCCAGGACGCCGTCGTGCTGCAGGCTCAGCACGAGCGCGGTGCCGCCCTCGGTCTGAACCAGCTGTGGGCACTCCCAGATGTCGCCCGGGGCGTGCGCCGCCGCGACGGGGTCCGCGTGCGTCAGCCACAGCCCTTCATAGCTCCAGGCCAGCACGTCGTCGCAGCCGTAGAGCAGCACCGCAGGGGTGCCGTCGTCGAGGCCTGCGCCCAGCAGGGCCCACCGACGCCCGCCGTGGGTGAAGACGAACGGGTCCCGCATGACGGCCACCCCGTCCGCCGACGGCGTCCGCCCGACCACGATCGGCTCGGACCAGGTGTCAAGGTCGTCGTCGAGGGCCCAGCGCAGGCACACGGTGCTCGCGAAGGTCGCGTCCACCACCCCCGAGTAGGCGACTGCAGGCCGCTCCAGGTCGGGCACGAACACCCCCGACCAGCACCCGAAGCGGTCCGGGCCGTCCGGCGTCGGGCCGAACGCCACCGGGTGCTCGGTCCAGCGCGCCAGGTCGGGGCTGGACGCGTGCCCCCAGTGGATGAGGTCGTGGACCGTCGCGGCCGGGTTGTGCTGGTAGAACACGTGCCACCGGCCGCCGTGACGGACCATCCCGTTGGGGTCGTTGAGCCAGCCGCGGCGCGGTCGGACGTGGTGGGTCGGGACGACGGGTGGCACCTGCGACATGCGTCCAGGATGCCCGAGCCGACCGCGACCGGCCCGTGGGTGTCTCGTCCAGCGGGCCCGGGGCTGTGCAGGGCGGCTACCCCTGCGTAACCTGCCCCGCACGTCGTCACCGCGCGACGGACGGCGACCCCGCGACGGGGGGCGCGTCATACGGCCGGGTCGACCCGGGGAAGAGGTGCCGCATGGACCAGGTGACCCACGACCAGGGGACCGACGTCGACGTGCTGGTGGTCGGCTCCGGCTTCGGAGGCTCGGTGGCGGCGCTGCGGCTGGCCGCCAAGGGCTATCGCGTCGAGGTGCTCGAGGCCGGCCGGAGGTTCGAGGACGAGGACTTCGCCAGGACCAGCTGGGACGTGCGGAGGTTCCTGTGGGCGCCGCGGCTGGGGTGCTTCGGGGTGCAGCGGATCCACCGGCTGCCCGACGTGCTCGTCCTCGCCGGCGCGGGTGTCGGCGGCGGCTCGCTCAACTACGCCTGCACGCTCTACCGCCCGCACGGCCCGTTCTACGCCGACCGGCAGTGGGCGCACATCACCGACTGGGAGAGCGAGCTCGCACCGCACTACGACGAGGCGACGCGCATGCTCGGCGTCGTCACCAACCCCTGCGACGGACCGGTGGAGCGGCTGATGCTCGACGTCGCCCGCGAGATGGGGGTCGAGGAGAGCTACCGCAAGACGCCCGTCGGGATCTACTTCGGCCGGCCGGGGGAGACGGTGGCCGACCCCTACTTCGGCGGCGAGGGACCCGCGCGGACGGGCTGCACCGAGTGCGGCAGCTGCATGGTCGGGTGCCGCGTCGGCGCCAAGAACACCCTGGTCAAGAACTACCTGGCCCTCGCCGAGCGGCTCGGCACCGTCGTGCGCGAGCGACGGACGGTGACGCGGGTGCGGCCGATCGACCCGGCGCGCCCCGAGCGCGGCTACCGGGTCGAGCACGAGCGCACCGGCGCCTGGGTCGGCCGGGACCGTCAGGAGACGACGGCGACGTATGTCGTGATGGCGGCCGGCGCCTTCGGGACGAGCCGCCTGCTGCACCGGCTGCGGCACACCGGCGACCTGCCCCGGCTGTCGCCCGCCCTCGGACGGCTGACGCGCACCAACTCCGAGATGATCGGCGGCGCCGGCACCCGCCGCGTCCCGCCCGGCGTGGACCTGACCAAGGGCGTGGCGATCACCTCGTCCTTCCACCCCGACCAGGACACGCACGTCGAGAACTGCCGATACGGCGTCGGGTCCAACCTCATGGGCGCCCTGACGGCCCTGCTCGTGCCGGGTGGCGGGCGGGTGCCGAGGTACGTCCGCTACCTGGGGGAGGTGGTCCGCGACCCGCTCGGCGCCGCCCGGTCGCTGTGGCTGCGCCGCTGGAGCGAGCGCACCGTCATCGGGCTGGTCATGCAGAGCCGCGACAACTCCCTGACGACCAGCTATCGGCGGGGCCTGCTCGGCGGCCACTCCATGACGAGCCGGCAGGGGCACGGCGAGCCCAACCCCACGTGGATCCCGGTCGGGCACACGGCGCTGCGCGCGATCGCACGGCGGCTGGAGGCCGTGACCGGGGTCCCGGCGGACGCCCGCGGCAGCGTCGGGGAGGTCGTCGACATGCCCATGACCGCGCACTACCTCGGGGGCGCCGTGATCTCCGACGACCCGGCGACGGGCGTCGTGGATCCCTACCAGCGCGTGTGGGGATACCCCGGCATCTCGGTGCTCGACGGCGCCGCGGTGAGCGCCAACCTCGGCGTCAACCCCTCGCTGACGATCACCGCCCAGGCCGAGCGGGCCTGCGCGCTGTGGCCCCGACGCGACGAGGAGGACCGGCGGCCGGCGCAGGGCGAGGCTTACGTGCGCCTCGACACGACCGGCGCCCTGCGGTAGCCGCGCCGTCTCGACGGCCGGCGCCGTCTCGACGGCTGGCGCGCCCCGGCGGCCGGCGGGCGCGTGTGGCACCCTGGCCCTGGGTCCAGAGCAGCGACCGATCACCTCGAGGAGGTCGCTCGGCACCCGGTTCCGCGCCGGTGCCTCTCGAGGGCAGACCCGGCCGCGCGGCCACCGTCGACGCGGTCACGCGGGCCTCGGTCGAGGTCCATCCCGATCGAGGAGGTCGATCCCGTTGCCGGTCAACGTCCCTCGCGCCCTGCCGGCGCGCCGCACGCTCGAGTCCGAGAACGTCTTCGTCATGTCGACCGAGCGCGCCGGGCACCAGGACATCCGCCCGCTGCGCATCGCCATCGTCAACCTCATGCCGACCAAGATCGTCACCGAGACCCAGCTGCTGCGGCTGCTGGCCAACTCCCCGCTGCAGGTCGAGATCACCCTGGTGCGGATGTGCTCGCACGAGTCCCGCAACACCTCCACCGAGCACCTCGACACCTTCTACCGCACCTTCGAGGAGATCCGGGACGAGCGCTACGACGGCCTGGTGATCACGGGCGCGCCGGTGGAGAAGCTGCCCTTCGAGGCGGTGGACTACTGGGACGAGCTGTGCGCGATCCTCGACTGGAGCGCCGACCACGTCTACTCGACGATGCACGTGTGCTGGGGCGCGCAGGCCGGGCTCTATCGGCACTACGGCATCGGCAAGGTGGAGCTGCCGGACAAGATGTTCGGCGTCTTCGAGCACCGGGTGCTCGACCCCCGCGCGCGGATCGTCAGCGGCTACGACGAGACCTTCACCGCGCCGCACTCGCGGCATACGGGCACGCCCCTGGAGGAGGTGCGGGCGCACCCCCAGCTGCAGGTGCTGGCCACCTCCGAGACCGCGGGCCTCTACCTCGCGCAGTCCCGCGACGGGCGGCAGCTCTTCGTGACGGGTCACCCGGAGTACGAGGCCGACACGCTCGCCCTGGAGTACCACCGCGACGCGTCCAAGGGCCTGCCCATCGCCGTGCCGGTGGGGTACTTCCCGGACGACGACCCGACGCAGCCACCGCGGGTCACCTGGCGCAGCCACGCGTTCCTGCTCTACGCCAACTGGCTCAACTACTACGTCTACCAGCGCACGCCCTACGACCTGGCCGAGATGCGCCGGGCGCCGCGGCGGGCCGACACCTACGTGATCTGACGCGGCCGTCTGCCACGGGGGCCGGTGGGTATGCCGACAGCCCGGGGCCGATGGCGTCCGACGCGAGGAGGACCGCCGGTGGCCCACCGAGAGAAGTGTTGTGACAGAAAGGAGCACGCCATGTCCGAGCAGCGACCCGAGGACCAGCGCCTGACCGGTGACGACGCCGAGCAGGCCACCGGCGGCAGCGACGGCACCACGAGCCTCGACGAGCTCAACGACGCGGGCGCGGGCGCCGGCGCCGACGAGAAGGGCTCGACCTTCGAGCCCGAGGAAGACCAGTGACCCGCTGAGCCTGTCCGGAGCGGCGCCGACCCCCACCCGGGGCGGCGCCGCGCCGGTGTGCGTCGCACTCGCGGAGACGGTCCGGATGCTGAGATGCTGGGGGCATGGCTACGGGGGAGCGAGTGGCACGGGACGAGCTGGCGCGCCTGCGGACGCACGCGGCGCTGAGCCTGCGGCAGCGGATCGCGGGGGAGGACGCCGACAGGCGGGCGGACCGGATCTGGGGCGAGGTCGGGGAGCGGTGGTTCGGCCCCGACGACGTGATCTGGCAGGTCCACGCCGACACGTCGATGTTCAGCGGGGGTCTGCGCGCGCTGCTGCTGCAGTCGCTGCACCCGCTGGCGATGGCCGGGGTGGCCGAGCACAGCGGCTACAAGGGCGACCCCTGGGGGAGGCTGCAGCGGACCAGCCACTACATCGCCACCACCACCTACGGCACGGCGCGGCGGGCGCAGGCCATGGTCGACGGGGTGCGCAACCTGCACGAGCGCGTGGTGGGGGTCGCTCCTGACGGACGCCGCTACGCCGCGTCGGACCCGCACCTGCTGCGTTGGGTGCACGTCGCGGAGGCGGACAGCTTCGTCGCGACCTACCAGGCCTTCGGGGCGGGACGCCTGGGGGAGCGGGAGCTGGACGAGTACACCGCCCAGGCGGCGCGGGTCTCCGCGGAGCTGGGGGTGGCCGACCTGCCCCGCACGTATGCCGACCTGCGCGCCACCCTGGACGCCTACCGCCCCGAGCTGCGGCGCACCCCGGCCGCGGTCGAGGCTGCGCGCTTCCTGCTGCTGACGCCGCCGCTCGGGTGGTCCTCGCGGCCCGGCTACTGGATGCTCGCGGCAGGCGCCATCGCGACCCTGCCGGGCTGGGCCCGGCGCATGCTCGGGCTGAGCGTCCTGCCGCCGCCGCTGGAGGCCGGCGTCGACCTGGTGCTGGGCCGGCCCGCCGGTCGGGGCGCCACCGCCGTGGCGCGCTGGCTCATGTCCGACCCCGCGGTGTCCAACGAGTCCCGGTCCCAGGCGGCCCAGTCGGCGCAGGCGGCCCAGTCGGCACAGTCGGCGCTGGGCTCGCGAGACCGCACCGCCCCTGACCGCACCGCCCCCGACCTCACTGCGGAGCGTGACGCCAAACAGAGGGACACCACCCAGATGGGGCTATGACAGGGTGTGACCTGCGCGACAGGATCGGGCAATCCAACCCAACCCGGGACGGATGACTGCCTAGCCACCGCCAGGAGCTCTCCCGTGACCACACACCGACGTGCCATCGCCGTCACGCTCAGTGCCGCTGCCGCTCTGTCCGGCCTCGCCGCCGCAGCCCCCGCCACCGCAGGCCAGGAGGGACCCTCCCGGTCGGTCCTCGTGCTCGCCAAGAACGGCGCGCAGGACGCCGCCGTCCGCGCCGCCATCCGCAAGGCCGGGGGCGAGGTGACCGAGGTCGACGCCGCCATCGGCCTCTACTCGGTCCGGACCACCCGCACCGACTTCACCGGCGCGGTCCGTGCCGACGCCGCCGTCGACACCGCCAGCGCCGACCGGGTGATCGGGCGGGCCCCCAAGGAGGCCAAGCCCAGCATCGCCGACATCGAGAAGCTCAAGGCCCAGCGCGGCAAGGGACGCAAGGCGCCCGCGCCGGCCCTCGACACCGAGGGCGAGCCGCTCGCCGGCTACCAGTGGGACATGCGGATGATCCGCACCGCGCAGGCGCACCGCATCGCCACCGGCCGCGGGGTCCGGGTGGGAGTCATCGACACCGGCGTCGACGGCCACCACCCCGACATCGCCCCCAACTTCAACGCCGCGCTGTCGCGCAACTTCACCGTCGACATGCCCGACATCGACGGCCCCTGCGCGGAGGACCCGGACGGCTCCTGCACCGACCCGGCCGACGTCGACGAGGGCGGCCACGGCACCCACGTCGCGTCGACGATCGCCTCCCCGGTCAACGGCCAGGGCATCGCCGGCGTCGCCCCGCAGGCCGAGATCGTCAACCTGCGCGCCGGTCAGGACTCCGGCTACTTCTTCCTGGCCCCGACGGTCAAGGCGCTGACCTACGCCGGCGACAACGGCATCGACGTGGTCAACATGAGCTACTACATCGACCCGTGGGCCTTCAACTGCGCCAACAACCCCGCCGACTCCCCGGAGGAGCAGGCGCAGCAGCGGCTCACCATCGAGGCCACCAACCGTGCACTGCGCTACGCCCGCGGCAAGGGCGTCACCCTGATCGCGGCGGCCGGCAACTCCGCCACCGACCTGGACAACCCGACCGTCGACGACTCCTCCCCGGACTACCCCGAGGGGGCGGCCAAGCACCGGGTCATCGACAACTCCTGCCTCGACCTGCCCACCGAGGGCGACCACGTCCTCACGGTCACGTCGGTCGGGCCGTCGGGTCGCAAGGCCTACTACTCGAGCTACGGCCTGCACTCGGTCGACGTGGCCGCGCCGGGTGGCGACTACCGCGACTGGTACGGCACGCCCAGCTATGCCAAGCCCACCAACCTGATCCTCGCCGCGATGCCCAAGAACGTCGGGATCGCCGAGGGTGACATCGACCCGGTGACGGGGGAGCCGACCAACGACTTCGTCATCAAGCAGGGCGACGGCTACTACACCTTCATGCAGGGCACCTCCATGGCGGCGCCGCACGCCACCGGCGTCGCTGCGCTGATCATCGACCGGTGGGGCCACCGCGACCCCAAGCAGGGCGGCCAGGCGCTCAACCCCCACCAGACCGAGAAGATCCTCACCCGCACCGCGACGGACCACGCCTGCCCCTCCCCGGCGACGATGGTCTACCCGGGCGTCAACGCGAAGTACACCGCGACGTGCACCGGGACGCCGGAGTTCAACAGCTTCTACGGCGACGGCATCGTCGACGCGCTGAGCGCGGTCAGCAAGAAGCACTGATCCACCGCTCTACCGACGTGGGCGCCCGCCCCCGGACCATCCGGGGGTGGGCGCCCACGCCGGCGTCGCAGCGACCGCGACCGGGCCGGCTGAGATGATGGGCCCATGCCCGCAACGACGCCACCGTCCCTGCGACCCTCGACGCTGCCCCTCACCGGCCTCCCGCCCGGGTGGACGCTCCGGGTCCCCGACGAGCGGGACGTGCACCGGCTCGCCGGGCTCCGGGCAGCCGTCACCGACCGGGCCGTCGGGGGCGCCACGCCCGACACCCGCACCGTGCTGCTGGAGATCACCGGGGTGGCCTCGTGGACCCGCCGCCAGGCCGTCGCGGTCGACCCGGGCGGCTGCGTGCGCGGCTGGGCGGCAGCCCACGACCGGGCCGCCGGGCGGGTGCTCGCCCACGTCACCGTCGAGCCCGACCTGGACGCGCAGGCGGGGGCCGGCACCGAGGACGCCGTCGCCCGGGCCCTGCTCGCCTGGGTGGAGCGGGCCGCCCGCGCCATCGCCCACCTGCGGCGCCTGGGCAGCACCCAGATCGACACCGGGTCGTATGCCGGCGACGACCGTCAGGGCGGCTGGCTGCGGGACGCGGGGTTCCGGCATACGCGCACGTGGCTGCAGATGAGCCGGCCCGTGGACCGCGGACGCGACCACCCGAGCCTGCTCCCGGCGCCGCGCGAGGGGGTGCGGGTGCGACGGGTCCGGTTGCACACCAACGGACTTCCCGTCGCGGAGGACATCCAGCTGATCCACGAGATGCTCGAGGAGTCCTTCGCGGACCACTTCAACAGCTATCGGGAGAGCTTCCCGGAGTTCGTGCAGCGGCTGCAGGAGGACCCGGGGCACCGGTGGGACTCCTGGTGGCTGGCGGAGGTGCGCGACGACGCCGGGGACGACGGCTGGCTCGCCGGCGGCGCGCTCGTCGGCACGGTCCTCGCCCCGGACCGGGAGGGCTTCCTCGGCGGCTACGTCGACTACATCGGGGTGCACCGCCGGGCCCGGGGCCGCGGGGTCGCCAAGGCGCTGCTGCACACCGCGATCGGGGACGCCGCGCTGCAGGGACGCAACCGGGTCGGCCTCGAGGTGGACGACGACTCGCCGACCCGCGCCGACGCGCTGTACCGCTCCCTGGGCTGGGAGACCGCCTACCGCACCTGCTCCTGGCACCGCGACGTCGTGGTCGGCGAGCCGGGCTGAGCCACACGGCGGCCGACCCGGCAGTCGTATGCCGGACGCCTCCCGCACCCGGGCCGGACCCGCTGCCACCATGGCGCCATGAAGGCCCTGCTGCTGGAGAACATCCACCCGCTCGCCACGACCGTCCTGACCGAGGCCGGCATCGAGGTGGACCACCGTCCTGGCGCCCTGGACGAGGACGAGCTGATCGCCGCCCTGCAGGGGGTGCAGCTGCTCGGGCTGCGGTCCAAGACCGAGCTGACCGAGCGCGTGGTCGCCGCCGCCCCGGACCTGCTGGCCGTCGGAGCGTTCTGCATCGGCACCAACCAGATCGCCCTCGGCGCCGCCGCGTCGCGCGGTGTCCCGGCCTTCAACGCGCCGTACTCCAA